>CAYQBE010000041.1:0-36611 GCA_964415625.1 uncultured Clostridium sp.
TTTCTACATAATTACGTATAATTCATATGTACAGAAAACCGAATGATTGTGTTTAAATAGCTGTAATCCATACACTGGATCGTGATCTCATTTCCAGTAAGGTTGATCCCTGTCAGAAGGAATCCGCAGAAGAACGTTGTCACACAGAGCAGAACCGTATTTCCCCCTACAAAAGCCCTTGCAATATTTCCTGCCGCGCCGAGCAGAAAACAGATTCTTGTAAACATGATCGGCCCTACCTTTTCAATGATCTTCGGATAGATCAGAAACAGCGGATAGGATGCCAGTGATACAAGGCTGACCATAGACATCATGGCCAGATTCCCAAGGTTTGTCGCAAAGTAGTATGTACCTGCTCCATTGAACAGCCCCATTGCAAGCATGGCAAGTGAATACTGTGCAATATAGTTTAATAAATATTTGTTTTTCACAATCGCCTGGATATATTCTTTAAACGTTGGTTTATCCTGTTTGTCATTCTTCCTGATGATACCGAGTGCAACCAGTTCTTCTTCCGTATATTCACGGCAGCATACAAATGCAATAATATCGATTACACATCCTACTGCAGCAAATGCAATTGCCAGGTTTCTCCAGCCCGAGGATGAATTATTTGTATTGGCAATCAGGGTTGGAAGGGCAATGCTGACTACCACCGCCGCTATGTTTACAAACAAAGAACTCATTGTCAGCGTTTTGATACGTGCGTTTTCGTCAATTACCATTCTTCGCAGAAGCGTTGCCACGCTGGTTCCCACCAATGTCCCAAATACAGCGGAATTCAGGTTATATGTGATAAATATCCAGATCAGTTTTCCTGTATCTGAAATATCCGGTGTGGCGAACAAGGCTACCACTGCGGCCCAATACAGGAAACCAATCAATATAAACGGCCTTGCCTTCCCCCATTTTGTCTGTGTACGGTCAATAATTGCCCCTGCAAGCAGATCTGTCACTCCGTCAAAAACTCTGGAAAATGCCAGCACCATACCGATAGATGCTGCTGATAAAAATAAACTGTCCGTCGCAAAATAAGTCACATAGGATACAAAAAGCGCTCCCAGCGTATTACCGCCGTTGATCAGTGCGTATCCAATTCCTTTTTTCCAACTGAACTTTTCCTCCTTTTCTCTTACAACTGCCTGATTTCCCATCTCTTTCTCCTTTCATCTTTCACTTTAGTTCCTTTTGTTTTTGTAATTCTATTTTACCCTGATTCATCACGCATTTGAATCAACCCCATACATATCCATCGGTAATCCATGAATCTTTTTCGTCGTATTTATCTCTCATGAAACAACTCTTTTCACAAATGGCTTTGCGGGAAGCCCAATGCTGTTAAAAAGGTTGACCTCGCAGTAATCCTGCCGCGCAAACCGGATTTCGATCTCCGCGTCTTTTTTGATTTCTTCTGCCCGTATCTCCAGCCGATCCTGACAGACAGTAAAAGTGAATTGTGCAACCGGCTTTCCATCCGCAAGCAGCTCCATGGCCTGCAGTACATTTCCAGTGACTCTCAGCCCGTCCCCGGCATTTGCAAATGTCAGAACTACTTTTGCATCCTCCGCCGTCATCCCGGTACACTCCGGCGCGTCGCATAAAATGTCTTCCCCGTACACATGCCCCTCTGCCAGCAATGCGAGCCGTTCGCCGACCGGGCGTTTTTGTTTCGGATGGATATCCTTTTTCATCCCCACATCCATAATGGACGCCATCCATACATCCGGCACATGCCTGCTCACCAGCTCCTGCTTTTCCCGTATCGTCGGAAAGATCATGCGCCCTTCCTCCGTCCAGTATTCAAAGGGCGCAAGCTGCACGATCAAAAACGGCAGTCTTTCTCCCCAGAGCTCGCGCCAGCAGTCGATCAGCCTTTCCAATACAACATCATAGACGTCTGCATGGGCCTCATCGTTTTCCCCCTGATACCAAAGTACGCCCCTGGCCGTATAGGGGGCTGTCTTTTTCAGCATCGTTTCATAGAGCCCGCCCGGACGTTTTTCGCTTCTTGGCCCGATCACAGGCGGCTTCACTTCCGTCCCTTCCGTGAAAAAGCTCTGGATCATGGCGGCAAATTCCTCCTCGGACATTCCGTACATCATCTTTTCCTGAAATGGATTTGCAAACGGCTTCCCCCGGTAGTTCTCGGGATTTTCCGCAAATTCCTTCTCATATTTCTCAACATCCAGATTCTGAACCTGCTCTTCATATTCCCGAAGCCAGACTTCCCCTTCAGTTCCTTTCAGGTATTCCGGGTTCATCCATGCGCATGCCGGGGTTCCGCCCCAGTTGCAGCCCACGATTCCTACAGGAACATGATATGTTTCTTCCAACTGCATTGCAAAATAATATCCAGCCGCCGTAAAATAATCCAGATTTTCCTCCGTGCATTCCCTCCAGAATCCGAAATCCGAATAATCATGCTCCAGGAGCTGCCCCTCATAAGATACCTCCGGATAATCAAACATACGGATATGCGGGTTTTCCTTTGCTGACTTACGCTCCGCGTCATAACGAAGCTGAAATTCCATGTTGGACTGCCCGCCCGCAATCCAGACCTCCCCGATCGCCACATTGGAAATCGTAAGACGTTCTCTGTCGGAGAGAATCTCCATTTCCGTGCTCTCACAGGCTTCCATCGGGGGCAGACTCACGCTCCATTGTCCCTTAAAGCTTTCTGTCGTTGTTTCTGTTCCCAGCAGGCGGACCGTAACCTGCCCGCCCTCTTCACAGGTTCCCCACACACGGATCGGCTTTCCCATTTGCAGAATCATGTTATCAGAGAATATCATCGCCGGTTTTAATTTATTTTCCATCTTCTTCCCCCTTCTTCCACTCCTCATAAATCCCTCTCAGCCATGCGTCCGCCAATTCCGGCCAGACTGCCACCGCCGGATTGGCTGTCCCTTTCAGGTAGTCCTTCGGGCTATTGCGGTACATTTCCCGATAGTCGGTTCCCTTCGGAAGCTTTACCTCATTAAAGGGCGCTGGAATCTCCAATTCGTTGTCAATATAATACTGCATATAGGCAAACCACTGATTCATCACATAGTCACCGCCATATTCCCCGGACGCCCACTCTTTATCCGCAAGCGAATATCCGTGCGGCCCCTGCCGGAAAAGATGCATTTCATAGGAAACGCCCTCTTTTTTACAGGCCTCAGCAAATAAATAAGAATTTTCTGCCGGAACCAGCTCATCCGTGACCGTATGCCACAAAAATACAGGCGGCGTATCTTTTGTTACATGCTTCTCCAAAGACATATACTCCCGTTCTTCCTCTGACGGCGACTCCCCCAGCAGGACGCGGAAAGAATCCTCATGGGCATACTTTCCTGACGTGATGACCGGGTAGGAAAGGATCACCGTGTCCGGGCGGTTGCTGATCCCTTCATATTCTCCCTCGGGACGGATTTCCGGCTCCATATAATGGACGGCAAGGCTTCCGCAGAGATGCCCGCCCGCAGAGAATCCACAGACCGTCAGACGGTCAGCTGCAATCTGAAATTCTTCCGCATGTCTGCGCACATACGTAACCGCCCGGGACAGATCCTTTAACGGCTGCAGATAAAGGCGGATGTCTTCAAACATTGCGATCGTATAACTTAAGACAAAGACGTTATAGCCTTTTTCATAAAACTTTTTTGCGACGATCTCACCTTCCGCAATTGCCACCATGCGGTAGCCGCCGCCCGGAACCACGATGAATGCCGGCCTGATTTCGTCCTCATGGAGATATGCCGTAAGATTCGGTATAAATTCTCCTTTCAGCGGGTTCGTGTACTCCCCCTGACGATAGATTGGATATGTGTTGATTTTCATACTTCTGTTTCCTCCTCACTTCTGCGCCCGTGCTCTACAGCAGCCCTGCTGCTTAAGCGCTGTTAAGCACGGAACGGCTATGCAAATGTTTTTTTCTCTTAGGGACAGTTCCTTACCGCATCCCCATGCTCAGCAGATCAACTGCTCCCTCTCCCTGATACGTCAGGCAAAGGGATATCCGGTCTCCCTCTCCATGACACGGCGCGTCAAACTCCGTCCACTCTTTCTTTGCTTCCACCGCTATCCGAACCAGTTCTTTCTCATTTCCTGTCACGACAATCTCCCCATTCCCTGTCCCGCGCGCCTTTACAAAGAAGCTGCTCTCCGTGCCGTCAGAGGACAGATACCGATATCCGGCTTTCGCGCCATCTCTGAGGTTTGCGATATAAGGAATCTCTGTCCCTTCTTCCTCGGTGATATAGGGATCGTCCTCGCCATATTGCAGAAACTGAAACGGAACAAACGGGTCCATGTCCTTCTTCTGGAGCCGCCATGCAATGTAAGCCGCATATTCCCCTTTCACCGGAAATGCCCCCGCATATAATCCGTTGGAGGTTAATTCTGCCTGTGAAAACCTTCCGTCTTTATCCCGGAAGATCCGCTCCGCACAACCCTGTCTTGCATAGGGCGTCTTATTGGAATTACGGTGATAGAAAATGTAAAATTCCTCTTTCAGCCGCAGCAGGCTTCCGTGATTGTTTCCCCAGTAGTTCATCGGCTCCTGCCGCTTCGGATCTCCGGTAAATATATCCGCATTGGACACCAGAACTCCGGCATAAGCAAAATCTCTGTCCGGATAGTCACTCACTGCATAACACAAGAAATGCGTATTCGGAAGCGGAGAATATATGAAGTAATATTTTCCGTCATATTTCCGGATTGAGGAGGCTTCAAAAAAACGGTTTTCCTGAAAAGTATTTTCTGTATTCGAAGTCACCGTCCTCTGTTCCCCTTTGATCGTCAGCATATCCTGCTCCAACTCGCAGACCATGGAACCCCTTACTTTTCTCCCATTGACCTCGGGAATCGGAAGACCCTGTCCGGAGTAAAGGTAGATTTTCCCGTCGTCATCTACAAGCACTGCCGGGTCAAACTGGTAGTCATCCCCTTCTTCCGAACCGATCACATGGCCCTTAGAATCCTTTACATGACCATAAAATTGATAGTTTCCCGCCGGTTCCTCACACACGGCCACAGAAATAACCATACTTCCTTCGATCGAATAATAAAGATAGTATCTGCCGTCCGGCCCCTGTGCCGCGTCCGGCGCATAGTAATCCTTTGTTCCGTCCGGATCATACGGATCCTGTCCCTTTTCCAGGATCACGCCTTCGTATCTCCAGTCGCCCAGGTCGTTCACGGGTGCGGACCACCCCGCATAGCTTCCCGTGCAGTAACGCTCCGCCCCGATTTCATCATGGGAGCCGAACACATAAAGACGGTCTCCGAAAACATGGGGTTCTCCATCCGGAATGTGCTCTTTGCCCGGTAAATAAGGATTACATGCATAGCTTAATTTCTTTAACATTTTTATTTTCCTCCTTCATCTGCTGTAACCAATTTACATAGCAAATGGATTGCCAGCTTCAGACTAAATGACTCTGTATCGTATCTGTTCAGCGCCCTCATCGTTGCTTCGCATCAATCTGTATTGAAACGCTCTCTGTCTTGCAGTCTTCCCCCGAAACATTCACTGTCACGGTTCCCTTCCGGTCTGTTGCGCGGACTGCGGCAAGTGCCCTTCCCTCAAATACCGCACAGCTTTCCTGCCGGTAATTCTCTTCAGATTTCGGATCTGCGCTTCCCAGCCCGTACAAGATGCCTCCGCCTTCTACCGACACATGGACGGTTTTCGTTGATTCCGGATTCAGCACTCCACTCTTATCTGTAATACTGATCTCCACAAACGCAATACCGTTTTCCTCATCAATCCTGTCTCTGCTGCACTGCAGCCGGATACAGCTTTCATCTATTGCGGTGTACAGAATATGTTCCGTCTGTCTCCCCTCTTTGTATGCGACAGCCCTTATGTTCCCCGGCTCATACGCCGTATCAAATTCTGCCGTGAACGCATCTCCGTCTCCTACAGCCTTCCTTCCGCATGATACATCATTTATGAATAATTCTACTTCCTCCGCATCCGCATACACCTCCACAGTCACCGGCTTTCCTTCATATCCGCTCCAGTTCCAGCTATGGATGCCGTCACTCTTTCTCCACTGCCCCGCATGCTTCTCTTCTCCGTAATGCTGCGGAGGACGTACCGAGATATAGGGCTTGCTGCGAAGCCCCCAGATCATCTGCCGCAGATAAGAGATCGGCTGCCGATCTCCGATCAGGTTGTGGGTTCCCGTATAAGCTGCCCTCCAGGGATAGCTTCCGTAGAATCCATTGGGTTCATCCCCATAAGTAATCTGGCCGATTCCCGCTTCTCCCAGGTAGTCCCATGCCGTCCATGTAAAATCCCCCAGTACCTGGGGATATTGTTTCACCAGCGACCAGTTGTATGCAAGATCCGGCGGGTTCGTCTCCGACCCCAGCATGATCCGGTTCGGAAAACGCTTGGCATCCTTTTCATAGCGGTATACCGCATAATTATATCCGGCGATGTCCACCTGACCGAACGCTTCCTCCGTCACTTTTGTCGTAATTTCATGATTGACAAGCAGTCCCATGACCTCCTGCATACTGGTCATCATCGAGTTGATCTCCCGGCTGCCCCCATCATCGCTGACGCCTGCACTTGCCATGATCTCATCCATGTGTCCCATGGCCGAGAGCATCAGATTCACGCAGTTGATCGTGTATCGGCTATCGTCTATGGAGCGGATCTTATCCACGATTTTCCTTCCCCACGCTACATCAATCTTATTTCCCGTCTCCGGGATTTCATTTCCTATGGAATACAGGATCACGCAAGGATGGTTGTAATCCTTATTTACCATATTTTCCACATCCTGCTCCCAGCACTGGTCAAAATGGAACCCATAATCAAAGTCCATCTTTGTCGTCGTCCACACATCTGTAAATTCATCCATGACCAGCATTCCCAGCCTGTCGCATACACGCAGGAGGGCTTTTCCCGCCGGATGGTGGGACATTCGGACCGCATTATATCCTGCCTCTTTCAGCTTTTTAATCCTTCGCTCTTCCGCATGTTCAAATTCCGCTGTCCCGAGGATCCCATGGTCATGGTGGATGCAGCCGCCTCTTAATTTGACCGGCTTTCCGTTGATGCGCAGCCCCTTCCTTACATCCAGCTGCAGACGCCGGATTCCAAAGGTTCCTTCCCATTCATCTACAGTTTTCTCCTGTTCTGCCAGGACGACGCGGCATCGGTACAGGTTTGGTTCCTCCACATCCCAGAGCTTCGCATTTTCCACCACAAGCTGCTGGCGGATCTGATGCTTCTCTCCCGCAAAAACCGTAACCGGGGTCTGCGTCTTTGCAACAATCTGCCCATCTGCATCCAGCAATTCGGTATAGACCTGTACATCCCTTGTATTCCTTCCGCTGTATTCAATGGGAGTTTCTACCCTGATGACTGCCTGCCCGTCCTCGATATCCAGCGTCGTGACCTTCGCGCCGCGGCACGCAACATGGAGCGGTTCTCCTGTAAGCAGCTGCACATCCCTGTAGATTCCGCCTCCGGTATACCAGCGGCCGCTTGGCAATCCGTTCTTCACAACCACCTTGACCGTATTTTCTTTTCCATATTCCAGGAATCGCGCGATGTCAACATAGTAATTGCCAAATCCATAGGTACATCTGCCTGCGAATGCGCCGTTGATATAAATAAAGGCATTCTGGTAAACACCCTCAAACTCCAGCCAGATCTCTTTTCCTTCCTGTTCCTGCGGTACAAAAAATGTTTTCATGTAATGGATATTTTTCCCTTTATAAAATCCATTTCCTCCTCCCAGGGGATCCTCTTCCCGTTCCGTAGAAATGACGGCGTCATGGGGAAGGGTCACCGGCTCTGCCTTCTCCTGCTGCCCGCCGAGCAGCGCTCCAAGTGCGCTTCCTGTTCCTTCCATGCAGCTCCATCCTTTATGAAAAAGTATTGGTTTCATCCTTTCACTCTCCTTATGTTTTATTGTCATGCCTGTTTCAGGCCGCTGCCCGTTCTCTTATATACTATTTTAATTTTTTTCCTGCATTTGTGAATAAGCCACTTATCCTGTATATAGTCTTTTATGAACAGATTTCTGTTTTTCTTATCTCTCATGAAACTTTCCTTGCGATTTTCTCCAATAAGAATTATACTGGAATAAGACAGATATGAACGGAGGAGAGTATGTATGAAAACACTTGACATCCAGCAGACCCGCAATATCCTGCAGAATCTGACCAATCTGGAGATTTCTTATATGGAATATTCCAAGTCCCCGAAGGATTTTGTAAAATATCAAAATTTCCTGGAATACTTCAATAACTATATCATCAGGAGCAAAAATCTGTTCCGGTTTTACTTTCCGGCGGCGCTGTCTCCCGAGACACTTCCCTCTCAGAAGATCAGCGATATCGGAGAGATCAGCGAGGCGATCAATATTGTTCCCGGGTATGATTTTTCCGCAGTCAAGCAGTTTAATTTTCCAAATGCGCTGCGGCATAAATGCAATTATTATACACTGGTTTATCTGTATGAGGGAAGCGGACAGCTCATTCTGGACGAAAACACGTTCCAGATGCAGGCAGGCGACTTTTATCTGATCCCGCCCGGAGTATATTACGCGATCCAGCCAACATTGGACAGCCTTTGCATCTGTATGAATCTCCGCCAGTCCTTTGTTGCCGCAGAATATAAAAATGTTTTCCATGAAGATCCGCTCATCACCAGCTTTATCACAAATTCACTTGCCACGGAACATACGATGACCTACCTTGCGGTTCATACAGGTGAAAACGAAATGGTGCAGACACTTGTCCTTGCCATTTTTACAGAATATATCAATCAGGATAAATTCAGCAACGCCACGATGAAGAATATGCTTTCCCTGATGTTTGCCCTGATCCTGCGGAATGACAAAACATCCATGGATGCTTCCATCAAAGCCACAAGACTTGACCAACAGTATCAGCAGATCACACAGTATCTGAAACAGAATTACCAGACCGCAGACCTGTCCTCACTTTCTGAACATATCCATTTCAGCAAGCAGTATATCTGTAAGATCGTGAAGGAAAAAACCGGGGACACCTTCAACACGTTATTGATAAATATCCGCTTAGAAATGGTAGAGCAATATTTGCTGGAATCCGACCTGACTCTGGAAAATATCTCCTATTTATGCGGCTTTACTGCGCCCTCGCATTTGAGCAAGGTGTTCAAAAATCATTACGGAATGTCGCCATCTGCTTATCGGAAAGAACATACGGGATGAGATTTCCTGCCTCCGGCATCTCAAAACCGTAAAAAAAATCAGACAGACACGGGCTTTCACTCCTGTCTGCCTGATCTTTTAACCGACTGCCAATCCATTATCCTTTCATATGTGCCGTTTTCTCTGTCTATTTCCCGTTGTCTTCCGGCTGGATATATCTCGAAAGCTGCTGCTTCATCAGATCGATCGCCTCCATATACGGAACCCCGATACTCGGCATATTGGTAAAGCACTTCCTGCCCTCGCTGTCCAAACCATTTTTACAGATCTGCCCATTACCGGTATTGTTATCCTTTGTCGCATCCTTCCTGGGATCCACGTATTCCACGAACCAGCTGTCAAGCTGCCATTTCATCCGGTGTACCCGCTCCTGATATTCCGGCACATTGATCAGATTCACCTTTTCATCCGGGTCATGCTCCAGATCATACAGTTCGTTCGGCCCCTTGGGATAGCAATGGATATATTTCCATTTTTTTGTACGGATCATGCGCACCGGCCCGTATTCGCTGTAGATTACCACCGCCTTTTCTTCATCCGGCTCCTCCGCGTCCAGCGCCGCCGCAAAACTTTTTCCCGGCAATGCATCCATTTTCTCCTTTTCAGCCTTTGTCAGTTTCAAATCCAACAGTTCTGCCAATGTAAGCATGAAATCATAATGGCTGTATAAATTTTCCATCACCGTGCCCTGCTTTTTCATGGACGCATCGTACAGGATAAAAGGAATCTTCACGGAGGTATCGTACAGATTCTGGGGATAGGTCCCGTTTCCCTTCCCCCAGATCCCATGATGTCCGGTATTCATTCCGTTATCCGAAGTAAACACCACAATGGTATCCTCCAGGATCCCCTGATCCTCCAATTCCTTCAGGATTTTTCCAACCCCTTCGTCCATTGCGGCAATGGCGCCGAAATATCCGCTCAGCAGTTCCCGCCTGAGCGGCTCTACCTCTGTCGCTTCTGCCCCAAAGGCAAAATACGGCGATTCACAAGTGAAGATGGCGTTTTTGTGCATTGGCTCAAACGGAACGGAATCAAAATTACAGTCCTTGTAATATTCATACCATTCCGGCGGCTGCGTCAGCTTTCCCCACGGGCTATGGGGAGCCGTATAATGTACGGAGATATAGAACGGCGCGTCCCCTTCCTTTGCTTTCGGCGCCAATTCCTGAATGTATTCAATACTTTTGTCCGTAATGAGATCCGTCACAAATCCTTTCCCAGGATAAACCGTGTTATTTTCAATCAATGGCGGATCAATATAGGGGGAATGCCCCAGCGGTACGGAAAACCATTTTGTGAATCCATGCTGTGCTTCCACACTGTTTCCCAGATGCCATTTACCTGCAAGGGCACAGGTATATCCATTCTCCTGCAGCAGATCCGTAAAGGTCATCTGCCCCTCCAGATAATTGATGGCTTCCCTCTCAGACGCATATGCCGGGGTATTGGTCACTTCATATTTCCGTGCGTCCAGATCCCCGCCGTCCAGCCAGTCTGTAATTCCGTGGGCTGACGGGATATTCCCCGTAAAAAACGAGGCTCTGGCCGGAGAGCATACCGGGGAAACACAAAAAAAATTGTCAAACCGGGTTCCGTTTTGTGCAAGGCGGTCAATGTTCGGCGTATGCGCATCCGGATTTCCCGCACATCCAAGCGACCAGTATCCCTGATCGTCCGTCATGATGACGACTACATTTTTTCTCATAAGACAAACGCTCCTTTTTTTCTGAAAATGCATTCCCATTGCTGCAAAAGAAGACGTGAACTCTCTCCTCCTCTTTCACATGCCCCCATTGTACTACCATATCGCTTTCTTTTTAATGAGCCTCATATCTTTTATATTGCATAATCTGAATCTATTTTCCGAAATTTATTTCTGATGAAACTAAAAAAGGTGTCAGAAAACAGTACATTTTCTGACACCTCTGGTCATTGGTTCAATATTTATGATACCGGTATCTTCCGCGGCGTAATGATCTTCCGCGGGCACTTCTCCGCGCAGACACCGCAGTTGGTACACTTCTGCGCATCAATGTGCGCCAGGAAATTGGTCACTTTGATGGCTCCCGCCTCGCAGTTGCGCTCGCACAGCTTACAGCCGATACAGCCCACAAGACATACATCCATCAGAGACTTTCCTTTGTCGTTCGAATTGCACTGTACAAAGGTCTTCTGGTCGTATGGAACCAGCTCGATCAGCTTCTTCGGGCAGGCCGCGATACATTTTCCGCAGGCCTTGCACTTTTCCTTATCCACCACCGCGATCCCGTCCACGATGTGGATCGCGTCAAAGGGACACGCTTTCACACAGGAGCCGTAGCCCAGACAGCCGTAGTCACAGCCCTTCGGCCCGGTATCCTGCATCATGCTGGCCATAGTACAGTCCTGGATTCCATAATATGCATACTCATCCTGCGCCTTTTCACAGGTTCCGCCGCATTTTACAAATGCGGTCTGGCGCACCTGGTCTCCGGCCGCCTGCCCCATGATATCGCCGATCTTTGCCGCCACCGGGGCGCCGCCCACCGGACAGGCGCCGACTTCCGCTTCGCCCTTGACGATGGCCGCAGCCAATCCGGAACAGCCCGCGTATCCGCAGCCGCCGCAGTTATTACCCGGAAGAACGCCAAGGATGGCTTCCTCCCGTTCATCTACCTCCACGGCAAATGCCTTGCCGGAGATTCCAAGGAAGATGCCGATCAACAATCCGGTCCCGCCGACGATCACGGCGGCCAGTATAATTCCTGTCATGCTCATGCTTTTCTTCCCTCCTTAAATCAGTCCGGAAAATCCGAAGAACGCGATCGCCATCAGGCCGGCAGTTACCAGCACAATGGGCGTTCCCTGGAATGATTCCGTGATGTCATTGTATTCAATCTTCTCCCGGATTCCTGCCATCAGTACGATCGCGACCGTAAAACCGACAGCCGTGCCGATCCCGTAGATCAGCCCTTCCAGGATGCTGTAGGACTTCTGCACATTAGTCAGAGCCACACCCAGAACCGCGCAGTTGGTCGTGATCAGCGGAAGATATACGCCCAGCGCATTGTAAAGCGGGGGCATGGATTTCTTTAAAAACATCTCTACAAACTGTACCAGAGCCGCAATGACCAGGATGAATACGATGGTCTGCAGATATTCTACATGCGTCGGTACCAGAATGAATTTATAAATAATACTTGTTACCAGGGAAGCGATCGAAATAACAAAGATAACCGCTCCGCCCATGCCGCCTGCTGTCTTTACGTTTTTGGAAACGCCGAGGAACGGACAGATTCCCAGAAACTGGCTGAGTACGACATTATTTACAAATGCGGAACCAACCGCGATCAATAATAATTCTTTCATCTACGTTCCCCTCCTACTCTGTTTTTCCCGCATCTGCAGATTTCCCGGCTTCCGCCTTTTCCGCCGCCGCAGGCTTGCCCGCTTCTGCCTTTGCCGAGGAAGCGGATACCCCGCAGACTGCCTTCTTGCCGCAGGACGCGCAGTCCGTACCACATCCGATGAGCTCTGCCCTCGGGTCGCCCTTTGCCTGTGCCCGATGCTTCGCCTTATTCTGCAGGGCGGTCAGGCCCGCCAGCACGAAGAATGCTCCAGGAGCCAGAATGAAGATCGTGATCGGCTCATAAGAGGACGGCAGGATCTGGACATTGAATGCCTTGCCGGAACCCAGCAGCTCACGCACGATACCGATCGCCGTCAGGCCTACCGTAAAGCCGAGTCCCATTCCGATCCCGTCGAAGATGGACGGAAGCACCGGATTCTTGGAAGCGTAGCTCTCCGCCCGACCCAGGATGATACAGTTTACTACGATCAATGGGATATAGAGTCCCAGCGACGCATACAGGCTGGGGACAAATCCCTGGAGCAGGAACTGCACGATGGTCACGAAGGACGCGACTACAACGATAAACGCCGGGATACGTACCGAATCCGGTATGATTTTCCGCAGCATGGAGATCAGCATGTTGGACAGCACCAGGACAACTGTCGTGGAAAGTCCCATTCCGATCCCGTTGATGGCGGACGTGGTCACTGCCAGCGTGGGACACATCCCAAGCATCAGCACGAAGGTAGGATTTTCTTTGATCAGGCCGTTGTACAGCCTCTCTGTATACTTATTCATTGAGCACTACCTCCTAACACATTCTGAAAATAAACCAGCGCAGAATCCACTGCATTGGTCACGGCATTGGTGGTGATGGTCGCGCCGCTGAGCGCGTCGATCTTATCATCCCCGTCTTCTCCGCTCTTGGTATAGGAAAACTTCTCCACCTGCTTATCCTTGAACTGGTTTTTGAAATCGTCTTCCGTGGCCTTCATTCCCAGGCCGGCCGTCTCGCTGATATCCAGCATCTCGATTCCCTTCACCGTACCGTCGGACAGGATTCCAACCGAGAGCCTGATATCTCCGCCGTAGCCTTCATGGGAGGTGACTGTGATCACATATCCCATCACTTCGCCGGAAGCATCCTTTGCTTCCGCTACTTCTGTAATATCATCTCCGGCGTAGCCTGCCTCCACCAGCACGTCCGCCGCTTTTGCCGGATCCAGCGTCTCGTCTACCGTAAACTCTGCCGCGTCTGCAAGAACCGTCTTATAAGCCTCCTGCTTTGCATTTTCCTGTGCCTGCGCGATGGGAGCCTTGGTGATCTCATAGACCAGCCCCAGAAGGCAGCCCGCCACGATCGTAATGGCCGACAGGATCAGGGTATTCTTTACTATTTTATTCATTATTTCTCTCCTCCTTTACCAAATGGTTTTGGAAGAGTAACCTTTTCGATCAACGGAACCAAAAGGTTACTGATGATGATCGCATAGGATACGCCCTCCGCGGAACCGCCGAACAGACGGAACAGTCCGGTCAGCACTCCCAGGCAGATTCCATATACGATCTGTCCTCCCTTGGTGATGGGAGAGGTCACATAATCGGTCGCCATGAACCATGCGCCCAGCATCAGGCCGCCTCCGCAGAGGTGCGCGGTAATATACTGGGGATCAAATCCATGTCCGCCGAACAGCGTGATGAATACCACGAAGGTCACGATGTATGTACCCGGGATCCGAAGGTCAATGATTCCCATCAGGAGCAGGAACATAGCACCCAGCATGATCGCCAGCACGGAAGTCTCTCCGATCGTTCCCCGAATGTTCCCCACCAGCATGTTCATGGAGTTGACCGCTTCTCCGGCCTTTAATTCCGCCAGCGGAGTCGGTCCGGTCACACCGTCATATACAAAATAGGTCATCCGTCCGGTAAAGGAGATCAGAAGGAAACACCTTGCACCCAGCGCCGGATTCATGAAGTTCTGTCCCAATCCGCCGAACAATTGCTTCACTACCAGGATCGCGAACACAGAACCCAATGCCCCCATCCAGAGCGGCAGTGTGGGCGGCAGATTTAATGCCAGGAGCAGACCCGTGACCACGGCACTGAAATCCTTGATCGTGATCGGTTTTTTCATCAGTTTCTCGTAAATGTATTCTGTCAGCACTGCCGCGCCTGTGGTAACCACTACAAGCAGCCATGCGTTCTCATGCCGGAAATTATAGATTCCGAAGAAAGTAGCAGGCAACAGTGCGATCACTACCATCAGCATGATATTGCTGGTTGTCACCTTATCCCGGATATGAGGGGAGGATGATACGTTTAATTTTCCATTCACTGTTCTTTCACCTCTCTATTTCTTCTTTTTATTTGCAAGCGCAATCTTTCTCATGGAACCGATGGACTGCTTCAGCGGACGCTTTGCAGGACAGACATAGCTGCAGGAGCCGCACTCCACGCACTCCAGCCCGTTCTGTGCCGTAAAGGTTTCCTCATCGTGGCGCTCCGCATAGTCCGCAAGCCTGGACGGAATGATCCGGCTGGGGCAGACTTCCACGCAGCGGCCGCAGTTGATGCAGGGAGTGGACATGGCCTTGGCCACAATGTCCTCCTGGAATGCCAGGATGGCGGAAGAGGTCTTTGTCACCGGCGCGTCCAGCGTGATCATGGCAAAACCCATCATGGGCCCGCCGGAGATCAGCTTTTCCGGTTCCTTCTTGAATCCGCCTGCCGCCTCGATCAGCTCCCGGTGGTTGGTTCCCAAAAGAACCTTGAAGTTCCCCGGCTTCTCCACCGCGTCTCCGCTGACGGTCACGATCCGCTCGGTCAGCGGCTTTCCGTTGATCACCGCGTTGTGAATGCCGATCAGTGTCTCCACATTATCCACAATGCAGCCTGCGTCTGCCGGAAGCATGGTGGAATTGATGGCACGCTTCGTCAGCGCGTAGATCAGCTGGCGCTCCGCCCCCTGAGGATACTTGGTCTGCAGCGCGCAGACCTTCATGCGGGGTTCGTCCTTGATGGCTTCCTGCAGCTTTTCGATGCAATCCTTCTTGTTGTCCTCCACGCCGAAGATTCCCTGGGCATGCTCGAACATGGACAGGATGACCCGCATCCCGCTGACCAGCTCCTCGGTGTTCTCCAGCATCCTTCTATAGTCGGCTGTGATGTATGGCTCACACTCCGCACAGTTGGCAATGATATATTCAATTTTGTCCGGCTCCTTCGGAGAAAGCTTCACACGGGTCGGAAAGCCTGCGCCTCCCATACCGACGATGCCTGCATCCCCGATCCGGGTCAGGATCTCATCTCGTGTCATCTCAGAGAGCGGCTTCACCGGAGCGGCTTCCGCTTCCTTGTACTCTCCGTCATTCTCGATGACGATACAGTCCACATTGCTGCCCGTCGGATTGAAATGCTTCTCCAACGCTTTCACCGTCCCGGACACGGACGCATACACAGGCGCGGATACAAAGCCGCCCGCATCTGCGATCTTCTGGCCTTTTAACACATGGTCGCCCTTTTTCACGGCTGCGATTGCCGGAGCGCCGATGTGCTGGGAAAGTGGATATACCAGATCACCCTGCGGCAGCACTTCCGTGATCGGCTGGTCTTTTGCCAGGCTCTTGCCGTCATTGGGATGGATCCCACCTTTAAAAGTTAAAAGTCCCATTCTTTTACCCTTCCTTTCTTTGATCAGTTCCTATTCTGATTCTTATGAGCCTGAGAATAGCAACCCTTTTTCACATGATATTATTCTACAGTACTTTGTATACAAAATCCAGTAAAATTCGTCATTTTCTTGTATCTTTCGGGGAACATCTTGTCGCATTTTTAACAAAAAAGCAGATTGTTCTTAACAAAAAAGGACGGAAACACTTTTTTGTCTCCGCCCATTTTTTTCGTATCATTCAGGCAAATTCCCTTTATCGGCTGCACTTTATAAAAATATATGCCGCTTCCTGTAAAACATTCCCATCGGATCTACCTCTGATCTAAAATACAGGACCGTAAGCCTTATTCAGCATCTGCCATTTCAGACATCTCAATGGCCTTCATGCTCAGGCTGATCTTCTTCTCCGCCTCGTTGAGATCCACGATCTTCGCCTGAATCTCCTGTCCAATGGAAAGAACATCTGACGGCTTATCCACATGCGCTCTGGAAATCTGAGATACATGAAGCAGTGCATCTACTCCCGGTGCCAGTTCTACGAACGCACCAAAATCTGTCATACGCGCCACTCTTCCGGTGATCACGGAACCAACCGCAAAATCCTCGGATGCGTGTGCCCACGGATTGGTCTCCGGGAACTTCAAACTGAGTGCAACCTTTGTATCGTTGATATCCTTTACAAGAACCTTCAGGTTGTCGCCAACCTTGAATACCTTCTTCGGATTCTCCACTCTTCCCCAGGACATCTCGGAAATATGGAGCAGACCGTCAACGCCGCCCAGATCCACAAACGCACCGAAGTCCGTTACATTCTTCACTACGCCTTCGATGGTATCCCCTACCTGCAGACGCGCGAACAGCTCTCTCTGCTTCTCCGCACGCTCCGCAACCAGAAGCTGCCTTCTGTCACCGATGACGCGGTTTCTTCTGGGATTGAATTCGCTGATCACGAACTCGATCTCTTTTCCGTCATATTTGCTCAGATCCTTCTCATAAGAATCTGAAACCAGGCTTGCAGGAATGAAGACACGTACACCCTCTACCTCTGCGCACAATCCGCCGCCAAGGATCTGAGTCACTGTTGCCTTCAGCACCTCTTTATTCTCAAAGGCTTCCTTCAGCCTCTCATTGCTCTTTTCAGCTGCCAGTCTCTTATAAGTCAGCAGCACCTGTCCTTCTCCGTCATTCACCTTCAGTACCTTCACTGTCATGGCATCCCCTACGGAAACCACCGTTGTCAGGTCAAGAGAAGAATCATTGGAATATTCATTCTTTGTAATAATACCGTCTGCTTTATATCCAATGTTGAGAATGATCTCATCGGGTTTTACATCGATTACTGTCCCTTCTACAACTTCTCCATTGTGAATTGTTTTGAATGACTCGTCTAACATCTGTTCAAATGATAATTCTGACATTACTTGAACCTCCTCAATTATTTTGTTGGGCGTGGACGCCCCCGCTGTAATACCTACTGTTTCCACTGACCCTAATTGATTCAAATTCAAATCGTCAAGTGTCTGTATGTAGTACGTATCCTTACATGCTTTCGCACATATTTCAAATAACTTCTGGGTGTTAGAACTGTGCTTGTCTCCAATCACAATCATTGCATCCACCTCTTCCGCAATACGCAGGGCCTCCATCTGACGTTCCTTTGTTGCATTGCAGATTGTATTTAAAACAATTATATCATAACTCTTTTCGGAAATAATTTCAACTAAATCTTGAAATTTATTGTAATTAAATGTCGTTTGGGCTACGACACAGACTTTTTTTTCAAGATTTTTGGAATCATTTTCCTGTTTTGAGAAGAAATGTTCGATTATTTTGGAATTTTCTTCTATCTCTTCCTCATTTTGGATGATCACCGCGTTCTCCCCGGCCCAGCCTCGTATGCCTTTCACCTCCGGGTGATTCGGATCACCGATGATGATCACAAAATTTCCCTTTTCACTTTCCTCCCGGACGATATTGTGGATCTTTTTCACATAGGGGCAGGTCGCGTCCACAATGGAAATATTTTTGGCCTCCAGCTTGTCGTAAATCCGTTTTTCTACTCCATGGGAGCGGATGATGACCGTCCCCCCGGTGAGGGCATCCAGTTCTTCCTCCGTCCGAAGGACTGAAGCCCCCCGAGCCTGGATATCCTTGATCACTTCCTCATTGTGGATGATGGGGCCGTAGGTATAGATCCGTTCTCCGCCGCAGTGCTCCAGCTCCCGGTATACCGTATCCACGGCACGCTTCACGCCAAAGCAAAAGCCGGCGGTTTTTGCTAATTTGACTTTCATGAATATCGGTTCCTTATATCTAAATTTTTTCCAACTGTACGGTTACTATGTGAACCGGCGCAGCGGATTTTACCTGCATAACCTGACAATTGTCTCTACCACCTCGGGGATAGTCATATCCGAACTGTCCACCAGCACGGCATCCTCCGCCTGTCGAAGAGGCGCAGTCTCCCGGTTCATGTCCCGCTCATCCCGTTCCCGGATATCCTTTGCGATCTCATCATAATCGCAGGCCATCCCTTTTTCGGTCAGTTCCTCGTATCTGCGCTTCGCCCGGGTTTCCACGCTGGCAGTCAGGTAAACCTTCACATCCGCGTCCGGCAGGATGTTCGTTCCGATATCCCTGCCGTCCATGATCACGTCCCTTTCTCTTGCCAGGGAACGCTGCAGTTCCAAAAGCCGCTCCCGCACCTCGGGGATCGGCGAGGTCATGGATGCCATGTTTCCCACTTCCTCGGTCCGCAGTCTGGAAGAAATGTTTTCTCCGTTCAGATAGACCTGCTGTACCCCTTCCTCATAGCGGATGCTGACCTCCGCTTCCCGGGCCGCCGCAATGATCCCTGCCGTATCCTCCGCAGCGATCCCTTGATCCAGGAAATGAACCGCCAGCGCGCGGTACATGGCTCCGGTATCTACATAGATATATCCCTTCTCCTTCGCCACCAGCTTTGCGATGGTGCTCTTGCCCGCGCCTGCCGGGCCGTCAATGGCTACATTATATCCCATCCTTGCTTCCTCCTATTCACTAAAAATGGCATTCCCCGCCGCATATCCCGTGGACCAGGCAATCTGCAGATTGAAGCCTCCGGTCAGCGCGTCCAGATCCAGCACTTCCCCGGCAAAATAAAGGTGCCTGACATGCCGGGATTCCATGGTGCCGGGATCCACATCCTTCACACTGACTCCGCCCCGAGTGATGATTGCCTCCGAAAATCCCCGAAGCCCGGTCAGGGTCATCCGGAAATTTTTGATCAACTCCACAAATCGGCGCCGCTCCTCCTTGGAGATCTCATGGACTTTTTTCTCAGGCGGGATGTTGCTGAGCTCGATCATGACCGGTTTCAGCTTTGCGGGAAACAGCTTGTCTACCGCGTTTTTAAACTGCTTATTCTTCTGTTCCTCAAAATCCCGCAATACCCGCTGGTCTAACTGATCTGCCGTCAATGCGGGCTTTAAGTCGATCTTCAATGTCAGTTCTTTTGTTAGCGGCTTCTGGGATGCCGATTTTTCCTCCGGCATATCTCCAGGCCCCTTCCCTGTTTCAAGCTTTCTTCCCACCACGCTGCTGGCGCTTAGGATCACCGGGCCGCTGACCCCATAATGGGTGAACAGCATTTCCCCGAATTCCTCATACAGCTTCTTTTTCCCGTCATAAACAGCCGCTGTGACATTGCGCAGGGAAAGCCCCTGGAGCTCTTTTGCGTACCATTCCTTCACTTCCATGGGCACCAGGGACGGCGTAAGCGCCGTCACCTTATGGCCTGAGCGTTCCGCAAACCGATACCCATCCCCCGTGCTTCCGGTAGACGGATAGGAAAGCCCTCCGGTTGCGATAATGCAGGCGTCCCCCATCTCTTTTTTTCCATTCTGAAAGAGGAGTCCCGAAAATGCAGAGCCGTCAGTCAGCACCTCCTTCACTTCGCTGTGCAGATGCACCTGCACGTTCCGCCTCTCCATCTCTTTTTCCAGTACACGGATCACATCGGAGGAATGGTCTGACAAAGGAAATACGCGGTTTCCCCGCTCTGTTTTCGTGCGCAGTCCAATGCTCTCAAAAAACTCAATAACCTGTTCATTGGTGAATCCATAGAACGCGCTGTATAAAAACTTGGGATTGCTGACCACAGAAGCAAACAGCGTATCCAAGTCGCAGGCGTTGGTCAGATTGCACCGCCCCTTACCTGTGATGAACAGCTTTTTGCCAAGCTTCTCATTTTTTTCAAATACATGGACTTCATGTCCGTTCCCGGCGGCAGTCAGAGCTGCCATCATTCCGGCAGCCCCGCCGCCTACAACCAATACTCTGCTCATCAGATTGCCCTTGTATATTCTCTCAGCCAACTTCTCTCTTCCTCCGTCAGATGCGGCCCGATCTTCTCATATACCTTCTGATGATAATCATTGAGCAGCTTCTTCTCCTGCTCTGTCATCAGTTCCGGAGCTATGGCATCCAGATCGATGGGAACGTAGGTCAGTATCTCAAAATGCAGGAACTGCCCGTACTCATTCTTCTCCCCTTCAGCCACCATCAGCTCATTCTCAATACGGATCCCATGAGAACCTTCTATATAAATCCCCGGTTCATCCGTGATCACCATATGGACCTCCAGCGCCGGATATTTGGATTTTCCGGGCACCCGTTTCCAGTGGAAATTCACGGGCGGCTCATGGATATTCCCCAGGTATCCAACCCCATGGCCAGTCCCGTGATTATAATTCAGCCCCTGTCTCCAAAACGGCTCTCTTGCCGCATAATCCAGGGTCATTCCCGAGCAGCCATGCAAAAACCTGGCATCCGCCAGATGCAGCATACCGCAGACTACCGTGGTAAAATGCCGCCGCATTTCCCCGGTGATCTCTCCCAGCGCCACCGTTCTGGTAATATCCGTGGAGCCTTCCCAGTAATGCCCGCCGGTATCCGTCAGGAAAAGTCCCTCGTTCTTCAATTCCACATCCGTTTCCGGCGTGGCGGAATAGTGGGCGCATGCCGCATGCTCCTTATACGCGCTGATCGGCCCGAAGCTGGGTCCCATATAATGCTCCTGCATCCCCCGAAATTCCTCCAGCTTTGCGGAAGCCGTCATCTCCGTGATGCGTTCCTTCCCGATATTCGTTTTCAGCCAGTACATGAACTTCGTGTGGGCAATCCCATCCTTGATGTGGGCATTTCTGATATTCTCCGCTTCCACCGGATTCTTGACTGCCTTCATCAGCACGATCGGATTCTCCGCCTGGATCTTTTCTACCTCCCCGGAAATGTTGCTGTACAGGGCATAATTCATCTGCTCTGGATCCAACATCACCTTCTGGTCCTTTGTAATCGCCTTCATCCGGTCATTGATCCCGTCATAAGGATATAAGGTCACATGATTTTCCTGCAAATGCGCCTTCATTTCATCGGAAAACTTCCGCTCATCCACATACAGTTCTACCCCGTCCTTTCCGATCACTGCGTAGGAAAGAAGCAGCGGAAAATACTCCACGTCATTTCCTCGGATATTCAGAAGCCATCCGATATCATCCAGACTGGTAATCACCAGCAGATCCGCTTTCTGCTCTTCCATCACTTTCCGCACTCTGGACAGCTTTTGTTCCACGGATTCCCCGGCGTATCGGATGTCCAGCAAGAAGGCCGGTTTCTCGGAAAGCGGCGGGCGGTCCTCCCAGACCTGGTCTGCCAGATCCAGATCATACCGAACACTGCCGCCCTTATCTGACGCGATCCCGGCATATTCCTGACCCTTCGCAACGCCTACCGTGCGGCCGTCAAATCCGATCACTCCGGATTCCGGCAGTTCTTGTTTTAAAAACTCCTCAATGGTCGGCACACCGGGCTCTCCCATCTTCTGCAGGATGATCCCGCTCCCCTGAAGCTGCTGTGCCGCCTGGATAAAGTATCTTCCGTCTGCCCAGAGATATGCCTGATCCTGAAGGAATACTGCCGTTCCTGCAGATCCGGTAAATCCAGTCAGAAATTTTCTCACCTTAAAATGTTCCCCCACGTATTCACTCTGGTGATAATCCGCCGTGGGGACGATATAAATCTGTATGTCCTGCTTCTTCATCAGTTCCTGAAGCTTTTCAATTCTTTCCCGAACTGTCATTTTCCTGCTCCTTTATTTCTCTAATAAAAAGCCGAAGCCGCTTTTCATGTGGAGGAAACCGGCCCCGGCTTTTTTCACTATTTGTAATGGATCATCTGTCTTTATACCGGATAAGCGCCGTTCTCTGTGTCTGCTACCTTTGCATCCACCTTCGTCTGCTGTGCTTCCCTGTACTTAAAGAAGTCCACTGCTACCTGCGGGAACAGTGCGTAGCTGAGCACATCCTCATCCTGCTGGATCCACTGCGCGCATTCCTTGCGGAGAGTATCCAGCTCGTCCGGGATCAGGTCTGCCGGACGGCAGGTAATGATCTCCGCATCCTCTCCGACTACCTTCTTCTGGATCTCCGGATTGAACGGTTTTACGGTTGCGCCGTATTTTCCGGTCAATACATCCTTAGTCTCCTTGGTCGCCATCTTATAACGCTCGCCCATCAGCACATTGAATACGGCCTGGGTTCCTACGATCTGTGAAGACGGGGTAACCAGCGGCGGCTCTCCAAGGTCTGCCCTTACACGCGGCACTTCTTCCAGAACATCGTAGAACTTGTCCTCCGCGCCCTGTTCTTTCAGCTGGCTTGTCAGGTTGGACAGCATACCGCCCGGCACCTGGTACAGCAGTGTCTTGATATTGACGCCCATGTTCTTCGGATTCAGCAGGCCGCTTGCCAAAGCTTCATCCCGGATCGGACGGAAGTAATCCGCGATCTCGGCCAGAAGGTTCTGATCCAGCCCTGTATCATAAGGCGTTCCCTTAAAGGTCTCCACCATAACCTCTGTCGCCGGCTGGGAGGTTCCCAGTGCGAAGGGCGACATTGCGGTATCGATGATGTCCGCGCCTGCCTCGATGGATTTCAGGTAGGTCATGGAGCCTACACCGGAGGTATAGTGGGTATGCATCTCGATCGGAATCTCCACCGCTTCCTTCAGAGCGGTTACAAGCTCTGTTGCCTGGTACGGGCAGAGAAGCCCTGCCATATCCTTGACACAGATGGAGTTTGCGCCCATCTCCTGGATCCGCTTTGCCAGATCCATCCAGTATTCCAGCGTATACGCGTCGCCCAGAGTATAGGACATGGCAACCTGCGCGTGGGCCTTTTCCTTGTTGGCTGCCGTTACCGCTGTCTGCAGGTTGCGGATATCGTTCATACAGTCGAAGATACGGATGATGTCGATTCCGTTTGCCGCGGACTTCTGTACAAAATACTCTACCACGTCATCCGCATAGGGACGGTATCCCAGGATGTTCTGCCCGCGGAACAGCATCTGCAGCTTCGTATTCTTAAATCCGTCGCGGAACTTCCGGAGCCTCTCCCACGGATCTTCCTTCAAAAAACGTAAGGATGCGTCAAAGGTCGCGCCTCCCCAGCATTCTACCGCATGGTATCCGACCTTGTCCATCTTCTCCACGATCGGCAGCATCTGTTCTGTCGTCATTCTGGTAGCGATCAGAGACTGATGCGCGTCACGCAGAATGGTCTCTGTTATTTTTACCGGTTTTTTTGCTATTTCTGCCATTCAATTTGTCCTCCATTTAATTTGATCCTATTACTTCACACCAAATATCGCCATAAAGGTTCCGGCCGCTACCGCAGTACCGATAACTCCGGCAACATTGGGTCCCATTGCATGCATCAGAAGGAAGTTGGTCGGGTCTGCCTCCGCCCCCACCTTCTGGGAAACTCTGGCCGCCATCGGAACCGCGGATACACCGGCAGAACCGATCAGCGGGTTCACCTTGCCTCCGGTCACCTTACACATCAGCTTCCCGAAGAGGACTCCGGCTGCCGTTCCGAATGCAAACGCCACCAGTCCAAGGATTACGATCTTGATCGTGCTCCAGTTCAGAAATGCCTCCGCGCTTGTAGTCGCGCCTACAGACGTTCCCAGCAGGATGACCACGATATACATCAGGGCATTGGAAGCCGTCTCTGTCAGCTGTCTTACCACGCCGCACTCCCGGAACAGGTTCCCCAGCATGAGCATACCAACCAGCGGAGCTGTCGTCGGAAGGATCACACAGACCACGATGGTCACGACGATCGGGAACAGGATCCTCTCCAGCTTGCTGACCGGACGGAGCTGCTCCATCTTGATCTTCCGCTCTTCTTCCGTGGTCAAAAGCTTCATGATCGGCGGCTGGATGATCGGCACCAGTGACATATAGGAATATGCCGCCACGGCGATGGGTCCCATGATCGCAGTCTGCTGAAGCTTCCCTGCCAGGAAGATGGAGGTCGGTCCGTCAGCCCCGCCGATGATGGAGATCGCTGCCGCAGCTTTATCCGAAAATCCCATTGCCATTGCTCCCAGATAAGCCGCAAAGATACCGAACTGTGCCGCTGCTCCCAGAAGAAAGCTCTTCGGATTGGCGATCAGCGGTCCGAAATCGGTCATCGCGCCGACGCCCATGAAAATCAGGGACGGCAGGATGGCCCATTCATCCAACACATAAAAGTAATAGAGGAGTCCGCCTACCCCGTTTGAGGAGTCCTCGGCATGAAGCATGATATCCGGATAGATATTGACAAGCAGCATACCGAAGGCAATCGGAACAAGGAGCAGCGGCTCAAATTCATGTCTGATTGCTAAATATAGGAACACGCAGGCAACCGCGATCATGATCACATTTCCCCAGGTCAGGTTCATGAACGCAGTCTGCTCAATGAGGTGTCCCAACGTATTTGAAATATATTCCATTTGTTAAACCTCCGTATTTAAACTAGTTTAATGTAGCCAATACTGCTCCTGCTTCTACGGCATCGCCGACTGCTACATCAATACTAGCAACTGTTCCTGCCTCCGGGGCAACGACCGGGATCTCCATCTTCATCGCTTCGATAATGACAACCGGATCTCCTGCCTGTACGCTCTGTCCTACGCTTGCTTCGATCTTAAATACCTTGCCTGCCGCACCGGCCTTCACCTGGATGCTGCCTGCGCCTGCCGCTGCCTTTGGTGCTGCCGAAGCCGCCTTCGGTGCTGCCGCCGGAGCCGCCGCTGCTACAGGTCTTGCCGCCGGAGCCGCGCCTGCGCCGTTCTCTTCTACCGTTACATCATAGACATTTCCATTTACTGTGATCGTATAATTTTTCATCTTTTATTCTCCTCCTTATATCACCTTACTGATGAATTCCATTTATTGGATTTTCTTCTCTTAATGGAACGTACTACAAATCCGTCGGTGGTCGTTCCCTCCGCCGCTGCGATCGCTGCCGCGATCACGGCGATCAGTTCACTGTCGTCGGCCTGCGCCGCAGGTACGGGCTCTGCCGCTGCAGCCGGAGCCGGTGCCGGCGCGGCCGGTGCGGCTTCCTTTTTCCGGAACTTTGCTTCCAGTGCCGGAATCTTCTCAAACAGTGAAATAATAAATGAAATAAAAATCAATACCACGAATACGGTTCCCATTCCCAGGATCGTATTCAGCCCGGCCTTTTTCAGGATCTCGCCTGTCGAATAGTGCGCATTGACCGTGATGCTCTCCATCTGCCCGTTTTCATCAAAGGCAAACTGCAGCTCGGCATCCCTTTCTTCCCCTTTCAGAGGAGCGGAAAGAACCACACCGGTATTCGTGACCTCTGTCGTAAAATCTCCAATCTCCAGAAATTCGCCGCAGTCCTCCTGTCCGGACCTCCAGGAATCGATCATGGTCCGGAAATTATCCCCCGCGATCGGAAATCCTGTCATCATCAGTGTATAATCCAGATTATAATCGGACATGGACTGGTACTGGTCAAACTCCTTGTCCGACATTTTGCTGAAATTATCGATGATCCCCTGCGCATACTGCTGCAGTCTTTCCTCATCATACTCTTTTTCCGCTGACTTGCTTCCGCATCCTGCCAGGCAGAAGATCAGGATCAGGACAAGCCCTGCTATACTTAATTTTTTCTTCACTTCGCCTCACCTCACTAAACCGTACCGTGTTTTTTGTCCGGACGGTCCTCTCTTTTTGTGAACAGCATTTCAAATGCTCCGATCACATATTTTCTGGTGTCTGCAGGTTCGATGATCGCATCCACATATCCCCGCCTTGCCGCAGACATGGGGCTGGACTGCAGCTCCTGATATGCCGCCGCCTTCTCTTTGAGCACCTCGGCATCCGCGTCCGCATACATGATCTTCGCCGCAAGCGCGGAATCCATCATGCCGATCTGGGTATCCGGCCATGCATAGACCAGATCCGCGCCGATGGACTTGCTGTTCATTGCCACATAAGCGCTTCCGTAAGCCTTGCCCACGATCACATTGACCTTCGGCACCGTCGCGTTCGCAAATGCATAGGTCAGCTTCGCAACGCTCTTTGCCATATCCTTTTCTGCTGCTTTTGTCGCTTCATAACCGGTCACATTGGTCAGTGTCAATACCGGAATGGAAAACGCATCGCAGAAATTCAGGAAATCCGCAGCCTTTTTACAGCCGTCTACGGTCAGCACCGTGTCAAAGCTCTCCGCGTTCCCATCCGCATCGTAGATCTTGGAACGGTTGGCAAGTGCTCCGACGGTCATGCCGTTCAGACGGATGAAGCCTGCGGCCATCTCTTTTGCATATTCCTTCTTCACCTCGAAGAACACCTGGCTGTCCGAAATCTGCGCAAGCGCAATGCCCGTATCCTCGGATGCATTGGCAATATCCGCACAGACACGGTTCAGGTCATCCATGCATTCCTCATAGGAATTATCATCTTCATTATTGGCCGGAAGCATACCGATCAGAGTACGGATCTGGCCTAAAATCTCTTCTTCTGTTCCGATCCCGTCCACCAGGCCGGAAGTCTGGCTCTGATATTCGGCACTGGACGTATCGCATTTGGAGATCTCATTTCCCTCCAGGGCATTCGGGGAATTCACAAACAGCCTGCCGTCCTTGCTTTCCATAAATGTGAAATCCGTCAGTCCGGGAACGACTGCAAGCCCGCCGCCGCACATACCGAAGATCGCCGTGATCTGCGGGATCACACCGGATGCCATGGACTGCTTGAAATACAGACTTCCAAATGCCTCCAGCGCGTCGGTAGCTTCCTGAAGACGCAGCCCCGCACAGTCTACCAGACCGATGACCGGCGCTCCCATCTTCATTGCCATATCATAAATATTGGCAATCTTTCTTGCATGCATCTCGCCCACCGCGCCCTTCAAAACGGTCGCGTCCTGGCTATATACATACACCAGATTACCATCGATTACTCCATAACCGGTGATGACACCGTCGGATGGAGTCTCTTTTGCCTGCAGATTGAAATCGGTACTTCTGGCTGTCACTGCGCCGCCGATCTCAACAAAGCTTCCCTCATCAAGCATCGAGGCAATTCTTCTGCTTGCTGGGTTCCCAGTTGCATTGTAGCTCATATTTTAGCCCTCCATATAAAAAGTTTTTAAAAAATAAA
Organism: uncultured Clostridium sp.; assembly: GCA_964415625.1. Classification (GTDB taxonomy): domain Bacteria; phylum Bacillota; class Clostridia; order Lachnospirales; family Lachnospiraceae; genus Schaedlerella. The sequence goes on from CAYQBE010000041.1 coordinate 27,717, forward strand.
CCAAAATTTATGCCTATTTTAGTATAAACTAAATGTTGGAAAATTACAATGAAAAAAAGTAGAAATTGGCAGATTCGTGGAGGGGGAATTTGGGTTGGGTGGCGAATGGGGGACGCTCAGTGAAACATGGTTGCCCGCGTCACCCCGCTCTCGCTTCGCAAAAAACGCAGCGGTGCTAAGCTCGGAAAAACCTCGCTAAGCGCCGGCGTTTTTTGAGAGGTTCCTTTGGGCAATCATGTTTCACTGAGCTGTGTTTCGGCAAAACTGAAAAACTCCCGGTAGCAGGCATGTCGAATCTGGGGGGGAATCAGGCGGAATGGATTGTATACTCATGGCGAGGAAATCTGCGGTGAATATTGCGCGCAGTATAACAACGGGGATGCCGTTACGGCATCCCCTATCACACAAAATATTTGTTATGGGCTTTTTTGTTATAGTCTGTTTGCTATGGCTTTGATGAAGTCCTCGCTGTTGAGTACGGTCGGGTTCTCCATTGTTGTAATGAGTGCAAGGTCTTTGGTCATTTCGCCGGACTCTATGGTGTCGATGGTGGCTTTTTCGAGTTTGTCGGCGAAGTCCATTAAGGCCTGGTTGCCATCTAGCTCGCCGCGTTTGCGGAGGGCGCCGGTCCAGGCGAAGATGGTGGCTACGGAATTGGTGGAGGTTTCTTCTCCTTTTAAGTGCTTGTAGTAGTGGCGCTGGACGGTGCCGTGGGCGGCCTCGTATTCGTAGTAGCCATCGGGGGATACGAGGACGGAGGTCATCATGGCCAGGGAACCGAAAGCAGAGGAGATCATGTCGCTCATGACGTCCCCGTCGTAGTTCTTGCAGGCCCAGATGTAGCCGCCTTCGGACTTCATCACGCGGGCTACAGCATCATCGATCAGGGTGTAGAAGTAGACGATCCCGGCCTCTTTGAATTTGTCAGCGTATTCCGCGTCGTAGATCTCCTGGAAAATGTCCTTAAAGGTGTGGTCGTATTTTTTGGAGATCGTGTCTTTGGTCGCAAACCAGAGATCCTGTTTGATGTCCAGGGCATAGTTGAAGCAGCTTCTGGCGAAGCTGGCAATGGACTGGTTCAGGTTGTGCATTCCCTGGGCTACGCCGGGGCCTGTGTATTCGTGTACCAGTTCGCGGTGCTCCGTTCCGTCCTGGGCGGTGTAGACCAGTTCCACCTTACCGGCTCCCGGAATCTTCATTTCAGTATTTTTGTATACGTCTCCGTAAGCATGCCTTGCGATGGTGATGGGCTTCTTCCAGTTCTTGACGCAAGGCTCGATCCCCTTTACCACAATGGGGGCACGGAATACGGTTCCGTCCAGGATGGCACGGATCGTACCGTTGGGGCTCTTCCACATTTCCTTCAGGTCATACTCCTCCATACGCGCCGCGTTGGGTGTGATGGTAGCACACTTTACGGCAACCTTGTATTTTTTCGTGGCATTCGCGGAGTCTACGGTTACCTGGTCGTCTGTCGCGTTGCGGTGTTCCAGCCCCAGGTCGTAGTATTCCGTATTCAGCTCGATGAACGGCTCCAGAAGATGTTCCTTGATCATCTTCCAGAGGATCCGGGTCATCTCGTCCCCGTCCATTTCCACGATCGGCGTTGTCATTTTAATTTTTTCCATTGGATCACTCCTCCTCGTTTATTCGTATCTGTGCTGAGTCGTTCCATTTATTCTTCCATCCCCTGTCTCCGCAGGTTCTGCATCACATGGAGCACATGCTCATTGGCAAGCTGTTCCGCCAGATTGGCATCCTTGTCCCGGATGGCCCGGAGGATCTGCTTATGCTCCCGAATCGACTTCCTGGCGCGCTCCTCCGAAACCATAGAGGAACGTCTTGCCAACAGGGAATACCTGTGAAAATCCGTCAGCACATGGCTTAACATGCGGCTCTGGGAAGCTTCATACAGCACCTTATGGAATCTGCCGTCCAGCTCCGTCACCTGATCCGCGCTGCTGCCGTACCGCCTGGAATGAAATTCCGAAAGAAAGATGATCTCCTCCAGTTCTTCCAGCTGCTCCTCCGTAATATGCTCCGTCGCCCATCTCGCACAGAGCCCTTCCAGCATGAAACGCATCTCATAAATATCCTGAATGTCTTTTTGCGTGATCCCGGTCACAAAGGCGCCCTTATTCGGGATGATCGTAACCAGCCCTTCCAGCTCCAGCTGGCGCAGCGCTTCACGCACAGGCGTCCTGCTGACGCCAAGCTCCTTTCCAAGAGCAACCTCCCGAAGCTCCTCATGCTCTTTATATGTACCATTGAGAATATTGTCCCGGATACTCTGGAACACGTGACCTCTCAATGAATTCTCCTGATGTCCCTCCATCATTTCCTCCTGTCAGGGTGTAAACAGTAACATGTATCATTGTATACACTAATACAATTTTTGTCAATATATGGAATGCAAGAAGAAAATGATAAAATGTAAACTGTTACAGGCCACACCTTGACCAGGCGTGCCCTGTAACTCAGGCCGCAATGAATCCGCGGCCTGTAAAAAATCGAAGTTCAGACGATAACCCGGATCTTCAGCACCCCTTGGATCTCTCCCAGATGCTTCACAACTTCTTCGGAAATCTCCGCATCCACATCGATCATCGTGTATGCGTATGATTTCTTACTTTTGTTTGTCATCAGCGTGATATTCATGTTTTCCTTCGCAAGAAGAGACGTAAACTGTCCCAACATATTTGGGATATTATGATGCAGGATCGTGATCCGGCTGCCCTCTTCCTTGACTCCCATATTGCAGTCCGGATAGTTCACGGAATGAGTAATGTTTCCGTTTTCCAGATAATCCCGCAGCTCCTTCACGGCCATTTTCGCGCAGTTATCCTCGGATTCCTCCGTGGATGCCCCCAGATGCGGGATCACGATCGCGCCTTTTACGCCTGCGATCTCCGGAGTCGGGAAATCCGTCACATACCGCTTCACTGTCCCGGAAATGAGGGCGTCCACGATGGCTTCGCTGTCTACCAGAATATCCCGGGCAAAGTTCAGGATGATGACTCCCTTTTTCATCAGGCTGATGGCTTCCCGGTTGATCATCCCCTTCGTGCTGTCCATGGCCGGCACGTGGATGGTGATGTAATCACATTCCTTGTAAAGCTCATCCACGGTCTTTGCGTGATGGATATTCCGGGAAAGCTGCCATGCGGCGTCTACCGATACATAGGGGTCATATCCGTACACATCCATGCCCAGATGGATGGCCGCGTTAGCAACCCGCACACCGATGGCGCCCAGGCCGATGACCCCCAGCTTCTTGCCGTCAAGCTCTCTTCCGGCAAAGGCTTTTTTCGCCTTCTCAGCCTCCTTCGCCAGATCCCCGTCCTCTTCATGCTCCTGCACCCAGTTGATGCCTCCGATGATATCCCGGGCCGCAAGCAGCATTCCCGCCAGAACCAGCTCCTTGACACCATTGGCATTGGCGCCCGGTGTATTGAATACGACGATTCCCTTTTCCGCGCACTTATCCAGAGGGATATTGTTCACTCCGGCCCCGGCACGGGCAACCGCCTTCAAGTCCTTTCCAAATTCCATCTCATGCATGGCGGCGCTGCGGACGAGGATCGCGTCTGCCTCGTCTGCGCTTTCTGCCCTGACATAATTCTCGTCAAATCGTTCAATTCCAACCGGCGCGATTGGATTCAGGCAATGATATTTATACATTTTACAGATTCTCCTCTTCAAACTTCTTCATAAATGCAACCAGCGCTTCCACGCCTTCATAAGGCATTGCGTTGTAAATGCTCGCGCGCATGCCGCCCACGGTTCTGTGTCCTTTGAGGTTCTCCAGGCCTGCCGCCTTGGCTTCTTTTACAAATTTGGCATCCAGGTCCGCGTCCCCTGTGACAAACGGCACATTCATAAGAGAACGGTCCTTCGGTACGACTGTCCCTTTGAACAGCTTGCTCTGATCCAGGAAATCATACAACAGCTTCGCTTTCTTTTCATTGCGCTCCTTCATCACTTCCAGACCGCCCATCTTTTTCAGCCACTGAAACACCTTGCCGCAGATATAGATCCCGTAAGCCGGCGGTGTATTATATAAAGATTTGGCGTCCGCATGGGTCTTGTAGGTCAGCATGGTGGGGGTCCCCGGAAGGACATCCTCCGTGATCAGGTCTTCCCGGATGATCACGATCACAACACCGGCCGGGCCGATATTTTTCTGAACCCCGCCGTACACGATCCCGTACTTCGTCACGTCGATGGGCTCGGATAAGAAACAGGAGGAGACATCCGCTACCAGAATCTTCCCCTTGGTATTAGGAAGCTCATGATACTTGGTTCCGTAGATTGTATTATTTTCACAGATATAAACATAATCCGCATCCTCGGAAACCGGAAGGTCGGAGCAGTCCGGGATGTAAGAATAGGTCTGATCCTCCGAGGAAGCGATCCGGTTGACCTTTCCGTACTTTTCCGCCTCCTGGGCCGCCTTTTTCGCCCACTGCCCGGTAATGATATAATCCGCCGTTCTGTTCTTCATCAGGTTCATCGGGATCATGGCAAACTGCTGGGAAGCGCCCCCCTGCAGGAACAGCACCTTATAATTGTCCGGAATCCCCATCAGTTCCCGCAGATCCGCTTCCGCGCCTGTGATGATCTCCTCATAGGCCTTGGAACGGTGGCTCATCTCCATCACGGACATGCCGGTTCCTCTGTAATCCAGCATCTCGTCTGCTGCTTCCTGAAGCACTTCCTCCGGCAATACCGCCGGACCCGCCGAAAAGTTATATACTCTGCTCATTTTTTTCATTCCTCCTAACTCACTTCTAACCATCGCAGTTTCTATGCTTTCACATGGATCACGCGAAAAAACGTGCAACCCTGTTCCAGATCATTACAGATCATCTTCATCAAATGCTTCGCTGATCGCGGCGCCGGGAGCCACCATCGGCCATACTTTATCATCGCAGTCGATCTGGCAGTCGATCAATACAGGCCCGTCTGACTGCAGCGCCTTTGCAAATGCCTCCTGGAACTCCTCCCGGGTGGTGACGCGAATCCCCACCGCTCCCATGGCCTCAGCCAGCTTGGCAAAATCCACCCCGTCATTCAATACCGTAGCGGAATACCGCTGTCCATAGAACAGGTTCTGCCACTGACGCACCATGCCCAGTACATGGTTGTTGATCACCACCTCAATGACCGGGATCTGATACCGGGCCGCAGTGGCGATCTCATTCATATTCATCCGGAAACAGCCGTCCCCGGCAATATTGACTACAGTTTTCTCCGGACAGCCCATCTTGGCTCCCAGAGACGCCCCCAGGCCGTAACCCATGGTCCCCAGGCCTCCTGATGTCAAAAATGTCCTGGGCTTTGAGTACCGGTAATACTGTGCCGCCCACATCTGGTGCTGCCCCACCTCAGTCACGATCAGGGCATCCCCTTTTGTCTGCCGGTAGATCTCCTCGATCACAAAGGGACCGGTCAGCGTATCCGGATGATATTTCATCGGGTATTGCTGCTTATATTCCCGGATCCGTTCCATCCATTCCGGATGGGACTGCCGGGAGAGCTTTTTGTTCACCCGCTTCAGTGCTTCCCGGATATCACCCGTCACTCCGGCAGTGATCAGCACATTTTTATTCATTTCCGCAGGATCCACATCAAACTGCAGGATCTTCGCGTTCTTTGCAAAGGTTTGGGTATTGCCCGTGACACGGTCGCTGAAGCGGGCGCCGAATACGATCAGCAGGTCGCACTCGCTGACTCCGAAATTGGAGGTTTTTGTCCCGTGCATGCCCAGCATCCCGGTATAACGCTCATCGGTACCCGGAAATGCTCCTTTTCCCATCAGGGAATCGGTCACCGGCGCATCCACCTTCTCCACAAACTCTATCAGCTCTTCGCTGGCTCCGGAAAGTACGGCGCCGCCGCCTACAAATACAAAGGGCTGCTTTGCCTCTTCGATCATGGCCACTGCCCGGTCGATCTCCTCCTCGGAGATCTGTTCCCCATCCGGAACGAAGGGCTGGATCTCCTCCCTGGTATACTCCGCCTTGTTGGCCGTCACATCCTTTGGAATATCGATGAGCACCGGACCCGGCCTGCCGGACCGCGCGATCCGGAATGCCTTCCGGATGGTGTCCGCCAGAGTGTCCACATCTTTTACGATATAATTGTGCTTCGTAATGGGCATCGTGATCCCGGTGATATCCACCTCCTGGAAGCTGTCCTTCCCAAGCAAAGATACACCTACATTGCAGGTAATTGCCACGATAGGGATCGAATCCATATACGCGGTGGCGATCCCGGTCACCAGGTTGGTTGCCCCCGGCCCGCTGGTGGCAAAGCAGACGCCGACCTTGCCGGTGGCACGGGCATATCCGTCCGCGGCATGGGCCGCCCCCTGCTCGTGGGAGGTCAGGATATGCTCTATTTCATCACTATGCTGATATAACGCGTCATATACATTCAGGATCGCACCGCCCGGATACCCGAATACCGTATCCACGCCCTGCTCCTTCAGGCATTCAATCACAATGTCTGCTCCTGTCAAATACATTGCAGGTACCTCCTAATCATTCGTTTGTTTTCGGGATCTCCAGGATGGCGCCCCGGTTGCCGGAGGTCACCATGGAAGCGTATCTTGCCAGATATCCCGTCTTCACATTGGGCTCCTTGGGCTGCCATTTTGCTTTTCTTGCAGCCAGCTCTTCCTCGGGCACATCCAGCTCCAGCCTCAGCTCCGGAATGTTGATCCTGATCAGGTCCCCTTCTTCTACCAGAGCGATGGGCCCGCCTACTGCCGCTTCCGGTGACACATGGCCGATGGAAGCTCCTCTGGAGGCTCCGCTGAAACGTCCGTCCGTGATCAGCGCCACGGAGGAGCCCAGTCCCATGCCGGCAATGGCTGAGGTCGGATTGAGCATTTCCCGCATTCCGGGGCCGCCCTTGGGGCCTTCATAGCGGATGACCACCACATCCCCCGCATGGATCTCTCCGCCCTTGATCGCCGCGATCGCATCCTCTTCGCACTCAAAGACTCTTGCAGGCCCTTCGTGGACCAGCATCTCATCCACCACCGCGGAACGCTTGACCACACTGCCGTCCGGCGCCAGGTTCCCTTTCAGGACCGCCAGCCCGCCTGTTTCGCTGTAGGGATGGTCGATGGGACGGATGACCTCCGGATCCCGGTTGACACATCCGGAAATGTTTTCTCCCAGTGTCTTTCCGGTTACGGTCATACACTCTGTATGGAGCAGGTTCTTTTTATTCAGTTCGTTCATCACCGCACTGACGCCGCCGGCTTCGTTCAGGTCTTCCATATAGGTGGGGCCTGCCGGAGCCAGGTGGCACAGGTTCGGCGTCTTTGCGCTGATGCCGTTTGCAAAATCAATCTCAAAATCCATGCCGATCTCATGGGCAATGGCGGGAAGGTGAAGCATACTGTTGGTGGAGCATCCCAATGCCATATCTACCGTCAGCGCATTCAAAACCGCTTCTTCTGTCATGATATCCCGCGGGCGGATGTTCTTTCTCACCAGTTCCATCACCTGCATGCCCGCATGCTTGGCAAGGCGGATCCGTTCGGAATAGACTGCCGGAATGGTTCCATTTCCCGGAAGGCCCATGCCCAGTACCTCGGTCAGACAGTTCATACTGTTGGCCGTATACATGCCGGAGCAGGAACCGCAGGTGGGACAGACATTGTTCTCGAACTCACAGACCTCTTCCTCGGTCATGGTGCCTGCCGCATAGGAACCCACTGCCTCGAACATGCTGGACAGGCTCCGCTTCTGCCCCTTCACATGGCCCGCCAGCATGGGACCGCCGCTGACAAAGATGGTGGGCACGTTGATCCTGGCCGCTGCCATCAGCAGTCCCGGCACATTTTTATCACAGTTGGGGATCATCACCAGGGCGTCAAACTGATGAGCCATGGCCAGCGCCTCGGTGGAATCCGCGATCAGATCCCTGGTCACCAGGGAATACTTCATTCCGATATGTCCCATGGCAATGCCGTCGCAGACCGCGATCGCCGGAACCATGACCGGCGTCCCTCCTGCCATGGAGACTCCCATCTTGACTGCTTCCGTGATCTTATCCAGGTTCATATGCCCCGGCACGATCTCGTTGTAGGAGCTGACCACACCTACCAGGGGCCTCTCCAGTTCTTCCTTCGTATATCCAAGCGCGTTGAACAGGGAACGGTGGGGCGCCTGCTGTACCCCCTTTGTAACGGTATCACTTCTCATCTTCGTATCCTTCCTTTCATCTGATATATCCGCAGATCCGATCTCCCATCTCAGCGGTGCCGATCTGCGTCTTTCCCTCCGACATGATATCGATGGTGCGGTATCCTTCCTTTAACACCTGTGCGACTGCCTGCTCAATGGCATCCGCCTCCTTGTCCAGGTCAAAGGAGAATCGCAGCATCATGGCTGCCGAAAGTATGGTGGCTATGGGATTGGCGATCCCTTTTCCCGCGATATCCGGCGCGGAACCGCCGCTTGGCTCATAAAGCCCGAACCGGCTCTCGTTCAGGCTGGCGGATGCCAGCATTCCGATGGAGCCTGTCACCATGCTGGCCTCATCCGACAGGATATCTCCGAACATATTCTCTGTCAGGATCACATCGAACTGCTTCGGATCCTTCACCAGCTGCATAGCACAGTTATCCACCAGCATGTGCTCCAGCGTCACCTCCGGATACTCTGCCGCGACCTCCTCCACGACCTTTCTCCACAGCCGGGAAGAATCCAGCACATTGGCTTTGTCCACACTGGTTACCTTTTTTTTCCGCTTCATGGCGATGTCGAAGCCCCGCCGGGCGATCCTGCGGATCTCGTTTTCGTTATATGTAAGGGTATCACGGGCGGTCAGGACACCGTCCACTTCTTCCGTGGAACGCTCCCCGAAATATAATCC
>CAYQBE010000042.1:0-36505 GCA_964415625.1 uncultured Clostridium sp.
ATTCTTAAATTAAGAAAAACGCCCGTAAATCAGGCGTTTTCTAATCAACTTTAATGTTTCGGAAGGGGATTCTTAACCTGAGAATGAAGGATATTCTCAACTTCATGTTCCTCCCGGATGCTGTCGGAATGTGTCGAACGAATTTTTTTAAAAAGGGCTGGACAGCGTTCCGGAAATTCTGTAAAGGCCAGCCGCAGGGCGGATTTCATCGGCCGTGAGTATCATCTTTTGCAAGAATAGTGACTTTTATACAGTCACTTCGGCAACGGTTTTTCAAAATGGATTTGCTTGTCGCAGAAACTCAGCGCTGCTTTCCGGTGCGTAATAATCAGCACCGTCCGGTCTATCATCCCCCGCAGATTTTTCAGAAGCTGCTCCTCCGTTGCAGCATCCAGTGCGCTGGTACACTCATCCAACAGCAACACCGGCTGGCCGGACAACAGCGCCCGGGCAATGGAAAGCCGCTGCATCTGCCCCTCAGACAAGCCGCTTCCTCTTTCACCCAAGACCGTATCCAGGCCGTTTGGCAGTTCTCTTACAAAGGTATCCGCACAGGCAATTTCAAGCACCCGGAACAGTTTCTCATCCTGTCCCATCAATGCGGGATTAGAAAATGTGATCGTCTCCCGGATCGTTCCAGAGATCAACTGATTCCCCTGGGGAACATAGGCAAATAAACCGCGCCATCCGGAATCCAGCATCTGGCGCGTTCCGTTTATATCCTGCCGATAAATCTGCCCGCTGCGCAGCGGATACAGACATAGCAAAACCTTCAACGTGGTGCTCTTGCCGCAGCCGGAGCCGCCGGTAAATGCGACGAACTCGCCCTTGCGGACGGTCAGGCTGAAATCCTGCAGGACTTCCTTTCCTTCATCGGTATCGTATGCAAAATCCACATGTTCCAGTCCGAAAGAATCAAACTCCTGCGCATAATATCTGAGGATCTCTTCCTGGGGAACAACAGCTCCGGGAGAGTCCCATTCGTAGGTTTCAATCTCCATCAGCCGCTCCGCGCCGGCCAGCATACCGTAATACTGGGAAATATATCCGGAAATATTTTTTAAGGGCGATTCCAGCCGGTTTACCAGATACAGCACTGTAGACATCATACCATAGCTGACAGTGCCTTTCAGAATCCCCAGGCCGCACAGTCCCAGCCCCAGAATCTGAGCCGTGACCATTGCGCCGCCCAACGCCGCATTGCAGAGATTGGAAAAATGCACCCGCTGCAGTCGGACCGTGTTCAACTGATCCATCCACTGCCCTGCTATCGCTTCCGAAGCGCTCTCCTGGGTAAAGGAATGAATCACCAACAGACTGTAAAGCTGTTCCTGCATGAACGCGCGGAACTTTCCATCGGTATGCTGAACCGTCTTATGAAACCGCTTTAGCCTTTCCTGCAGCAGCAGGGAAACGCAGGCCATCAGCAATCCGCCGGGAAGCAAGATGAAGGTCAGCTGGGGAACGATCTGCGCCAGAACCAGCAGCGCACTGACAATATTGGTCAATGCACCCACAGTTTCCGGAAGGATTTGGGAAGCTGCCGTGGTGATAAGTTCTGTGTCCGATGTGATCCGGTTCATCCACTCTCCCGTATGGGTTTGGGATATCCGCCCGAAATCCCGGTGCATTAGCTGAGAAAATACCCGCAGGCGAAACGCCCTGTCCATCGCATTTTTACTGCGTGCAGATAAATAGCGGCTCACAAACAGCAGAAAGATCGACAGAAAGTTGCATACCGCGAACCATTGAAAATCTCTGGCAAATGCCTTTCTACCGCCGGATGCTGCGGCATCTACCATGCTGCCCAGGAAATAGGCATACGCGATCGCGATACCGCTCCGGAAGATGCATACCACCGCCTGTAAAACAGGCCACCATTTTGCTTTTCCCGCGACTCTCCAGACCCATTCCAGTGCCAAGCGATTGCCAATCCTTTTCATAGGTCATTATCCTCCGTACTTCTTCAGGATCATAGGAATGTCACAAAGGCCCAATGCATCTTTTCGGGCATAATCCCTAAACAACAGCCTGCGCAAAATACTTTCCTTTGCGGGTTCCCGCAGGGCAGGCTGGTCTGCCGCCTCCCGGCTTGTTTCCAGTACCAGCGCCCAGGGCTTGATCCGCTCCAGCAGCGCTTTGCCGTTTTGGGTTCTGGCGATGACCAGAGAGGTTCCCATACCGTCTGCCAGCTCCGGGAACACCTTTTCAACTCCCCAAAAGTCACCAAGCGTCAAATCAAACGGCAGCTCCCACTGGGTGTAGGGACACCGATAACAGCTAGGCCGCAGAGTAAGGCATTTTAAATACAGACGGCTGAAAGGATCCCTGTTCATGAGACATGCACATTCCCTGCCGCTCACGGTAAGCGCCACCGTATGACCATCGTTTTTTATGCGTTTGTCCCGGAAACAATAGGATTCCAGCGTTCCCTGCCGGGAAAGAAAAGCAACATAGTCTTTCCACAGCCCCGGGGACTGGATACCGCGGCAAACCAGCCCCGCCAGAATCAGACCCTCCGGCTGCTTGCCGAAATAACGGAGCACACCGTCACACTGGCAGGGAGTACCAGTGAACAGCACCTGCTTCCCATCCGCCAACGCTCTGTCAAGGGAGTCGTAAACATCCTTTAGATCACTTTGCACATACTTGGACTTACGCATAGGGGCAATATCTTCCGACAGGATATGCTGCACCCGAAAGCCTTCACCGAACACCGCGCCGCAGACCAGTCCGCCGCCCTTCAGTACCTGCTGGGCAAGCAACGAGAATGCACCGCCGGAGGAGCTTTTTCGCAGCAGTTCCAGATCCTTGCAGCGGACGGCATAAGGTGTTCCGGCCTGACCCTGTCCGGGCTGCTTTCCCGGGCAGACAGCCACGCAGCGGCCGCAGCCGATACATTTTGGGAAATCGATCACAGGGTAGGCAAAACCCTCCTCATCGGGAACCATGGTAATCGTGCCTGTGGGACAGACGGCATGGCAGGCACCGCATCCGAAACAGGCTGCTTTATTCTCAAATATCTGTGTCATATGCCACCAGCCTCCTAAGGTAGTCCAGCGATTCCTGTCTTCTTCCCTCCAGCCGTACCCAAACCGACTCGTAGTCCGGTCCAACCACACCTTCCAAAGCCTGGGAAAGCCCCAAAAACGACAACAGTTCTTCCAGGCGTCCATTGCGGCTGCTCAGTTCTCCGGTAAGCCGCCGGATGTGGAATTCCCGGCCAAAGACCGTGGAAAACACTACACCGTGAAAGGAGTTTGTGAACACGCATCCGGCATTGCGTATAGCAGAAAGCCAATCCGTGACACCGGTCGTATTCCAGGCGCGTATCCCCATCTGAGGCAGGAAGCACGCAGTAATCGTACAAAGCTGTACGCCCCGTTTTTCCGCCTCCTGCCTGGCGGCGTTGACAAGCGCCTCATCATACTTCAAAAGAAACAGCAGAATGTATCCTTTTTCCGTGCTTTCCTCTGTCAGGCTCTTCCAATAGCTGCGCTCCGGCAGTAACGTAGGATCCAGATGTACCAGGGCGTCCATCCCCGTCAGATCCTTTACGATCTCTCTGCCCCGCTCTTCCCGGAGGGAAATGGCATGAAACTGCTTTAACTGGGCAGCCGTCCAATCCCTGACCTTTTCCGGCAAGGCGTACGCGCCGAAGCTGGCGGCATAGCTGCACCGTTTTCCTGGGCTTGCAAAGGGAAGAAAATATCTGGCATCCACCCCGGGAATTTGGAAATTCCAAATCTGATCGCTGCCGGCAATAAAAAGATCGTAATCCCCGTCAATATTCTCCTGCTGGGCATAGGGCCGGGAAATCCGAAGATATTTCTTTCGGAACTCCGTGAACAGCGCCGTGCGCTTCTGCTCCTCTGCCTGAAGCCGCCGGGCAAACAGCTCCGCTGCCCGGGAAAACGGGACAGTATCCACGCTTTTACCGGGCATCCGGATATTCACAAATTCGCTGTCTGCGCCCAGGCAGGTCAGGGTATGCTGTAGGGCATACGCCTGCAAAACAGCGCCATAGCTGTCTGCTTCATAGAGGGTCAAGATTCCGACTTTCATTTCTATAAACCGCCTTTCTGCGAAAGGCATCAATGGGGTTATGAAACCTTATTCCGGACTTTCGCTTCTCAATTTTTTCAGATCCTTTCTGGCGTACTGCAGCATGCTTTGCAGCAGCATCTCTTTGTTTCTCTGGCAGAGCATTTCTGCTTTTTGGACATATTCCTCCCGGTCTCGCTGACAGTAGCCAAGAATCTCCAGGCGCAGAGCGGTGAAGTTCTCCATGCGGCGCAATTTTTCCTGATAAGAACGTGCCCGGCTGGAATGTCCGCTGCTCCGGCGGCAATAGAAATGCAGCTTTTCATCCAGATAACCACAGAGACTGCGGCTGGCCGGGGGCAGCAGAAGCTGCAGATTCTGTCCCTCCGGAGACTCGGGGATCTGCTTTTGGGGGTAACATTCAAAAAGGAGTCTGGTTCGGAGCATATAGCATCCGGCGTAGCAGTAGCACTGATCCAGAAACAGATCCTCGAAGATATCCATGTCCCGGCGGTCCCGAAGCCTGGCGCTTTCCGAAACCGCTCCGCCCCGACTGGCATCCAGAACCAGTCCATTGCTGCGCACCATGCCGAAATCCGGATGCTCCAGCAGCCAGAGTGCCTTTTTCTCGATGCTGTCCGGTGTCAACCGATCATCAGCATCACACCAGGTAAAGAACTCTCCCGTGATCAGAGGAAGTCCTGCATTCATGGCGGCAGCCTGTCCCATGTGGTGACGCGTCAGAACGGTTGTGCTGATTCCCGCCTGCTCCAAAGTTTTTTTGCCCTGCTCCAGGCAGAGCGCAGAACCATCCCCTGAGCCGTCATCCACCAATATCACTTCCAAGGGCCGCCAGGTCTGTGCCGCCACACTGACAAGATACTCTTTCAGGTATGGCATGGCGTTATACACCGGTGTTACAAGGGATACAAGCGGGTTCATGGTTTCTTCATCCTCTTTCTGAGCAAAGCTGCATAGTCTGCCATTTCCTGTTTCTGACGGAGGCGCCCCGTATTAGTCAAATGGAGGCGGCGTTTCAGCGTCACGGTGGGGATTTTTGCGGTTCGGATTCCGGCATCCAGTAGCTTCATCTGCCAGGCAACGGTCTCGCCGCTTTTCATGGTGTCATCAAACATCCCCACGGTTTCAAACACCTCCCGCCGGATCAGGCTACATCCGGGCAGCACGCCGCCATAGGCGTTGGGACGAGGTCTCAGGGCAGCTTTCTGGGAATCGCTCAGCTCTGGAGAAATAAAATCCTCCGCCATGGCAAATACAACCCCGGCTCCCGACTCGGAAAGTGCCTGATACATGGCATTCAGCGCACCGTCCGTCAGCACATCGTCCGCATCCAGCAGCAGGATCAGCTCTCCCTTAGCCACCCGCAGCCCTGCATTCCGTGCAGATGAGGCACCTCCCTGGGTTTTTCGCAGCACCTGTACGCCCGGTCCGCGGGCTGCCTGGGCAGTACGGTCGGAAGAGCCGTCGTCGATAACGATGATCTCCATTTCACCCGCCCACTTCTGCCGGCCCACGGAGTCCACAGCCTGGGCAATATAGTTTTCTGCCTCATAGGCGGGAATGATCACAGATAAGGTTTCCAGAGGGGACATGGAAGCATCGTATTCCCTCTTCGTTTTTTTTCGTACCTGACGAATAGCATCCGCAGTGATCGCAAAGATATCCTTTCCTTTCACATTCTCATGGGTCAAGGACAGATTCTTATCATGCACTCTGCGATGATACAGTACCTCCGGAATGCAGTGCGACAGACGGAGCCCCGCAGCACACAGCCGAAACATAAACTGTGTATCTTCCCCATAGGGATAATCTGTACGGAACATGCCCCATGTTTCAAAGACACTGCGTCGGAACGCACAGGTGATAATATAATTATCCAGAGAAGCGTGATATAGCTGCCGTTGCCGGGGACTCATGGTATCTTCCTGACCTTCAAAGAAATTGGCGGCTCTGGTAAATACCAACTGGCAGTCCGGATGGCTGTCCAAATATGCCACCTGCTTTTCCAGCTTATCCGGCGCCCACAGATCATCCGCATCCAAAAACGTCAGGATCTCGCCTTTGGCCTGGACAATGGCCGTATTGCGGGCAATGGATACACCATGGTGGGCACAAGGAAAGTAACGCACCTGGGGGTACTGTGCCGCAACATCCGCAGTATCATCTTCCGAGCCGTCATCTACAACAATGAGCTCAAAGTCGGTGAATGTCTGGGCATATACACTGTCCAGTGCATCCTTCAGATACTTTCCCGCATTGTAACTGGGAACCAGAATGCTGACTCTGGGCGCCATCACTGGTTCAGAATGGGCCAGCCCAGATCCACATCCACATCATGGACAGGGTCAGCCAGAATCAGTTCCTGAACTTCCGCGAACTCATCCACTGTCAGCCTGAAGCCATCCTGCAGGCAGTCGGCGCCGATCTCACAGCCAGTACCGGTTCCTTCGATGGGGACGATAATCTCCTTTTCCAGGAGCTGACCAATGAATCCATGCAGCTGTTCCTGGATATCATCGGGACAGCCGGGCAGTAAATGGACGGCCCTGCAGATCTCCTCCACGGAAGCGCCCGCCAGGAGAGCATCCAGAACAGCGGAGCCCAGACTGCTGGTACCGTAGTACATACCTGTAGTAAAATTGATCACAATGGCCTGGCCTTCATCCATATCATAAAACATCTTTTCTTCATTCAACTGATACATAATCAAAACCTCTTTTCTATAAAGCTGCGTAAAAATACAGGATTTTTTGTGAAATCGGTGCTCATTCGCATTTCGTATACGGGCAGGGCCAAGAGCCGGGAAGCCATCTGCGCAATGAGTACGGTATCCCGCCGGGACTCGATCTGGGTAATGGTGGAATGGAGCAGCTGGGTCATAGCCTTACCCGGAGGAGCAGGTGTGATGGAAGGATCCGCATCTCCCGCAATTTTCGGTATTATGATGGCCTGAATATCCAGACAGGGGCTAAACCGCTCCGGCGGAATCTGAAATTGAGGCTTGCCGCCCCGGAAGCTGCCGTCCTCCTCCAGAATGGGCTTACCAAGCTGCGTTATTTTCGGATACATATCCTCTCTCAGGGCAACGATGGTATATAGCGGCATAGCCTGCAGCGGCCCGGACGCGGTGATAAGGGTATAGTCGTCAGACACGAAATCCAACCCCTCCACCAGACAGAAAGCTGCAAAGGTAGACTTGCCGCTTCCGCCCCGGCCTACGATCAGAACACCCTTCCCCCCTGTACCCACAGCTGCACAGTGGAGCAGCAGCTTATCGTTGGCCCGTGCCCACCGGGCGAAAGCATTGACCATCACATGACGGCAGGCCATGTAGTCAGGATTGACCGGCTCCGGCCGTGCGAAATAGTAACGCTGGCGTGCAAAGTCGCAGCCCATCAGACAGTCGCCATCGGTTCCGATACACAGAGTTCCGGTTTCATCCCGGCTCTGCCACACAGAGGAGTGTTCTGCTTCTCCCGCGGGAAGATAGGCATCGCACCGGTCGTACCAGTACCAAAATACTGCGTCCGGTTCGCCGGCTTCCTCTGTTACGAATCCCGCAACGCTCGATTGTCCGCTTTCAGCAAGCGTCTGACTGGGGAAACGCAAATCAATCGTCAGACCGCAGACTTTGACCCGGAAACCGGCGGAGGGAGCGAGACCTTCCCGCCGAAGCCGACGATCAACGGCCTGGAAATATTCTGTAAGTGAAACTTTTGATGGCATTGGTATTTCTCCTTAAACAAAGATTCTTGCCGTACAGATGCCAGGATGCTATAATAACATATGTTTTAAATGAGGTGGTTATCGTGGAACAAACTCAATTTGCAGAGTTGTGCGGCATAGACAGACCCCTGCGTATGCTGATTGATCTATACTGTGCAGAGCGTCCGTCCGAAAAAGATATCACAAAATACTTTAGGGCAATCGAATTTGAAGCATTGCGTCCGGAAGTTTCCTGCATGGCGGCAATGATGTGCTCTGCCTGTGATTATACAGGGGTTCCGCAGGAGTTGATACCCAGGCTGCGCGGAATCGTCAAATACATCCATACGCTAAATTCCGGAATGACTGCCGCCCTGTGCATGCTGGGAAAGCTGTGGGCACAAGAAGGCATTTCGGTGATGCTGCTCCGTGATACAGCGGTGCAGCTGGGTTATCCCTGCTGCTCCCGGCATTCTATGTGGCAGACCACAGTCAGCATCCCCGATAAGGACTACGTCCGTGGGGTTCAGATGGCGGCCGACGCCGGATTTACGATCGAACATAGGCCGACATGTGCCGTGGCGCGATCCGGAAATACGCAGTGTGTCAGCATTTGTAAAGGAATGGAAAGCGGCCGGGATACAAGCACTGTGACCATCGGCGGCACGGCTTTCCTGATGCCCAGTCCCCCGGAACTGACAGTCAGCCTGGCGGCGGAAATATTCAACACCCTGACTGGTTCGGACACAGATGCCCGACTGATACCCTGGTTCACGGATCTGCATGGCGTGATCTTGGCATCCTGTAACTGGAATGCAGTGGCTGCCGTCGCAAAGCAGTGCAAGATTTCTACCAGGATACGCCTGGCGCTGGAAGTATACAACTGGCTGATTCCAGGTGCATTGTCTGCCGCAGAGCTGAATCTTTTCGGAACCGGGGAGCATGCCTCCCATCTGGCACAGACTATACAGAAATACCGAAACCTTCCGCCTGGGAAATCACTGAACCGCCAGTGGCTTTCTGCTCAGATAAAAGCACCGGATGCCCTGGCTCCGGCGTGGGTTATCCTCTGTAAGGATCTTCTCCGTGGGGGCATCCGCAGCTAGTAATGAAATCCCAGCCCCACGGAACGGAGTTGTTCTTCGTAGTCCCCAAGGCGGCCGGTGTCCGTTTGCATAATGTTCTGAGATACGGCAATATGGTACCTAATATGGCTGTGATAACGGAAAAACAATTCAAACCATCGCACCCCCCAGGCAATCGGCAGCAAAAACGGGGCTTTCTTCAAAAAAGGATATCTTAATTTCAGCACATTTTCTGCCGGAAAAATGGTTCGAAGAAGGTATATCCATCTGCTCCGGGAAATCGAGAAACCTTCTTGTGTAAGATTTATGAGTGATAGGACTGCCATCGTTTCCTCGAAGTCAAAAACGGCACCCCGGAAAGCCGTTTGAGTAATCAGTTCCACCGCTTTGGTGGGCGCTGCACCTTCAAACCAGGTGTTCAGCAGATCCAGGATATTTCGGTAGAAGTCCAACAACTCTAATTTCTGCAGCTCAGCAGAGAGATAGGATTCCTTCATGTCTGGGAACGCATTTCGCCAGATCCAAAAATCACAGATGCTTTTTGCGCTGATAGATCCCCTGCGATAATGCCTGGCAAAATGTGCCAGAAGATAAATAAAGTGATCCTCCGGACTCAGGTAATAGGCACTGCTTTGCCCCACTTGCCGGGCAGGACCCCAGTCATCGCCATAGTAGGCATAATAGTCCCTATCGGAAGAGGGAATCAGCCGTCTGTGCAGCTCCAGCGTAAAGTCACCTGCCTTCCAGTTATAGTGATGGTCGGTTTCGGTTTCTTCCGTCATGCCAATGGAGGACAAAAGTTCCTGGATTTGCGGATACTGTTCCTGGTGGATCATAACATCCGCGTCCCCCATCGCCCGCAGCGCAGACTGGGGATACAAGGACTTTAACACGATCCCCTTCACAGGCATATATTCGATCCCGTGTTCTTCGAACACGGCAAATATTACTTTCATCTGCTGTGTCTGCAGGCGGTTTTTGGCAGCATCCGCGCAAAACATCGCGGTTAATTTCCGCATCGCCGGCAACTCGCGGGACACACCGCACCGGGCGGCGCCCCGGAGACCAAGTCCTACCAGATAATGCTTGTACAGCACCGGCACGGCACGGTCTAAATTGAATTCTTCCGGGAGCTCTTCCGGTTCGTTTTTCAAAGCGCTGCGCAGAAGCGTAATGATTCCTGCAATCTGGCTGTCCATAAAATCCCCCTTTTTCCTGCGTGTATAAGCATACTCTTTAAAATTATACTATTATTGACAGTCATTTGCAATAATAGTGTCCAAATTTTCGAATCTTTCAGCTTGTCGGCTTGCTGAAGTTCTGCTATAATGCGGTGATGTAAACCCAGTGGGCATCCCATTATGGCCATGCGGCCGTTTTAACACACCATAGCAAAGGAGGTCATTTATGTGGGCAGAGGGCAAGGTACGGATCGTAGATATTGCGAATGAGGTGGGCGTCAGCACCGCCACAGTTTCGAATGTGATCCATGGGAAAACGAAAAAAATTTCCGCGCAGACGGTCAAGCGGGTACAGGAAAAGCTGGAGGAACGGGGCTATATCCCCAATATGGCCGCAACGCTTTTGGCGCAGAACAACTCCCGGATCATCGGCGTAGTCATCAATGATCATGAAAAGTATGAAGGCCGGGCGCTGACAGACCCGTTTATTGCATCCTCGATCAACTACTTAGCGGACGAGCTCGAAAAAAATGATTACTTCATGATGCTCAAAAAAACCACCGATCTGCTGGGAACCGTTAAATTCGCGTCTATGTGGAATATGGCAGGTATGGTGATCCTGGGCTTCTGCGACCATGAGTATCAGGAGCTCCGCAGCCGCATCCACATCCCCTTCGTCGTTTACGACGGCTACTTTGAAAACAGAGGAAGGATCTGCAATCTTCAGCTTGACGACCGGGACGGCGGGCGTCAGGTGGGCGAATATCTCCGTCGTTTGGGGCATCGGAAGGTTCTCTGCGTCTCGGATAATCAGGAATGTATGGATCAGCAGCGGTATGAGGGTCTGTGCAGCGGCCTGGGTTTTCAGGCGGATTTCATGAAGATTCCCATGCAGAAGGAAATGCGGGATCGCTATTATCGGGAGCATTTTTCTAGGCTTTGCGGCTACACCGCCATTTTTGCCGTGTCGGATTTCTACGCTGTCGATCTGATCCGCTTTTTACAAAGCTCCGGCGTTCAAATTCCCGACGATATTTCGATCATTGGCTTTGATGACAGCGATCTCTGCGAGCAGGTCGTTCCCTCCCTGACCTCCGTGCGGCAGGACTATCAGCTGCGGGCGCAGATGGCCATCCGTTTGCTGAACCAGATGAAAAAGCAGCCCGAATATAGCGGAAATTTTACCATCCCCGTCAAATTAGTCGGACGGAACAGCTGCAAGAGGGTGTAGTGACTGTTCTCGGTGCCCTGCACCCCGCTGCAAGGCATCCGGCCAATGAAGCTGCGGTTTCAGGTTATGTGATTAACCCAAAAGGTTATGCGATTAACCCATTGAAAACACCCGTCTTTCCCGATATACTTGTAGGAAAGGCGGGTGATATTTTATGAAAAAAGAATCCTTTCTGGCAAGCGTGGTTGGAATCGCCGTCCCGGTAGGGCTTCAATCTATGCTGCAGTCCTCTTTCTCCATGATCGACCAACTGATGGTCGGACAACTGGGAAGTACGGCGGTGGCCGCAGTGGAGGTCGCGGGACGCCCGGCGTTTATTTATTCTGTTGTGCTTGGAGCGGTGGCCACCATTGCCGGGATCATGATTTCCCAATACCTGGGTATGAAAAACAGGGAGATGGCGGACCGCAGCCTGACGGTCAATCTGACTGCAGCCATCGCCCTGGCCCTGCTGTTTACTGTGCTGTGCGCTCTGTTTCCGGGGCAGATCGTGGAACTCTACATCAAGGACGACCCGGCGCTCCTTTCCGCCGGACAAAATTATCTGACCTGCATCCTTTGGACATATCTCCCTATGGGCGTATCCTCGATCCTGGCCGTTATGGTCCGGTGCCTGGGCCGGGCTGTCTGGCCCCTTGCCGCCGGCATCATTTCAGCGGTTGTGAATACCGTACTGAACTATATTCTGATCTTCGGGCATTTCGGATTTCCGGCGTTTGGCGTCAGAGGCGCGGCAGCGGCCAGCGTGATCTCCCAGGCTGTCAATATGCTGCTGATGCTGGCCGTTTTCTGCCTGATCCGCCTGCGGGGGCAGGAAGATTTTCGGTTTTCCCTCTCCCTTGGAGCGGACGGTTACCGGCAATACCTTATGATGCTGCTTCCTATCCTGGTCACAGAGCTGCTTTGGAGCCTGGGACAGAATGTGAACACCTTTATCTATGGACATTTAAAACCGGGAGACCTGGCCGCCATGTCCATGACCGGCCCGATCCAGGGGTTGTTCATCGGGGCGTTGAGCGGCGTTTCCCAGGCTGCGGGAATCCTGATCGGCAAACGGCTGGGGGCGGACAAATACGAGGAAGCGTATCAGGAATCGAAAAAGCTGGTGTGGTATGGAATCGCAGGTTCGCTCATTTTGTCGGCGCTGCTGATCGGCCTGAGAGGGGTCTATGTGACATTCTATCATGTCGAGCCCCATGTGCAGGCCACCGCAGCCAGGCTGTTGCTTGCCTTTTCTGTCCTGGCTCCTGTGAAGGTCGCCAATATGATCCTGGGCGGCGGAGTGGTGCGCAGCGGCGGAAAGACCACCTACATCATGGTGATCGATATTGTGGGAACCTGGCTGGCAGGCGTACCCTTAGGGCTGATTACCGCGTTCCTGTTCCATCTGCCTATGGAATGGGTTTATTTCATCCTGTCCCAGGAGGAATTGCTCCGGCTCGGTATGACTCTGATCGTGTTCAAGCGGAGGAGTTGGATGAACCGGCTGTCCCCAGAGGCATCCCCTTATGGGAAAGAAGAAATTTCTGGCAAAGAAGTAAAAGATGATTCAGACGAAATTTAGAAATGAAACAGCAATGATGTATAAAGAGCCTTCAACCGTAAAGGTGGTAGGAACTGTATGGAAATAACTTGTGCAGATTGCGCAGGATATTTTCCTACAGTTCCTAACTTTTTCTATACGATTCTGTCAGCTTTCTTTCTATTGTCTGGCTTCATCCCAATCCCAGCACAACCCCGATCAGCCGCACCACGCCTGCCGCCCCCCAGGCGATCAGGCACTGCCCCAGCACGACCCCGACAGCCCACTTCGCGCCCAGCTCCCGCTTCACCGACGCGATCGCCGCCACGCAGGGCGTATACAGCAGGCAGAACACCAGGAGGCTTGCCGCCGCAAGGGGTGTCAGCACCGCGGCGATCGCTTCCGTAGATCCGAACAGCACGGACAGGGTCGCCACCACACTTTCCTTCGCCATAAATCCCGTGATCAGTGCGGTAGAGATCCTCCAGTCTCCGATCCCCAGCGGACGCAGCACCGGCGCCAGCAGGCCTGCCACAACAGCCAGCATACTGTCATGGGAATTGTCCACAATATTCAGTCCAAAGTCAAAGGTCTGCAAAAACCAGATCACAATGGTCGCAATAAAGATCACCGTAAATGCCCTCTGCAGAAAATCCTTTGCCTTATCCCACAGAAGATGCCCCACATTTTTCATGCCCGGCATCCGGTAATTGGGCAGCTCCATCACAAAGGGCACCGCCTCCCCTTTGAACATCGTTTTTTTCATCACCAGCGCCGACAGGACTCCGAGCAGAATCCCCAGCACGTACAGCCCGATCATCACCAGCGCCGCATGCTCCGGGAAAAAGACCGCCGTAAAAAATCCATAGATCGGCAGCTTTGCCGAGCAGCTCATAAATGGCGTCAGTAAGATCGTCATCTTCCGATCCCGCTCCGACGGCAGCGTCCTGGTGGCCATGACCCCGGGCACCGTACAGCCGAATCCCACCAGCATGGGAACGATGCTCCGCCCGGACAGGCCCATTTTCCGCAGGAGCTTGTCCATCACAAAGGCCACCCTGGCGATGTAGCCGCTGTCCTCCATCATGGAAAGGAAGAAGAACAGGATGACAATGATCGGCAGGAAGCTGAGCACGCTGCCCACCCCGTTGAAAATGCCATCGATGATGAGGGAATGGAGCACCTCGTTCACATCTGCCGCCGCCATAGCCTGATCCGCCATGCCCGCAAGCCAGGTAATCCCCTGATCCAGCAGATCCTGCAGCCATGCGCCGATCACGTTGAAGGTCAGCCAGAACACCAGCCCCATGATCCCGATAAATACCGGGAGCGCCGTGTATTTTCCCGTCAGCACTTTATCAAGCTTCGCGCTCCGGGCGTGCTCCTTGCTCTCCCGGGGCTTGATCACCGTCGCATCGCAGACCTCTTTGATAAAAGAGAACCGCATATCCGCAATGGCCGCCGCCCGGTCCATGCCGCTCTCCTTCTCCATCTGGCAGATGATATGCTCCAGCATCTCCTTCTCATTCTGATCCAGCCCCAGGCTGTCCTGGATCTGGGCATCTCCTTCCGCCAGCTTGCTTGCCGCGAACCGAACCGGAATCTCCGCCTGCCTGGCGTGATCCTCGATCAAATGCATGATCCCATGGAGACATCTGTGGACTGCTCCGCCCTGCTTGTCCTCCCGGCAAAAATCAATCCTGCCCGGACGTTCCTGATATTTTGCCACATGGAGGGCGTGGTTCACCAGCTCGTCCGTCCCCTCATTCTTGACCGCCGACACCGGCACCACCGAGATCCCCAGCATGGCCTCCATCTCATTGATCCGGATGGCGCCGCCGTTTCCCCGAACCTCATCCATCATATTCAGGGCAAGCACGATGGGAATGTCCAGCTCCATGAGCTGCATGGTCAGGTACAGGTTCCTCTCGATGTTGGTGGCATCCACAATATTGATGATCCCCTTTGGATGCTCCTTTAACACAAATTCCCGGGTCACCATCTCCTCGCCGGAATAGGGCGACATGGAATAGATCCCCGGCAGATCCGTGATCAGTGTATTGCTGTGTCCCTTGATCACCCCGTCCTTCCGGTCCACCGTCACCCCCGGAAAATTGCCCACATGCTGATTGGAGCCTGTAAGCTGGTTAAAAAGCGTAGTCTTCCCGCAGTTCTGGTTGCCCGCCAGGGCAAAGGTCAGAAGCGTACTGTCCGGCAGCGGATGCTCCGTCCCCTTCTCATGGAAGCGCCCGCCTTCCCCCAGGCCCGGGTGCTCGATACGACGCTTCTTCCGGACGCTCTCCCCGGACTCCGGCTCCGGCTCCCGGACATGCTCAATCCCTATTTTTTCCGCGTCCGCAAGGCGCAGCGTAAGCTCATATCCGTGGATCATAAATTCCATCGGGTCGCCCAGCGGGGCGTATTTGATCAGTACGATATCCGTCCCTGGAATGACCCCCATATCCAAAAAATGCTGTCTCAGCGCACCCTCGCCGCCTACCGTGGTGATGGTCGCTTTTTTTCCGATCGGTAATTCCCTCAGTGTCATCATCTCATCCGTCCTTCTCTCTGTTCGGTATGTATCAGAACGATATTCAGTATACCACACCCGAAACGGAGTGTAAAGAAACCCATCGGACACAGCGCTACCTTTCCAGCAAAAAATCAATCAGATTTTTATGGATGATCCCGTCCCTGCCAAGCGTCACCTTATCCATAGAGACCACATATTTTGGATAGTTGTCCTCGATCGCCCGGTATGCTCCGAATTCCCGCTCGACCACCGCCTCATCCGCCAAGTAATAGGCTGCCTGGACATAGATCTTCTCCTGTCCCCGCTGGGCAATAAAATCCACCTCGCCGCGGTATGTCTTGCCCACATAGACCTTATATCCCCTTGTGATCAGCTCATTGTAGCAAATGGTCTCGACAATATAGTTGTATTCATCCTTTACACGGTTCTTTTTTAAATAGAAAAAACCCAGATCGCATACATAGACCTTCTCTTCAAATGCCAGCTGCTTTTTTCCGCGGATGTCGTACCTTGGAACCTTATCGCAGATGCAGGCCTCCTCGACATACCGGATATAATCATACACGGTCGGCGCCGACACTTTTTGGTATTTATCAGAAATCGCTTCGGAAATCTTATTGCCGGATACGGTCACGGAGGAATTTCCCACCAGATAATCCAGCACCCGCTCCAATGCCTGCGGGGACGTGACCTTATTCCGCATCACAATATCCTTCAATACAACCGAATCATAGATATTGGACAAAAGGATCTCTTTGCTGCGTTCCTCCTTCTCCCTGCAGACAAGCGGAAAACCGCCCCACTTCATATACTCTGCCAGAAGCTGGTCATAATCCGCTCTCTCTCCATGAAACTGACAAAACTCCTTAAAATTAAAGGGCAGAATGCGAAACGAGACTGTCCGTCCGCTCAGATGCGTCGCCAGTTCCCCGGAAAGCAGGCGTGAATTGGAGCCTGTGATAAAGATGCTGACATCATGGGTCGCCCGGAACGAATTGACGACCAGTTCAAATTCATCCACATTTTGAATCTCGTCAAAAAAAAGGTAATATTTTTCCTCACCGGTCAGCCTGGACTCCACATATTCATAAAAAGCGTCCGGTTTGCAATAGGCCTTATACTTATAGTCCTCAAAATTCAGATACAGGATGCGTTCTTCGGGCACCCCGGTCTCTCTGACCTCGTCGATGATCTGCCGCAGAAGAGTCGATTTGCCGCAGCGCCGGATCCCGGTGATGACCTTCACCATCTCCGACTCATAAAATGGCCTGATCTCTTTCAAATATAGTTCCCTTTTTACCATTTTCACCGCCTCCTCGTGTTATTGTCGATCCGTACCCGAAGGTATACCCAAGGGCACCCCGTTATGGCCATCCGGCCGTTTCACAGTGGATGTCGTCTTAATCTATAATATCATATTTACCCCTCTATTGCAATTGAATTAAATTCATTTAATTCTATTATATATTTTCTAATAGTATTAATTTCATTTTATTTTTATGAAAATACATTCATACTTATAAAGATCATTTAATTCTATTATCCCCATTTTTTCAAAAAATAATTCAGCCCGCTGAAAGTACCTTTCAACAATGGGCTGAATTATTTTTCAGGAAACTCTTTTACAGAAATCCCGTTTATTTTTTCTATACCTTGTGAAACGGCCGAATGGCCATAATGGGATGCCCTTGGGTATACCTTGTGAAACGGGAACTATCACTCCGCCACTTCGAGCACCGGATCCACAACCTCCTGGGTCAGCACATTAATGAATCCCACATCCGTGATCGCGTACACCGGAATCGCCGCAAGGCAGATAAACGAAAGGAACATAAACGGAATCGTGATCGGACAGCCCAGCTCGTGGATGATGCCGTTCAGCTTCCGTTTTTCCTCCGCCAGCTCTTCCCCTGACAGGTCGGAGAGCAGGCCGCAGACCGGATATTCCACCGCGCCCAGGATCTCCCCATCCTTCACGACTGCCTGGCCGCCGCCGATCTCGATCAGATAATTCACGGCCTTTGCCATATCCTCAAAGTTGGTTCCCATAACGATCACATTGTGGTTGTCATGCCCCACGGAGGACGCGATCGCCCCTGCCTGGAGATGGAACCCTCCCATAAATGCCTTTCCTACATTTCCGTTGATCCCATACCGCTCCACCTGCGCAATATAAAGCACATCCTGGGAAACGTCGCATTTTACCACGCCGTCTTCCACATCCAGCACTGCCTCCCGGCCCTGGGTGATGGGAATCCACGGAAGCGTATCCATCACCTGTACCTTCACCTTTTTTGCCCCTTCCGGCGCATAGATCTTGAAGCTGTCCGGCGTGATCGGATTTTTCAAATGGGTCGTGTTCAGCAGGCATGGCTTGTGCTCTGCCTTCGGATAAGAAACCAGGCACTCCTTATTGTCCACGATCTGCTTCCCCCCGGAAATGACGCTCAGCACTTCAAATGCTTCCTCTCCAGTGGTGATGTTGATATCCGCCCGTTTTCCCGGCGCCAGCCCGCCGATCTCATCGTCCAGGTGGAACGCGCGGGCCGCGTTTAAGGAAACCATCTGGATCGCCGTCGCAAAATCGACTCCATTTTTCAGGGCCGTGCGCACTGCGTCATCCAGATGTCCCCGTTCTACCGCATCTACGGTGTGGAGGTCATCGGTCACAATGCTGACCCTGGAGGTATCCAGCTTCTGCTCCAGGATCGGCTTGATACAGTCCGCCATATTGCGGGCCGCGGAGCCTTCCCGGATCATCAGATGACAGCCGTTTCGAAGCCGCGCAAGCGCCTCCTCCCCGGATAAGGACTCATGATCTGTGGTCACGCCTGCCGCCAGACAGGTGTTCAGCGCTGGTCCTTCCATATCCGGCAGATGGCCCTGGCATGTTTTTCCTGGCATCTGGTTTACATGATCCATGGTCTCCATCAGATCCGGAAACCCGTTCAGGATGTAGGGGCCTACCACCTCCGAGATGCCCACCGCATCCTTCCTCTCCAGAGCCTTTTTGATGATCTCCGGATTAAAATGTCCGCCGCTGGTCTCCAGGTTCGGCGCAAAGGGCACATGGGACGGAACCACAAAATAAAGCTTCAGATCCGTCGCTTCCGCTTCCTCCAGGACCGCCTCAATCCCTTCCAGACCTGCCACCACCCCGATCTCGTGAAGATCCGTCATGACTGCGGTGGTACCGTGCTTCAATACCAGCTCCGCAAAGGAACGGATCGAAAGGCTGGTGCTCTCCGGGTGAATGTGCCCGTCTATAAATCCGGGCGTGATGTAGTTTCCGCCCGCGTCGATCATCTTCGTACCCTCGCCGATGGCATAATCCACGTCGCCGACCGCCGCGATCTTATCCCCGCTGATGGCCACGCCGCCCTCATAAATTTCCTTCGTATATACATTGACCAGTTTCCCGTTTTTTACCACAATATCCGCCGGAGCCTGTCCGCCTGCTGCCGCCAATAATTTTTTATCCATTGTTTTTATTCTCCTTTTACCTGAATGCTTCCTTCTATGAAATATATTCACTTCCGATGAAATTTGCTGCTCCGTATCATTTCCGTTCCACGTTTTTCATTTGACATCCGGATCATTTCCCGCAGTTCAGATCCGTCACCGGGAAACGATCCGGCAGCACGATGCCCGCCCTCTTGTAAATTGCTTCGCTCCGTTCCTGTGCTTCTTTCAGAATCGCCTCTTCATCCAGTGTCAGAATCTTCCGCTCCTTCATCAGCCATTTCCCATCGCACATCGTACTCTCAATATTGGAGGAATGCATGGCCGTCACAAGCGCCGCGATCCGGTCATTGACCGGCATCATGGATGGGCCGTGGGGATCGATCACGATCAGATCCGCCTTCTTGCCCGGCTCCAGGCTTCCGTAGACATCCTCATCCAGCAGCGCCCGGGCGCCGTTCTTTGTTGCCATGCACAAAATGTCCTCCGAGGGCACCACGGTAGAATCCAGCCGCCATCCCTTATGGATCAGCGAGGTCAGCCACATTTCATCCACCATGTCCATCCGGTTGCTGGAAGACGCGCCGTCCGTGCCGATGGACACACACACCTTCTTTTTCAGCATCTGCGGAATCTTCGCAAATCCCAGGACACGCATGGCCGACGCCGGATTGTGGGAAACCTTCACGTCGTATTTTTTGAACAGGTCGATCTCCTCGTTGGTCAGCCAGACCGTGTGAACCGCCAGCAGATTTTTATCCAGCACGCCCAGCTTATGAAGATGCGTCACCGTCGGCTCGCCGTAAACCGCCTGGGTATACTCGATCTCAGATTTGGCCTCCGCCACATGCATATGCACGCCCACGCCGTACTTGTCTGCCAGTTCCTTCGTCTTTACGATCAGGGCGTCCGTATTATTGAATATGGTACGCAGGCCAAACCACACCTGCACCCTTCCGTCCGCGGTATTGTGGTATTTGTTCAGGTCATCGATCTGCTGGTCCAGTTCCTCCTCCATGGTCCTCTGCCAGATCTCGGGAAGCCCTTCCCCGCAGTCCATCACAGATTTTGCCAGCTTCGCGCGGAGCCCGGCCTCGGTCACCGCCCTTGCCATACCGCTGACAAACTGCCCGCCCGGCTCCGCGAAGCTGGTCACTCCGGCCCGGATCTGCTCCAGACAGCACATCAGCGTGGATACATAGGAATCCTCCTCGGTCATATTGCTCTCGAAGGGCCACATCCGCTTGTGCAGCCAGGTGATAAAATCCACATCATCCCCCACGCCGCGGCTGATCTGCTGGGACGTATGTACATGCGTGTTCACAAACCCCGGAAGCAGGTACTTTCCGTGCAGGTCGATGACCTCCGCGTCCCTGCGGACCTGCTGCTCATCCACGGTTCCCACTGCCAGGATCTGATCTCCTTCCACCAGCAGGCTTCCATGGGCATACACCTGGTTCGATGCATTCATCGTAAGAATATATCCATTCTTAAAGTAAATTTGTCTGGAATCTCCCAATGATGCCACCTCCTTTTCTCATAATTCTATTGTTCATTGTAACGAACAATGTTCAATTTGTCAATCTATGTTACAGGTTGCTTTCAGACCAAAATATACCTTGCTCCGTTCCAAAATTGAATTAATTTCATTTTTTTCTTTCAATTTTCCAAGAACATTGGTATACTTGAAATTATACTGAGCGGCAGATTTCATCGTCCGTAAGTACAATTTACAAAACACCTTCTTCTTAATACGGCACTCTAAGGTAAAAATGTAAGCCATCACCATCCATCAGTCACTTTACATCTGCCGCAAAAGCACAACGATACCCGCCAATCCCATCCACACAGAATTTTGATCAGGAGGTCCATACATGGATTTAAACAAAATCGGAAAAACCCTCAAGGAGCACCGTCTGGGACAGAATTTATCGATCCGCGACCTGTCCAACGTGTCAAATGTGGCGGCGAGTACCATCAGCCAGATTGAAACCGGCAAAACCTCCCCCAACCTGCTCACCTTAAAGTCCATATGCGACGCACTCGACCTCCCGGTCTTCTCCCTGTTCCTGGAAGAGGATGACGAGCAGGTCCAATTGGTGCGCCATACGGACCAGAAGTCATTTGTCCGCAATACGAGCAATGGAAAATCCCTGATCGAATCCCTGATCATCCAGGGGAAAAATGAGATGTACGCGGCAACCGTCACTGTGCCCTCCCACGCAGATTCCGGGGAGTACGCCCACCATGGCGGGGAAGAGTTCGTGTATGTACTGTATGGAAGTGTGATATTTGATATGGAAAATAAAGGAACCTATGAGCTGAACGAACACGATACGCTGTATTACCCCAACTATATCGGCCACCGCTGGAGCAATATAACAGACGAGGAGGCGAAGATCCTGATGGTCTCCACCTCCCCGTATACATTCTAAACTGGTTGAAGCTGACGACATTAGATATGATTGTCAGCTTTATTCTAAATGAAGGATCATACATTTTGCAAATATTTTTTCCGGCTCTCCCTTGCTCTTGCTATAATGGCCTTATTTTTTTCTATACTTTTCTCCAATTCTTTTTCATTAACCTTATAGTTCGGATCAGGAACAAACATTTTCAATGGCTTAAAATCATATTCTACATCATTCAAAACATAACTTTCCATACATTCAACCTCCTAACGATAGTATATTCCTACTTCACTGCTCCTTGCCAAAAATGACAATGCCGCCAAGTAAATCTCCGTAAGTGGAGAATCCTTTGTCAAATTCTCCACACATTCATTAAATAGAGCTACCGCATTTTTCACATCATAATTTTCCTCTCTCCTCAAATAATGAACAGTTCCCTGATTTGACACCACTACCATAATCTCCAAAGCAGAAAACTCAATAAAAAATCGTATATCTTGTATTGAAAATGTCTGTGTGGAAGGATGATTGTGTAAAACAACTACTGCTACGGATTTCTGTGAAACAAGAATATGGTTTGACAATGTATCCGCTCTAACATCCACCTCATGCTCCGTTCCGAAAGAAACACCATACACTTCAAGCGGATTGTCCACCCCGAGATCACAAGTTATTGCAACTTCGTTAGGAACTGTCCAGAAATAACTTGTGACAAGGATGCCGTATAAATGTTCATCTGCAAAGAAGACAATCGCAGGCGTAGCGGGCTACGTCAAGATTGTCAGATGCCGCAGATGGACATTTATACAAGTCATTGTCATGAGTTATTTCTGAACAGTTCCTTACTATCATTTTCATCTTTGGAGACCGTTAACACTTCTTGTACCAATTCCCGCATTATATGATTTTGATTATCCGTAAATCCTTTATACTGAACAAATGGCACTTTGTTTATCGCAATATCAGTAATATAAACCTTCTTATCACGCTTCTTTGCCATTTCCAGTGATTCTGAATTTACCGGCTTATCCAAAACGCCCATTGGCACCGTCTCCTTTCACAGCTCGTCTGCCTCCATCTTTTTTTCCAGATACCGAATATTGCTCTCACTGTAAAAGGGATCCGGCTCCGCAGTGATCTCAAAAGGTATACGTCTCTCCTGTGTGACTTTTGTAAAGAAAATAGTAATTGCCGTTGTAAGATTCATTCCCATCTTTCCGCAAACCTCTTCCATATTCCTTTTCAGTTCTTCATCAATACGAAAGTTAACACTTGTCTGCGCCATAATCCGCACCTCCAAATTAAACATACAGAAATCCTGCCGCTGGCAGCCTTTCTCCATACGATGATATTAACAGTCATGGGACTCGAGCCCATGAACAAATCCATTTTCCTACAGGTTCTTATATCCTCATATAAATGGATTTATTAATACTAATATACCATACAGCCCCCGTATTGTAAAGAAATCTCTTTACAATGCAGCTTCAAAAAGAACATCCAAACATATTAGAACATTTATTCCCACGATCTACCCGCAGCCCCTTACACACTATGAAACCCTTTCCCAATAATTTCACTTGTATTGGAAATCAATATGAACGCGGAAGGATCTTCTTTTTTAATAAAATTCCTCAGTAGCACCGCCTGATGCCGGTTCAGCGCAGTAAAGATGATATACTTCTGAGACCCGGTAAATGCCCCCTGCCCGTCGCAGATCGTGGCGCTGCGGTTCAGCTCATGTACGATAAAATCACAGATCGGCTCCGGTCTGCTGCAAAATACGTTAAAATACTTGGACAGGTTCAGGCTCTCGATAAAGTTGTCCACCAGCACGGAGCGGAATGCCAGTCCCAGGCAGGAGTACAGTCCCACCTCCACGTCAAATACGAAGAATCCGGCAACTGTGATCGCCACGTCGGAGAGCATCAGCGCCCGGCCGATGTCAATGCTGGAATACTTTTTCAGGATCATGGCTACGATATCCGTGCCGCCGCTGGAAGCCCCGATATTGAACAGCACCGCGGATCCAAAAGCAGGAAGCACGATCGCGAAGATCACCTCCAGCAAAGGCTCGTTCGTAAAAGGCTGATTCATGGGCCAGATTCTTTCAAACAAGGACAGCAGGACCGAGAGCAGTACGCTGCAGTAAGCGGTCTTCGCCACGAACTTTCGCCCCAGGATCAAGGCACCCAACACCAGCAGGATCATATTTGCCGCAAAAGAAAAATCCGACGCGGAGATCAGCCCGGATTTTGCAACAAGGACAGCGAGACCCGTGATCCCGCCGAATGTAAAGTGATTGGTAAACTTAAAAAAATAAATCCCTACGGCCATGATCAGGGTGGCCGCTGTCATCATAAAGAAGCTGTGCATTTTCGTTTTCATTTGTTCTTCCTCCGTTTCGCATTGTAACGCCGCAGGCTTGGAAAGTCAACTGTTTCGAGTATTGACTTTTCGAAAAATTACATTACACTAAGAATAGTGATTGAAAAGGAGGATCTTTGCTCATGATCCATTACAGGGCGTTATCTGAACAGGAGCTTTGCCGGGAGCTGTTTCAGGATTTTATCCGGCATCAGACTGTCACAAAATGCTTGCGGAAAGAGAACAACGGATGGGTGGTCAAGGACGCACCCTTTATTGATGATTGGACAGAAAGCGATTATGACTTCCTGGTCTCCTGCCTGAAAAACACATTATCCACCGGAGGCCTTGTGTATGCGGCGTTCCGCGGCCATACCCTCAAGGGGTTTACCTCCGTTGAGGCCGGCCTGTTCGGCAGCAGACACCAATATCTTGACCTGACAAGCCTTCATGTCTCAGAAGACCTGCGCGGTTCCGGAATCGGAACGGCACTTTTCTGCGCGGCAAAGGAATGGGCCAGGAAGCAAGGAGCTGAAAAATTATACATTTCCTCCCACTCCGCCGTGGAAACACAGGCATTTTATCAAAGAATGGGATGCGTCGATGCAAAAGAGATCCAGAAAAAGCATGCGGATGCAGAGCCCTTTGACCGTCAGCTGGAATGTCGGGTGTAGACTGTAATTCCAGCCGACAGCTCTTTCTGATCTCATGATTACTCGTCAAGTACCTTCCATTGTCCATACTTTGATGAACCTATACGCACTATTTTACCCTGGCTTTTAAGTTTTTTAATGTGGTAGCGAATACCATTTTTACTAATCCCTATTTCTTCCGCCAGCTCCTCTGCTGTTATATCCGGTTTTTCCCGCATAAGATCCAAAATCTTTACCAATGTCTTTGTGGTAGTCTTTGTGGTAGTTTTTGTGATAGTTTTTGTGATATCACCCTCCGGCTTTCCTTTTTCTTCTGCCTGAATCCGCACAAACTCTTTATTAATAAATGCCGTAGCCATCGTATAGTCATCATTTTCATTAATCGGTTCAAAAATAATTTCCGGAGAGCCATTCCTTTCCATAGAATCTTTTGCCCGTCGAATGCCTGAACCATATGATTCAATCAAATCGAGTGCAAAAAACATTTCCTTCAATTCCGGATTAAGATATACCCTGTTATTAAATTCCCGTTTCGTATTCATATCTTCTATTGTTACTGGCGGAACCGGTCGGTTATGATTTACAAAGGAAATGCTTTTTCTCCGGTTTCTTGATTATCAACCTCTTCAATCCCGATAAATATTAAACCGATTTCCCGATTCATATAGTTATTCGCATAAGCACAGGCAGTCTTTAAAATTTTTCCTTTAAAGGCCGCTGATTTTTTGTACTCAATATAATCACTTTCTATATCTTTCCGTTCTATTATCGAATACGCCAATTCCTCTATATCTGATATCTGCATACTGCCCCTCTTTTCAATCTTTCATTTCCGCCATACCTCCTGCGGATCATAACATCTGCAAAAAGCCACCTATACTTCTTATCTCCATTATAACCCGTTTTTTTATTCTGACAATAGGAATGCAGCTTTTTATATTGTAATGCAATTTCAAAGGGGTTATAATAATGCATATTCCTTACAAAGCGAGGTCTCTCCTATGGCATCTATATTAATAGCAGAAGATGAAAAAAACATGCAGGATATCATTGCAGAATATATGAGAAAGGGCGGCCACACCTGCCTGACCGCGGACGACGGCGTGGATGCCCTGATGCTGCTCAAAAGCACCCCCGTGGATCTGCTGATCCTGGATATCATGATGCCCCATCTGGACGGCTTTTCGGTGTGCCGGCTCGCCCGTGAAATGGGCAATACGCCGGTGATCCTGCTGACCGCCAAAAGCAGCGAGGAGGATAAGCTGAAAGGCTACGAATACGGTGCGGACGATTACATGACAAAGCCTTTCAGCCCCAGAGTCCTGCTGGCAAAGGTAAACGCCCTGCTGCGCCGGACCTCCTGCGCTCCCCTCGGCACCCTCTGCGCCGGAAAGACCGCGCTCCAGCCGGCCTCCCGCAAGGTCTATGTGAACGGGCAGGAGATCACGCTTACACACAAGGAATATGAGCTGCTCCATTTCCTCATGGCAAATCCCGGGCAGATCTTCAGCCGGGACCAGCTCCTGAACCGAATCTGGGGCTATGAATTTGAAGGGACCACCCGCACGGTGGACGCCCACATCAAAAATCTCCGCCAAAAGCTGGGCAGCGAGGGCAAAAATATCGTTACCCTGATTCGCTCCGGCTACAAATTTGAGGTGCCCACATGAATCTGAAAAAAATGTTTTCGCCCCGCACGGTCCGTAAAAAAATCATCATCACCTCCAAGTTTGCCGGTGTCCTCTTGATCGCGTCTTACCTGTTTTCCACGCATATATCTGATGATCCGGATGTATCCCTTCTGGTCTGGCTCGGATTCGTGATCCCGCTGATCCTGGCAGTCGATTTTCTGATGGGGCGTTTTATCTCCGACCCCATTTCCCGGCTCAATGAGGCAGCCGGACGGCTGGCGCATCTGGACTTTTCCGGGTCCTGCCGGCTCACCTCGGAGGACGAATTCGGCGAGCTCTCCGCCAGCCTGAGCCGGATGTCCGAAAACCTGCAGGATACGCTGGTGCGGCTGGAACTCACAAATTCACAGCTGGAGGATGCCAATACACAGCTGGAAAATGCTAATTCGCAACTGGAAGATACCAATACTCAGCTGGAAAACGCCAATTCGAAGCTGGAAGATACCAATGTACGCTTGGAAAATGCCAATGCACAGCTGGAAGATACCAACGCCCGCCTGGAAACTGCCAACACCCAGCTTGCGGAAGAGGTGGCGGAAAAGCAGCGTCTTCTTGCGGAGCGCAAAGATTTGACCGACAGCCTGTCCCATGAAATGAAAACCCCCGTTGGAGTCATCCGGGCCTATGCGGAAGGAATCCAGGACGAGACTGACGAGGCAGCGAGGCAGCGCTACGCAGACATCATCATTTCCGAGACCGAGCGCATGAGCGGCCTGATCACTACCCTGCTGGATCTGTCAGCGCTTGAAAGCGGCGCTTCTGAGCTTGTGATGGAAACATTTGACTTTGTGGAATTGGCAGAAACCGCGGCGGGACGCCTGCTGACCGACATTCCGGATGCGGATTTCCAATTGGAGTATGAACTGCCGGAGGAGAAAATTTTTGTAAAGACAGACCGAAAACGGATGGAGCAGGTGCTGGACAACCTGATCCTGAACGCCCGGAAAAATGTATGCCCCGGCGGCAGGCTGGAGCTGTCTCTGACTATGCGCGGGGAGCTCCTGCATTTTTCCATCCTGAACGAGGGAAAAGCGATACCGGAGGAAATCCTGCCCAGGATCTGGACAAAGTTTTACCGGAATCCGGATACCGGCTATCACGGCTCCGGGCTGGGGCTGTCCATTGTCGCACAGATCCTGTCCATGCAGAACCTGGATTACGGCGTAAAAAATATGCCGGACGGAGTGATGTTTTACTTCTCCATACCCGGCACATGCAACTCCTCTCACAGTTTACCGGCTTGCCGATAAACTACGGCAAAAGCAGGACAGGGATACCCGTTTTCCGCTTGCCTCGACTGTTTTTCAATGATAAAATGAAATCAACTTAGATTGTAAAGGAGATGATCCGGCATGGGGATTTATGTAAATCCGGGAAATATTTCATTTCAGGACTCACGTTTTTCTAATTTCTATATTGATAAAAGTATGCTGATCTCAAAGATGAATGTGGTATACAGAACCGAAAGAAAATTCGTATGTGTGAGCCGTCCGCGCCGTTTTGGAAAATCAATGGCAGCGAACATGCTGACTGCTTACTATAGCTGCGGCTGCGATTCGGCCGGGCTGTTTTCCGGTCTTAAGATTGAGCGGGATCCCGGGTTTCAGGAGCATTTGAACCAACACCAGGTGATCCGGCTAAATATGCAGCGTTTTTTGAAAACAGAAGATCATCTTGGCACATATATCGAAGAAATGGAACGAAGCGTCACGTCAGAATTGCTGATCGAATTTCCAGAATGTAAAAGGATCGGCGCAGACAGCAGTCTGACAGATGCTCTTGAACAGATATTTATTCAGACCGGACACGGATTTGTCTTCATCGTTGATGAATGGGACTGTGTATTCCGGATTGCAAGGAACCGTAAAGAAGAGCAGAAAAGATATCTGGATTTTTTACGGGGGCTTTTCAAAGACGCGGATTATACGGAACTGGTCTATATGACGGGAATCCTGCCGATCAAGAAGTACGGGGAACACTCTGCGGTCAACATTTTTGATGATTATTCCATGATCTCACCCAAGAACCTGGATGAATATTTTGGATTCACAGAGGAAGAAGTCCTTGCGGCATGCAATGAGCGGGATGTGGACTACGGCGAGATGGAGAGATGGTACGATGGGTATCGTGTGGGCCGACTTCATATCTACAATCCAAAATCTGTGGCTGACGCATTAACATGGAAAGAGATCCAGAGCTATTGGACTGGGACGGAAACCTATGAAGCATTGAAAGTATATATTGATCTGAATTTTGATGGGCTGAAGGAGGCTATCACGGCAATGCTCGGAAATGGGCGCTGTGTGATCGACCCTTCCACATTCCAGAACGATATGACCACCTTCCGAACCAGGGACGACGTGCTGACGCTGCTGGTCCACCTTGGTTATCTGACCTATAATAAGATTACAAGCGAGGTTTTTATTCCAAATCAGGAGATCGAGCAGGAATTTATACGTGCCGTAAAGGTCGGAGGATGGGACGGCGTGATCCAGTCCCTGAACCGCTCTAAGGAGCTTCTGGAACGCACCTGGGCTCTAGATGGAAATGCAGTAGCGGATGGACTGTCCGCAATCCATAACGAGACTGCGTCCGTGTTGAAATACCATCACGAAAATTCACTCACCTGCACAATCCTCATGGCATACTACAGCGCAAAGGTATATTATGTAAATCCGATCATGGAGCTTCCGTCAGGAAAAGGCTTTGCAGATGTAGCCTATCTGCCGAAGCGGAACGTGAACCGTCCGGCGCTTGTGGTAGAACTGAAATGGGACAAAACCGCAGGCGGCGCGATCCGGCAGATCAAGGAGAAGGAATATGCGTCATGGATTGAAACATATACGGGAGATATCCTCTTAGTGGGAATCAACTATGATAAAGAAAAAAAGACACATGAATGTCTGATCGAGAAATATACCAAAACAGAGTAAGGAATTGTCGATAAATATTCCGCCCGTAGGTTGGGTGATCTAAAGATCATCCAACCTACGCATCCATCTGCTGCAGTTCCTTATTTGTTCACAGTTCCTAAGAACGATCACTGCTGCGATCCACTGGCCTGCGGCTGAGCACCACCCCTGCCACCAGCAATACCGGAAATATCACCGCTGCCAGGATTCCTTTTTTCAGGTCATCCGACGCCATACTGGAAATCGTTCCCACCAGCGTGGGACCGCCGGAGCACCCTAAGTCTCCCGCCAGGGCCAGCAGCGCGAACATGGCCGTCCCGCCGTTTCTGAGCAGCGCGGACGCCTTGCTGAAACTCCCGGGCCACATAATCCCTACGGACAGTCCGCAGACGGCGCAGCCCACAAGGGACAGCACCGGAGACGGCGAAAGGGAAATGCACAGGTAGGACAGCACGCAGAGGATTCCGCTTCCGACCATAAACCGATCCAGGTCGATCCTGTCTCCAAATTTTCCATAGAAGGCTCGCGCGCTTCCCATCAATATGGCAAATGCCATGGGGCCGGCCAGGTCCCCCACGGTCTTGGTCACGCCCAGCCCCCTCTCGGCAAAGGTAGACGCCCACTGGCTCACAGCCTGTTCACTGGCGCCCGCGCACGTCATCATCAGCATCAGCACCCAGAACACCTTGCTTCGGAACAGGTCTGCCATGGTCATTCCCTTTTCCCCCTCTTCCACGAGCGGCGCCATCGGCGTTTTTGCAAAAACAAATGCATTTGCAACAGGAACGATCATCCAGATCACGGTCAGAAGCTTCCAGTTTTCAATCCCGAATATCCGGAAAAACAGGGTGGAAAGGAGCACCACTCCCACATGCCCCCAGCAGTAGAAGGAATGCAGCAGGCTCATGGCCTTTTCCTTATTGTCCGTGGGACAGCTCTCCACGATCGGGCTGACCAGTACCTCCAAAAGCCCGCCCCCCAGAGCATAGATCGTCACCGAGATCAGGAGTCCCGCATAGGCGCTGGGCAGGATCTCCGGCAGCACGGCAAGTCCCAGCAGCCCCGCCGCCGAAAAAATATGGGCGAGCATGATCGAAACCCGGTATCCGATTCTGTCCACAAATCCCGCCGACAGCAGGTCCACCAGCAGCTGAATCCCAAAGTTAAACGTGATCAGTATGGTGATCCTGCTGAGCGGAATCTGATAGGTACTCTCAAAGGTCAAAAACAAAAGCGGGACAAAATTATTGATGATCGCCTGCACAACATATCCCACAAAACACGCATAGATTGTTTTCTGATATTTTGCATTCATGGTTCATTTCTCCTTTTGCAGCGGACTTTTCCATTTGTACGGTTGGAAACTTTTTACATTATATCATCATTTCCAATAAAGGCAATTCATTTTTTCACAGATTTATCATTTGTCCCGCGCAATCAATATCACTTATTGTTATACACCTCCTTACAGGCGGCATATTTTCAAATGATCTCTAACTGTATGGTCGGAACGATTTTACTTCCGCTTCACGTCATCTTCACACGGATTTTACACCGCTCCATTACACTGTCTCCATACAGCACACGATTGTATTGACCGGATGCCGCGCGGCAAATCTGCAGCGCGTGTGAGCGGCAAGGAACTATATGGAAATAACTTGTGCAGATTGCGCAGGATATTTCCATACAGTCCCTAAGGCCGAAAATGCAATTTGCTGTGCAAATATAAAAAGGAGGTGCATAACATGTTTTTGGGATTGGAATGGTATTGGTGGCTGGTGATCGCGGCGGTTCTGGCGGTCTCACTGCCGCTGAAGGTGAAGTTCATGAAATGGTGGGGACAACGGTCGCAGGAAAAGAAGCAGCATCAGCGCGGAAAATGGGGTGATGAGGATGATTGAAGTCAAAGACCTGACCTTTTCTTACGGAAAGGAGAAGCAGGCGCTCCATGGCCTGAATTTTACGGTGGAAAAAGGGGAGATTTTCGGATTTCTGGGGCCCAACGGCTCCGGAAAATCCACCACCCAGAAGATCCTCACCGGGATCCTGAAAGGCCACGGCGGCCGGGCGGCTCTGTTTGGAAAAGATATTTCGGAGACCCATACGCAGGATTTTTTCCAGAGGATCGGCGTGCTGTTTGAATTTCCTTATCTGTACGCCAACTTAAGCGCACTCGATAACCTGAACTATTTTTCTTCCTTTTATCCCCGGGAAAATGTCCGGGATCCAGAGGAATTGCTGGAAATGCTGGAATTTAAACGGGATTTCCTGAAAAAGCCTGTTTCTTCTTATTCTAAGGGGATGCGGCAGCGTGTCAGTATGGCACGGGCGCTGATCAGCAGCCCGGAGCTTTTATTTTTGGACGAGCCCATCAGCGGGCTGGACCCCTCCGGCGCCGTGCTGTTCCGCAGGATCATTGAGGAGGAGCGCCAAAAAGGGACCACCGTATTTCTTACCACACATAACATGGTGGATGCGGACCTGCTCTGCGACCGGGTCGCATTTATTTCCAACGGGCAGATCGCCGCGCTGGATACGCCTCGGAATCTGAAAGAGCAGAACAGCAGCCATCAGATCGAGGTGGAATACCTGTATCATGGAGAATCCGGAACCGCACTTTCAGATCCGAAAAAGGAACGGCGGACAAAAACCCTGGATGCCGCGGAGCTGGAACATGGATTTTCCTTTCCTCATGATGAAATCCTCAGCGTCCATTCCCAGGAGCCTACCCTGGAGGATGTATTTATCCGCTGTACGGGAAGGGGGCTGGACGGATGAAAAGCAGTTTTTTTGCACTGATGAAAAAGGATTTCCGGCTTATGGTGTCCGCTAAGTTTTTTCTGCTTGCGGCCGGGTCGCTGATCCTGTACTCCTGCTATATCCATTTCGTGTATGTCAACCTGGATGATGAACTATTTCCGGTGTACTGTTATGACCCGGAGCATATGCAGGACGGCGGGACAGGCCGGGATGGCACCAGCCCTCCGTACAACAACCCAGCCCTGGATGACAGTTCGCTCCGGGCTACAAGTGCTTCACTGCCCGCTGTTGTCAATGTAAACACAATCGGTAAACTGCAGGAAGCCTGCGCGGACGGATACTCCGTGGGAATCGATCTTTCCGGAAAAGCTCCGCGGATCCATATGGTTTCCTGCGGGATGGATACCCTGGACAATCTGAGGGCCGCTTACGCAGTTTTCAGGGTGGTATCGGAAGATCCGCTTCTTACGGTTCCCGAAGCGGATTCGGAGGATAGACTTCCTACCGCTTCTGAAATGGATTCATGGGATGCGATCCGAACCAGCCCGGCGGCATGCATCGGAAACGATGGCAAGGAAATGAAGAGCCGCCGGGAGATCACTGCTGAATTTCTGTTTTTTGAACTGGCCGCCGTCGGATTTTTAGGTCTGGCCGCCATGCTGTTTAAGGAAAAGGAAATGGGCGTGATCCGGGTTCATGCCGTTCTCCCCATGCAAAGATCCGCATTCATCCTGTCCAAACTGGGCCTGATCCTGCTTGCCGACCTGGCATTTACCGCGCTTCTGACGCTCATCAACCTGGGGCCGGCAGAGGGTCTGGCCGTGCTTCCAGCCGTCCTGCTCCAGGCAGGCATCCTGTCCCTGATCATGGCGCTGGTGGGATTTTTATGCGCCGTCGCGCTGCCTGATTTCAAACAATTTTCCCTGCTGTACCTGGTGCTGGCGATCTTCATCACCACCCCGGTATTCATGGCAGGGCAGATGGGCATCGAATTCGGCTGGATGAAATTTCATCCCATGTACCATCTGTTTATGGCAATGAAGCACGCCTATTTCCGGAGACCCACTGTCAGCATTTTCTATTATGCCGCCTGTGCGAGCGCCGTCTTCCTGCTGTTTTTCCTGGCAAAATGGGCACTCACGCGGGAAATGAAAAGGGAGGGATGAACCATGAACCGAACCGCACTGAACTATCAAATGAAATCCATCCGGCGTGACAAGCTGTGCATTCTGACATTTTTGCTGCCCATTCTGGTGGGGCTGGCGCTGAACCTCCTGTCAGATCTGAATTTTTCCGCCGCGACGGAATCTGCCTTCGGCATTCTGAAAAATGACCTGTCTGCGGAAACCGTTTCCTGGCTCCGTCAATACGGCTCGGTCACAGAATATGACACTCGGGAGCAGCTCGAAGCCGCCGTCATAAAGCCTTCCACCCAGGTGATCGGCATCCTGTCTGATGCTTCCGGCAGCATGTCCGGCGGCTCCGGGATCCAAGCCGACGATTCCGGCATCCTATCCGGCGGCTCCGAAATCCTGCCCGGTGACTCCGAAATCCTGTCCAGCGGCTCCGGCATCCAGGCCTTCCGCTCCGGCGACGAGACCACCCGGATCGCCGCGACCGCAGACCTGCTGCCTGCGCTCTATGCCGGCCGCGACCTGATGTCCCAATATAAAATAGAAATGCTTCCCTCCCCCGCCGACGGTGAAATGATGAAACATCTGCTGATCGTGATCACCATGGTCACGGCCATGTTCATGGGATGCACCTTCAACGCCATGAGCATCATCAGCGAAAAAGAGGACGGAATCCTCTATATCAACGAGATCCTTCCCATGACAAAGGCTCAGTATGCCCTGCAGAAGATCATGGTCGGCTTCCTCGGCGGAACGCTTTCCACAGTGCTGACCGCTCTCATCTGCATCCGGCTCAGGGCGGCGCAGCTTCTCCCGCTGCTGCTCCTGATCATCCTGTCCGCCTTCTTCGCCGCGCTGACAGGGCTGTTTATCGCAAAATTTTCAGAAAGCCTGATGGTCGGGATCGTATATATCAAGCTCGTCATGATCCTCTTCCTCGCACCGCCGATCCTGTTTTACCTGCTGTTCCCGGCAGGAGGCGTCCTGCATACGCTGAGCTATCTGCTGCCCTCCAGCGCCACATTTTACGGGCTAATGAAGCTGCTGAACGGAAGCGGCGGCCTGGGAAAGGAACTTGCGATCCTGGCGGCGCACTGCGGGGTCTGGTTTCTGCTGTATGTATGCATGTCCCTGCGCCGTTGCGGTTCCCGAGCGGCCAGGCCGTGAATTGCAGTACTGCGCCGCCGGAAGGCACTCAAAATGAACAGGTGGGGATGCACACCGCAGCAGATATGTTTTTTGCTGCTATGCGTATCCTCACCTGTTCCATTTGTTCATCCGTTTTTTCGCCTACATACTGTATTTCTCAATGATACATTGGTGTGCGGTTTTCTTTTTTGAGTAATTAATTCCTACTAAAAGAATCTCTCCCGTATACTGCTCCAATGCCGCCGTATACTTCCGGTTTTTAATCTGGCCGATTGCCGCATCTGCCGATTGATTCCATTTCAATTCTACCAGCAGTGCAGGAAGCTCCGGATATTCCTTCCGCGGCAGGAATACCAGGTCTGCATATCCCTGACTTCATCTGCAGCGCAGTCAGTTCATTCCATTTATTTTCCTCTATCGCCTCAGCCAGCTCACAGCGAATCTCTTCATTCGGGATAAATGCGGTTCCACACGCACTGTCATACGAAAAATACCCCAAATGGATCAGGGCCGTTAATACGTCATCTTTATTTCGGAAAGTCACCATATCATTTTGATAGGACGTTGTTTTTACCTTCACATACTCACCGGCCAGCATCGTGATCACCGCCGCCCTCAGCCCGTCAAAATCCATATTGATCAATGGCCGGATGGATTCAAAGGTTCCGGTCATGGACCAATAGCTCCGAAACTCCCCCCACAACATGCAGCTTTGGACTGCTTTGGGATTATATACATGCTCCTTTGCAAGTAGATATCCGTCATACCAACGCTTCGTCTCTTCAAAATCTCTTCCATACCGTTCGCACAGATCTTTTACCTCTTCCTCCGTAAATCCAATGTACGGCGAAAATACTTTCGCGTCCAGCATGGTAAATTCGTCAAAATCATTTAAAGCAGACTGTGTCCTGATCTTCTTGATCGGCAAAATCCCCGTCAGATATGCGAGATGGATAAACTCCGTAGAATTTGCCCCTTTAAACAATCCCCGCAAAAGGGTGATGTATTCCTCCTGTACCCCTGCATTTTCCGCCTCATCACGGATCAGGGCATCCCACTCATCAATGATAATGATAAATTTCTCCCCGGTCCTTTTATGGATCGCAGCCAGCGTGTCCGGCAGGGAAATGATTTCCTCTGAAACAGCTTCGGGGAAAAGTTCCTTCAATTCCCCGATCACATTTTTTTCAATATAAGAAACGGTTTTATCCGCTGACTTTACGCTGGTAAGGCACCACTGGACATCAATGCGGATCACATGATATTGGTTCAAATGCCGCCGAAAGCTGTCATGCGCGCTGATCTCCCGTTCCTCAAACATTGCCGCCGAGTCGCAGCCCATGCTGTAGTAAGCTGTAAGCATATTGGCAGTGATCGATTTTCCAAAACGCCGCAGCCGGCTGTTGCAGATCAATGCATTTGTCGTATCGATCACTTTATTGGTATAGGACAGCAGCCCCGTTTTGTCCACATATATTTCTGAATTCAATGCAACCTGAAATGCACTGTTTCCAGGATTTACAAATGTTCCCATATCTGCACGCTCCTCTCCGGCGGCCGTAAAGGTCCGTCCTGACATATACTCACGGCCGATAAAATCTGCCTTTCCCCATAAATCCTGATCACCTGCGGCCTCTTTTATATTCCATGATTGTCTCCGCAATCCGTGTATAATCCCGCTCGAACAGCTCCTGGCTGATCTGCCTGCGCAGGCTCTCCTCGGGGACCCCAAGAAGAATCTTCTCTGTCACAAACTGCTTGCTCCGCTGCCGGTATCCGGGCAGATGGTTCAATTCCTGAATGTGTGCCAGCTCCGGCCGCCACAGAAGCCCCAGCTGCTTCTTCCGGTTCACCTTCGGATTCTCCTTCGGCTTGCGCAGAATATAAAAATCCGCCTCCCCGTCCACCTGCTCCACGGTGATGATCCCCCACCATTCCGGCACATGCTCCTCAATGTGCATGGCATGGCTTACCCCCGCCGCCACATAATTATAATCAAAATACTGATCATAATCCTTCACCTGCCGGGTAAGCCTGGCGTAAGTGTCCGCGTCGCTCTTG
This sequence comes from uncultured Clostridium sp., assembly GCA_964415625.1. GTDB lineage: Bacteria > Bacillota > Clostridia > Lachnospirales > Lachnospiraceae > Schaedlerella. The sequence continues at coordinate 35,922 of CAYQBE010000042.1, forward strand.
ATCTCGATCCCTACAAGCGCGGACGGCAGCACCATGACGATATCCGCCCGGGACCTCCCCATCTGCTTCTCTTCCAAAATCCTCACTTTTCCGTAATACGCTTCCAGAAAATCAAAAAGCGGCTCACGGATGTCTTTATCGTACAGCATCATTCACTCTTTCCCTGAATCCTGTCGGGTAGCGCAGTTTCTCTTGTTATTGTATCAATCGCGCAATGTATCGTCAATGGGGGATTTTCCGGCCTGCCCCAAACTTTGCTCAACATGGTACACGATATCATGCCGGCAATAACACCGTCCCTTCTTTGTGCAATCTGCCATATTTTTCACAATTTTATTGTCTATATTGCCGCATTTACAATAATTTATTTTTATGTTACAATTTTCTTAAGGTAATACCTATTGCATATTACTCTATTCACATGTACAGCAAACACAAGAAAGGAATGAGAAAAACGATGTACAAAGAACACGAATACTATCTGAAACGCTGCATTGAAATCTCCAGGCATTCCCGTGAGGCGGGCAACACCCCCTTCGGCGCGATCCTGGTGGACGCGGAGGGCAACATCCTGCTGGAGCAGG
>CAYQBE010000043.1:0-35222 GCA_964415625.1 uncultured Clostridium sp.
GATTTTTTGATGGAGCGCAAGCAGGAGCTGATCGAAAGAAAGAATGAACTGATGGCGAGCGGCGGGGACTGGGATTCCATCAAGGCCATGGTTGCCCTGTATGAGGAACAGATCAGCAATGTGGAGACGGAGATTTCCCAGACGCTGAAGGAGATGGTGGAGGAGCAGCTGGAGAAGGCCGAGGAAGAGAAGAAGGACGGAAAGGATCCGGAGACTAAGGAGGAACAGCAGATCGAGAATCTGAACAATATCAGCAATGCTTCCCTGGATTATAAGCAGGTCAGCCAGATCCACAAGGCTCATGACCAGAAGGAAAGGGATGCCAGCGTGATGTCTATGGAGGTAAAGCTGGACGACAGCAGAGGCGGTGCCAGCAAGGGTAAGAGAGAACGGCTGGGCGAGGTGCTGAGCGAGGCCGACCAGCTTTATAAAAAGGCCATGAAGGGATATGCGGATCTGAACAAGTCTCTGGATGAAGAGGAAGAAGAGAATATTGAGGAGCAGAAGGAGCTGAAATCCGAGGACGGACAGGGGAATGGAGCTGTTTCCGGACCGACAGGTGGGGAGCAGGATACCATTTCCGGGTCTGCGGAAGGAGCGCAGGAGGCCGCATCCAGACCGGCAGGCAGGGTTATGGAAGAGGACGAGTAAAAGATACGGCTCGATATGATCCGTGCCTTTTCCGGCCGGTGAGAATGACGTCGGATTTAGGATTGACAGGAACACATCACAGGGGAGGGATTGGGACATGATCAATAGGGAGGATATGCTGGAGCTGACGCGGCGCATGACGCCGGCGCGGACTTCCATCACAAGGGTCGCAGGCTGCTATGTGGATCGGGACGGGGATTTCGACGGCAGCTTCAACACTCATTTTCTGAAGCTTTCCGGAGCGGATAAAGCAAAAAATCTGAAGCTGGCAAAGACGGTTCCATTTTCCGATACCAATCAAAACCTGAAACAATATGAGTTTTCCCCGGATGCGCAGAAGCCGGGAAGCATGTGGCAGCTGCTCATGGCGCTGAAGGAATGCGGCCTGAAAAATGACGCCCTGCTGGATACCTTTTATGATGTTGTCATGGAACGCTACCATGCGGATTCGGAGTATGCGGTTCTGGTATTCCATGACCGCTATGATATCCCGGCAAAGGCATCGGATAAGGAAAGGCTGTGGGAGTCGGAGGAGATATTTGAATATCTGATCTGTGTGATCTGCCCGCTTGCAGGCGAATATGAGCCGGGGGAGCCGGAGTGCGGATTTTTATTTCCGGCGTTTACGGACCGGAGCGGGGATCTGAACCATGTGAACGTGTTCCAGAAAAATTCGGACAGGCCGCATATGGAATTGGTGGAGGAGATTCTTGGGGCAGGATGAAAAAGGAGGAAAAAAGATGGATCTGACAAATTTTAAATGGACAAGGGAACCGGAAAAATATGAAATAAACCAGGACAATATCAAGATCGTTACAAAGCCGCATACGGACCTGTGGCAGAGGACCTATTATCATTTTCAGAATGATAACGCGCCGGTCCTGCAGATGGAAACGGAGGAGGAATATTTCAGCTTCACCGTGAAGACGAAATTTGACGACAGCCATCACAGATTCGACCAGTGCGGCGTCGTGATGTACCTGGACAGCGAGAACTGGCTGAAAGGGTCCATTGAATATGAAAATGATGAGTTCCAGCATCTGGGGAGCGTCGTGACCAACAATGGATATTCAGACTGGGCCACAACGGAGATCAGCGCATCCATAAAATCCATGTGGTACCGTTTCAGCAGGCGGGAGGACGATTACTGCATCGAATGCTCCGCGGACGGGGTCACATTCAGCCAGATGCGGGTTTGCCATATGCATAAGGGAAAAGGAAAGATCCGGTTCGGCATCTACGCGTGTTCGCCGGAGGACTCTTCCTTTCAGGCAGTGTTTTCTAATATGCAGCTCACGGAATGTCAATGGAAGGCCCATGATGGGCAGCAGCCGGACGAATGAGCCGGTCGGATCTGCTGCCTGCCATAGCCCACAGTTTCCTACCATTGCCCGTTACAGCCCGCCGTTTCCTATCACGGCCTGTCATAGCCCGCTGTTTCCCGCCACAGCCTGCCGTTTCCCGTCGTTGCCCGTCACTTCCGGTCGCCTTTGACCGTCAGGACCGATGCCGCCACGATCAGAACACATCCTGTGACCGTCCGAATATTTAAAGCCTCCGAAAAAATGAGCGTTCCGGCGATTACGCTGACCACAGGCTCCAGCATGTTCAGCATGGAAGAGGTGGAGGCGCCCAGGGTGCGGATTCCGTAGGTGAGCATTTTCAGAGCAAAAACGGTGCAGAACAGGGAAATGACCAGCAGGCACCCAAATGCCGTCCTGGAGGGAGGAAGCTGCAAGGTTCCCGCCAAAACGCTTTTCCCTCCAAAAATGACAGAGGAAAATAAGCATACAAAGAAAATGACCTCCATTGAGGGCATTGCCGCAAAGCTGCTTTTTCGGCCTGCGATGATAAAGGCCGCGTATGTGACAGCGGACAGCATTGCCAGGGCGGCTCCTTTGGGAGAGAGCCCCTGAGAAAAATCCGCCAATAGAACAATTCCCGCAACCGCAATCAGAATGACCGCTGCTTTAAACAGGGTCATTTTTTCCTGATAGAAGAATGCCATTATCAACAAAATGACCAGTGGATACGCAAAATGGAACATGGTCGCGAGCCCCACAGGGATATACTGATAAGACGCGGTCAGCAGGTTGATGGTCATTCCAAATCCCAGGATCCCGAATATCAGCAGATGGCGGAACTGCTTTCTGGTGACGCACATTTTACAGAATGACCTCCACAAAAAAACAGCGGAAAACAGCGTGGAAAATACAAAACGGTAAAATACCACGCTGTCTGCCTGCATTCCCTCGTTTAAAGCGGTTTTTGTAAAAATGGGCATAATGCCGTAAGCAACGGAAGCTGCTACGACAGCGCTCACCCCTTTAAAAAAATTTGACGGATCGGACAGGGCAGAATGGGTCTCTGCATTTAGAACTTCTTCATTCGTCATAATAATTTCCTCCTGTAAGCGCGGCACTTGATCTGTACCTGCGTTTACCTCATAGTATAAGATATACGATAGATATAGCTTTTGTCTGTTTATTTCATCTTTTCTCTTAAATGATCCAAAAGACGCTCTGCAATGGGGGTAAAAACCTGATACTTTTTCCATACGAGATACATTTTCGATTCTAATTTGGGGAATAAGGGGCGGAATGCCAGTCCGCTTTCAGGGCTGGTATCAATCAGCCGGTCAAAGGTCAGAAGATAACCAAGCTGCTCTTTCACAAAAAGAGAGGCATTATAGGAAAGCCGGAAAGAACCCTCTAAATGCAGTGTATCAATCTGTCTGCCGCACCAGCGGGTAATATCTTTGCTCCAGCCCTGATCGGAACAAAATAAAGGCAGACCAATCAAATCCGCCGCCTCAATCTTTTCTTTTTCTGCAAGCGGACAGTCCGTTGGCATGACAACGCCCCATACATCAGATTCCGGAAAACATAAATAATTGTATTTTGCGGTATTTGGTTCTTCAACAAGTACGGCAAAGTCTATCACGCCCTTATCCAGCTTTTCAGTGACCTGTTCCGTATCACCGCTGGTAATATGGTAGCGCAGACCGGGATATGTTTTTTTGAAAGTATTGATTTCCCTTGCAAGAAAACGGATTTGATAGGATTCTGCCAGACCGAAGTAGACATCCCCGCCTGTAACATCATCAAGCGTGATAAATTCGGTAATGATCTTGTCTGCCATTTTCACCAAATCTTCTGCTCGCTTGCGAAGCAGGATGCCTTCCTCGGTAAGCTGGATACTAAAACTATGCCGTGTGAACAGCTTTTTCCCCAGTTCATCTTCTAGGGATTTCAGCTGCTTTGAGAGAGTAGGCTGTGTAACATGAAGTATTTCAGCGGCACGTGTCATATTTTCTTCTCTGGCTACTGCCAGAAAGTACCGTAAAGTCCGTATTTCCATGCGGCAATCCCCCTGATATTCAATATTAGAATAACATGATATAGATTATAACCATTAGTGGCTGGAAAGTCAATGGGGTACAATAAGCACAGATTAAGGAAAGGAGGCGTCTATACGGAGGATATTATTCAAAACCTGGAAGACGCAGGATGCGGTTCAAATGAGATTACGGAGATATGCAGACTGTGGGATGCCGGGCAGATAAAAGATGCAGTCAGGCTTTTGCGGCTGTACCGATGTGGATTGATGGACAGCCTGCATCAAAGCCAGAACAAAGTGGACTGCCTTGACTATCTGGTTTATAAAATGGAGAAAAAAATAAAAGAAAGTAAATGATAAGGAAAGGTGAAGAAAAGATATGAACATGAATTTTAATTTTAACAACCCTACCAATATTCTTTTTGGGAGAGGTATGCTGAATGAACTTGGCAGACAGCCGCTTCCCGGTAAAAAGGCCTGTGTCCTGATTTCAAGCGGTAAATCCATCCGTGCGAACGGGTATCTTGACCGTACACTGGAACAACTGAAAATTGCGGGTGTGGATTCGGTTGTGTTTGACAAATTCACGGAAAATCCGTTGAAGGAGCATTGTGAGGAAGGAGGCAGGTTTGCCCGTGAAAACGGCTGTGATTTTATTGTTGCGCTTGGCGGCGGTGCGGTTTTGGACAGCTCAAAAATGGTATCCTCTATGGCAGCCAATGAGGGCAATCTGTGGGAATACGCAAAGGGTAAGCCATTTCAAAATGCGGGACTTCCAATCGTAACGATTCCAACAACTTCGGGCACAGGCTCGGAAGCCAACTGCTCCGGCGTTATTTCTAATCTGGAAACGCAGGAAAAAATTGGATTTGGCGATACCAGAAATATACCGGTTCTTGCGATTGTTGACCCGGAGCTTATGAAAACAGTTCCTTCCAAGTATACGGCATATCAGGGATTTGATGCACTGTTCCACAATACAGAAGTAATGATCAGTACGGGACTGAATCTGTTAAGTGAAGCGATTGCGCTTTCGGCAATCGAAAACGTTGCCGCTTATCTGCCCCGTGCGGTGAGGGATGGAAGCGATATGGAAGCAAGGGAGCATATTGCCTATGCGTCAACGGTCGCTGGGATTACAATGAATCTGACGCTTACGACAGCAGAGCATTCTATGGAACATTCCATGAGCGCATATCACCATAATCTGCCTCATGGGGCTGGTCTGATTATGATTTCCAAAGAATTTTACCAGTTTTTTGTAGATAAGCATGTCTGTGATGAGCGCTTTATAAAAATGGCAAAGGCAATGGGAATAAAAAATGCCGATAAACCTGAAGACTTCATTACTGCCCTCGTAGAACTGCAAAAAGCCTGCGGTGTGGATAACCTGAAAATGAGCGAGTATGGTTTTGAACGGGATGAGGCAATGACGCTTGCCAGAGGCGCACGTTCCATGCAGGGGCTTTTATATACTTCCAATCCCTGTGAAATGACGGATGAGGATGTTGCGGGGATTTTTGAAAAATCTTACCGTTGATGAAATGATCAGAAAATCCATACTGGAGATACTGCTTACTGCTGCGGGTGGTGGTTTCACTTCTGCAATCCAGACATACAAAGATGCGGTCATTGGACATATGGGCGCAAAGGATTTGGGGATTGTAAAAGCTGTCGGAAGCCAGTCTAAATCTGCTGCAAAGCAGAATGAAATCAGGGAGATCGTGAAAAAAATATGACTTGGCGAGGCAGTCGGAAATTCCGGCATGGCCCGTCCTACATCCAGCATGGGAACCGGATATCCTCTTTCCTGCCCTCGATCAAGCTTAACGTTTCTGATTTCATACCCAAGGGCATCCCATTATGGCCATCCGGCCGCTCTGGAGCCGCTGCCGTCTCCCCAGCCGTGCCCTCCGAACTCCGCAAGCTCCAGCTCTGCCGGGATATTTTGCTCTTTCAGAAGCCGGTACAGCTCTTTGGAATTTTTACAGTCCACTACCGGGTCATCCTTTGCATGTACAATATAGCAGGGCGGATAACCCGCTGTCACATATTCCGTATTGTGCAGGCCGAACTCTTCCGTATGTCCGAGGATGGATTTTACGGCCGCTGCCAGATCATCTGCCGGCTTTGGAAATAAGGATCCTTCCCCATATTCCCTGTGATACACCCGGTAATTGAACACAAACACGTTGCAGCCTTCCTGGATCTGTGGAAGCTTTCTTCATTCGTTTTTCAGGCTTTTCGTTTTTCTGCTTGATCCGTTCGAACTTCGTTTGCATGAATCAATCATAAAAAAATTCCAGCTGTGCGGTTGGATGCTCTAAAGAGCATCCAACCCACTGATCCATTCGCAAAAACCGTGCTGACGCACTCTTACGTCTGCTGACGCAGCCGTTTTTTGCTCATTAATAAGTGGGTTGCTGATTCGACCGGCCATTTGCATTGCAATAAATCGCATGCAAATGACCTATCGAATCGCAACCGCACAGCTGGAAAAAATCCCGTCGCTTTACAATGACTTGCCATAATCAGATAAATTGACTTTTAGGGATATCTATGTATAATGAATGAAAAAATCCGTCAATCTCATTGCGCAGCAGGAAATCCATTTGCTGTGCAGACCAGTTACAAAACGAGGAGGCTGCATATGAATTATAATCTGATCATTGAGGATTTGAAAAAATGGAATACGGACGAGGCTTTTTTCCGCGACTTTTATCATGCGGTAGAAAATGGGGAACCCACGGAGGACTTGTTAAAAAGGGAAGAAGTCCTGGACTCGGACAAGGAAATGGCTCTCAACAACGACTGTATTGAAACGCATTTGACGGAAAAACGTTTTTTTGAGGAAGGCCGTAATGTCGTGTTGGTCAAGCATCCGCGTTATTTTCCGTTCTTTACGCACCACCATGTATTTTTTGAGATCATTTATGTTCTATCCGGCCATATGCAGGAGATTACGGATGACCGGACCGTCGATCTCTATGAAGGCGACCTGTGCCTGATCGCGCCGAATGTGTCACACGGCCTGAAGGTGTTTGACGACAGTGTGATCCTCAATGTCCTCATACGTTACAGTACGTTTATGGATATTTTTCTCAATACCATCCGTGACAAATCACAGATATCACTGTTCTTTATGGGAAATCTTTATGAAAAGGAAAAAATCCGCTATCTGCTTTATCATACCGGCGGGGATGAGATCATCAGGAACTACATTCTGGACATGTATATGGAACAGACCCATATGGACGCGTATTCCGACCGTATCATCTGCAGCCTGCTGACCATTTTCTTTACACAATTGACCAGGAGGCACGGAAGGACCGTCGTGATGCCTGACCGCGCCGGAACTCAATCCGAATACAGCGATGAGATTTTAAACTACATTATGAACCATTATGATTCTGTCACCCTGAACAGCCTTGCGGAGCATCTGCATTTTTCAGTTCCGTACTGCTCGAAGCTGGTGAAGGCTGATTTTGGGGTTCCCTTTTCCGAACTGATCACGCAGATCCGCCTGGAGCAGGGGGAAAACCTTCTCAGCCACACGCAGATGAGCGTAGCTGATATCAGTGAAAGACTGGGGTACAAGAATCCGGAAACCTTTATCCGCGCTTTTTACCGCAATTATAAACTGACTCCCAACCAGTACCGGAAATCCCTGTGAATATAGGGGAAAGGTTCAGATAGAGCCAGGCAGCTACGTTGGTATCCAACATAGCTGCCTGGCTCGCTGCGTCGTAAGAATAACAAAAGTCAATTACACTGATTTTCTGGAGTCATTGAAACTCCCTTCTGTTTTTCCTATAATGAGCTCACATACAGAAAGGGATGAGACAAATGGAAAATAAAAAAACATTGACGTTTATGAATGATGCCGCAATATTTTTTATCTTCTGGACATTGATCTTAGTGTTCCGGACGCTGCTTGGAATCGGCGTAGGATTCACGGGAATGCGAAACGCTCTGATCCGGGGCAGCGTGCCGGAAGACAAAAAGTCCGCCATGAATGCCTGCGCCGAAGGACGAGTACGAACGGCCGTAATCGCATTTGCCTTATGGCCTTTTTGCCCGGTGCAGTCACAGTGATAGTATTTACCGTAAAAGAGACCAGAAAAACAATTGACAGCATTTATCATAAAAAACTTGAAAAGGAGAATGAAATTATGTACAAATTAAATCAACTTTACCTTACCGATATCACAGTGGAACATCTGAACACCCCTCTCGGAATTGATGTCAAAGAACCCCGGTTCGCGTGGAAGCTGCACAGCGATCGGAACGATACGGTGCAGAGCGCTTATCAGGTCAGGCTCTATGACGGGAGCAGGCTTGCCGGGGACAGCGGCATTGTACAGAGCGATCAGAGCATCGAAGTGACGGTTTCCGGTTTTACCGCCGCGCCGATGACCGGCTACCGCGTCAATGTCACCGTGACCGATAACTATGGACGGACCGCCGCCCTGGACAGCCATTTCGAGACCGGGCGCATGGGGATTCCATTTGCGGGAAGCTGGGCGGAGCCGGTGCAGGATCCGACCCCCAGTTCCATGAATCGTGAGTTCGACACCGAAAATGTCCAAAATGCCTCAACGGTTGAGATCAGCTATACGGACGGCAAACGGGATTTCAGTGAATTTCGCCCGGCTCAGTATGTCCGGATTCCGTTCACGGTAAAAGCTGGTGTAAAGAAAGCCCGTATTTATGCTACCGCCCATGGATTGTACCAGTTACATGTGAATGGCATCCGCCCGGATCACCGCGAGCTTGCCCCGGAAAATACGGCTTACGAACGGATTTTGCTGTACCAGACCTATGATATCACTCCGTTTCTGCGGGAGGGAAAAAACGTCATCTGTACCACCCTGGCGGACGGCTGGTGGGTGGGCCGCGTGGGTACCACCGGGGACTGCTGCCAGTATGGGGACACCACCGCCCTCCTTCTGGACGCGGAGATCGAGTATACGGACGGCACAAAGGAAGTGGTCACTGCGGATCAGGGCGTATCCTCTGTCGGCCCGATCCGGTTCTCCGACCTTTTTGTAGGGGAAAAGTACGATGCGTCTATGGAAAACTCCGGCTGGACGCTTCCGGAATTTGATGACAGCGGCTGGACTCCTGTGCAAAAAAAGGATTATGACAAATCCAGCCTGACGGGACAGTCCCATGCCCCGATCCGCCCGGTCGCCGTATTCCATCCCATCAAGATCTTCACCGCGCCGAATGGGGACACGATCATCGATGCCGGGCAGAACCTGGCGGGAGTGACGGAATTTACCGTGACGGCGCCTGCAGGGGTGACGATTACCCTGGAGCACTTCGAAGTGCTGGACGAGGAGGGCAATTATTTTAACAGTATTTTAAATAACAACAAGGAACAGACGGATATCTACATTACCAGAGAAGGGACACAGACCTGGCGGCCTTCCTTCACATACCATGGATTCCGCTATGTCCGGATCACCGGATGGCCCGGCCCAATCTCGACGGAGGACTTCCGCATCCTTGCGTTTGCAAGTGAAATGGAGGATCTGGGGACGTTCCATTGTTCGGACGAACGGCTGAACCAGCTCCAGAGCAATATCTGGTGGAGCCAGACCGCCAATACGATCTCCATCCCGACGGACTGCCCACAGCGTGAAAAAGCGGGCTGGACAGGGGATATCATGGCCTATGCCCCGACCCTGTGCTTTAACCGGGGGGCAAATGCATTCTTAAGCTCCTGGATGGACAATGTACGCGCGGAGCAGTTACAGGATGGGGCGATCCCGATGATCGTGCCTTATCTGAAAGCTTATGCCACCTTCCTTCGGGATAATCTTGGCACAGATACAAGCTGCGGATGGGGGGATGCGGTGATCATGGTTCCCTACAGTGTCTATCAGGCATACGGTGACCGGAAAATCCTGGAGGACAATTACAGTGCCATGGTCCGCTGGATGGAGTATATTGACACCCGCGCGAAAAACAGCCACCCGGAGGAGTATGAGACCTGGGACGAGGAGCATAAGGCAAGAAGCCGCTACCTTTGGAACACGGATTTCCATTTCGGCGACTGGCTGATCCCAAGCATGGTGCTGGGAAATTCGGATGCATATGCCATGAACAATACCGCCTATGCGACCATGGGAATCGTGGCTCCCGCCTACTACGCGTTCAGCGCGAAAAATATGAGCGAGATCTGCAGGATCCTGGGCAAAGAAGAAGAGGCGGCGCATTATGCAGACCTCTATGAAAAAATCCGGGAGGCATTTATCACAGAATATGTGCATGAGGACGGCACACTGGACGCGGATTTCCAGGGAATCTACGTGATCGCGCTGAAAATGGGGCTTGTCCCGGAGGACGTGCGGCCGAAGATGACAGAACACCTGGTACAGCTGATCGAAAACAACAGGAATTGCCTGGACACCGGATTCTTAAGCATCCTGTTCCTGATGGATGTGCTCTGCGAGAACGGACGGCAGGACATCGCCTACCGTCTGCTGTTCCAGACCGCCTGCCCGAGCTGGCTCTATGAGGTAGGCGCCGGAGCCACCACCATGTGGGAAAGCTGGGGCGCCATCGGGGAGGACGGGGCTGTCAGCACTTACAGCTACAACCATTATGCATTCGGCTGTGTCGGGGAATGGATGTACCGCCATCTGGGCGGCCTGAACGCCGTCGAACCGGGGTACAAAAAGCTCCGGATCGCGCCCCATTTCGACAGCGGCCTGACTTCCGTGGATGTCAGCGAGGAGACCCCCTATGGAAAAGTGTCCGTGAACTGGCAGATGGCTGGCTCGTCTGTGATGATTCAGGCGGAGATCCCTGCAAATACCAGCGCGGTGATCGAGCTTCCGGGTATGGAGCCTGTGACGGTGGGAAGCGGAAGATATCACTATATTGTAGAATTATAAATTTACAGAAGCTTTTCAGAAAGGACACAGGTTAAAAATGGATACCTGTGTCCTTTCTGAAAAGCCGAAAGCTGCTGTTCCTAAGAAAGCCGACGCTCCTGCCGGGACAACTGCTCATCCTTCAGGGACAAAAAATAAAAAGAATTGCTTTTTTTCTGCTTATATGCTAAAGTAAATACATTCGTATTGGATGCGGGTGTACCTTTTCAAACATTCTATAGATCTGAAAATTTCTACTATATTTTCAAGGCTGTATCGCCTTTATTTCAATGTTTGAAACAAAGTTTTATCAGTGATTCGGAACAACAAATGTTTTAAAGTGTAATAGTTTGCGTTTTCTTGTTCCGGATCATTACCCATTTTTAGCGAAGGGAGGAATGAGATTGTGTGTTAGTTATACTGCGCGCCAGATAAATCTGCCGTGCAGTATAACATGATGCGCACAGCCGCACGAGGAATTATGCCGCTTCGCGGCTGCGGCTGGCGCGATAATCACGGTGTTTTGCATTTTGCAGCAAGGCATCCGCCCAGTAAATTTAATAGTTACATTGTTAATCAGGAATTGTACTTGTATTCCGGCAGCCGAAGAACTATAATAAAGAGAAATCAAAGAGGAGAATGGATGGGACAAAAAGATATTGTAGAGAAAACTTTGGAAGATTATAACGATGTGTTCTCGGACATCGTTAACGGGTTAGTGTTTCACGGGAAACGGACAGTGAAGTCAAGTCAGCTCAGATCTTTAAAGGTCAGATCCCAGTATAAGGCAGACAAAGGGAATCTGCATGAGGAGGAACGAGACAATGCGAAATATTGGACCGAAGGTAAGGTCAAGATTGCCATTTTAGGACTGGAGAATCAGACGGATACAGACAAAGATATGCCATTTCGGGTGATCGGGTATGACGGCGCGGCTTACCGATCGCAGCTGCTTGATAAGAAATCAAAAGGTCGCTGTCCAGTGCTGAGTATTGTGCTGTACTTCGGGGAACCTCATTGGAGCGGACCAAGGTCAATAAAGGAAATGGTCAGTATCCCCGCGGGATTAGAAGAATATGTGAACGATTATAAGATACATGTATTTGAAATCGCATATTTGACAGAGGATCAGGTAAAGCTGTTCAGGAGCGATTTTCGGATCGTGGCAGACTATTTTGTACAGAAGCGGAAGAATAAAAGTTATATTCCCAGCAGAAAGACGATTAAGCACGTAGACGCGGTGCTGAAATTTATGTCAGTTATGACCGGGGATGAGAGATTTTTAGAAGCTCAGAAGGTAAAAACTACAGGAGGTGGACCAAATATGTGTGAAATATTAGATCAGGTTGAAAACCGTGGGATTCAAAAGGGAATAGATATTATGCGGGCGGAAAAGGATGCTGCCGTTGCAGAAAAAGATGCCGTTATTGCAGAGAAAGATGCAGCGCTTACAGAAAAAGATGCAGCGCTTGCAAAAAAGGATGAAGAACTTGCCCGGAAGGAAGCAGAGCTTGCCCAGGCGAGGGAATTGCTGAGCAGATACAACATCGTGTTTGCTCCATAAGCGGAAGGTACGATCACCATTTTTGAACGATTGGTTTAAACAGAGCATATTTTTTCCGCCTGGATGAGTCGGTTGGAGGCTCTTTAGAGCATCCAACCGTACAGGTGGTATTTTTTTGTATGCTCTGTTGTTTTGTGAATACCATCGTATGCAGAAAGGCTGCCAGTGGCAGGCTTTCTGTATGCAGGCAGAGACACAATCATGAGGCTGTCGGTTCCTTATGTAGCTGTGCGCATCACATGATACTCTGCGGAGGGAACAAGGATGAATGCGAAGAAGATATTAGTCGTAGAGGACGACCTGGCCCTGAGCGCGGGTCTGTGTTTTGAACTGGATACAAGCGGCTATCTGACCGTGGCGGCTTACGGATGTCAGAAGGCGCGGTATTTTTTGGAAAATGAACATTTTGATCTTGTGATCCTGGATGTGAACCTTCCGGATGGAAATGGATCCGACCTCTGCAGGGAGATCAAGGCGTCCAGGCCGGAGCTGCCGGTCATCTTTTTGACGGCGAATGACCTGGAGGAGGATATACTGAACGGCTTCGACCTTGGAGCGGACGATTACATCACCAAGCCATTCCACACCCAGATCTTGAAGCGGCGGTTGGAGGTTGCGCTGCGCCGGGGAAATTCCGGTGCGAAGGCTGCAAAGGACGGTTATGATGATGGATTTCTGCGGTTGGATTTTCAGGCGCTGACGGCAGTCAGGAGCGGGGAAAAGCTGAGCATCACCCCGAATGAATACAAGCTGCTGCGGGTTTTGACTGCCAATGCGGGAAATCTTGTGACGCGGCAGCTCCTGCTGGAAAAGCTGTGGGACTGCGATGAAAATTTTATCGACGACCATACGCTGACCGTGACCATGAACCGGCTGCGGGCGAAGATTGAGGAAGCGGGGCATACCTATATCCGGACCGTGAGGGGAATGGGATATATCTGGACGGGGGCGGGGAAGTGAAAGACAGATTCAAGCTTTTGCCTGAAAAATATATTCTGATCCTTGCGGCGCTCGCGCTGATCCTCTGCGGGGTCTTGTGGGAGTACCTTCCATCCGAAGGAATCCGGCTTCTGGTGCTGATATCCGGTGCCCTGATTTTTCTGTCGGCATTTCTGTGGAGCCGGCGGCAGAAAAAGGAGCAGACCGATTTTGCAAATGATATCTGCGATACTGTGGATTATCTCATGAACGGATGTGAGCCGGAGAATTACCAGCCCTATGAGGATTCCCAGGTATCGAAGGTCCAGGGCAGGCTCCTGCAGTATTATGACCGGATGCAGGAGGGCTGCCGGCAGAGCGAGCAGGATAAGCAGACCATCCAGGAGCTGGTCAGCGACATTTCCCATCAGGTAAAGACTCCGATTGCCAATATCCGGATGTTTACCAATATTCTGCAGCAGCATTCGCTGACGGAGGAAAAGCGGACGGAATTTCTGGATACGATGACGGCGCAGATCAACAAGTTGGATTTTCTGATGCAGTCGTTGATCAAAATGTCCCGCCTGGAAACAGGGACATTTACCCTGCATATGGAGGAAAACAGTCTGTACAATACGATCGCCCGGGCAGTGAACAGCGTCTGGGCGAAGGCAGACCAAAAGCAGATCCGCATTGATGTGGAGTGTGACAGCCATGCGGAGGTGAGGCATGATGCCAGGTGGACTGCGGAGGCATTGGAAAATATTCTGGATAACGCGGTAAAATATACACCGGAAGGCGGAAGCATTTCCATCCGTGTGCGGCCCTGGCAGTTCTACACCCGGATCGATATCACGGATACCGGGATCGGGATCGCCGCCGCCCATTACAACGACGTGTTTCAGCGGTTTTACCGGGCACAGGAGGTGTCGGCGGAGGAGGGCGTCGGCCTGGGGCTGTACCTGGCGCGGGGGATCATTACCCGGCAGAAGGGGTATATCAGCGTGAAGTCGAAGGTGGGGGAAGGGACTACGTTCTCAGTGTTTTTGCTGCAATGAAATGATACTCACGGACTATGAAACCTGCCGTGAGTATCATGTCGGCCGTAGCGGCAAAGCGGTATTCTTTGTTGTGTGGCTGTGCACATCATATGATATTATGCGGTAGATTTAGGAGTTGTAGGAAAATAACTGACACATCTTGACTTGTCTATTACTCCGGCTGCACAGGTCAAAAAGCCTCGACGTAGCCCGCTACGCTTGCGTTTTTTGACCTGCACATCCGAAGCAATATCCTGCGTAATCTGTATCAATTATTTTTCTACAACTCCTTATCTGGCGTTCAATATCATTGACAGAACCAGCAAAGCAAAGTATAATATAAAAAAGGTGGGAAATCCCACTTTCTGTAAGAGGAAATAATGTTCTATAAGGAGTGTTGGCATGGAAGCATTAAAGAATTATATAGTTCATCTTGACAATAAGAAAAGAGTAACCTTACGAGGCGCGGCATATCAGTATTACAATGTAAAGGAATATGGAAATGGCTGTATTGTACTGGAACCCCGTGAACTGACCATACCGGAAACTATATCAGCCAAAACATTGTCAGATATGGATGAAGCAATCCGCAATTTTAAAAAGGGAAATGCCTCACCGATAGCAGACCTTTCAGATTTTTGACAGTTTCACTCTTGATAAGGAAGGGAGACGAATGAATTTTAATATACGAATGGGGATTCCGGAAATGCAGCGGCTATGGACGGATTTGCAGCAGAAATACCACTCAGGGACGATCAGGAAAAAAGAAGAGCAGCTTTATAAAAAATGGGGAAAGGCGTTAAAACTTCTGGCGAATAATCCGGGATACCCGAGCCTGCAGACACATGAAATAGAAAATTTATCCCGACGATATGGGATGAAAGTATGGCAGTCTTATCTGGAAAATAAAACCAGCGGGGCAATGAGAATGTATTGGGTATATGGACCGGGACAGAAGGACATTACAATTATTGGCTTAGAGCCTCACCCGGAGGATAAAAAGAAGGGATCATATGACAGAATCCGGTTATCGGATTTGTGAACTTTTTTCCACCTGTACAGTTGCAAATTGGGGGAAAGCAATGGATATCGTAACCATACGCAATTTGAAAAAATATTTTGGCGAGGGGCCTCGCCGGGTGAAGGCACTGGACGGGATCGATCTTTCCGCAGAAAAGGGCCGTTTTCTTTCCATCATCGGCGCCAGCGGCTCCGGAAAGACGACCCTCTTAAATGTGATCGGCGGCCTCTATAGGCCCACCGAAGGATCCGTGACCGTGGACGGAACGGATCTGTCGGAGCTGAGCGAGGACCAGCTGACGGTATACCGCCGCAGGAAGGTTGGCTTCGTGTTCCAGGATTATAACCTGATCCCCGAGCTGACGATCCGGGAAAATATTTTGTTCCCTTATGCCCTGGACGACTCCCGCCCGGATGAAATATTTTTCCGGAAGATTGTTGGTCTGCTTGGACTGGAGGAAAGGCTGGATCAGTACCCCTATATGCTCTCCGGGGGCGGGCAGCAGTGTACCGCGATCGCAAGGGCGTTGATCACAAAGCCTTCCATCATCCTGGCCGATGAGCCTACCGCGAGCTTCGACGCAAAGACCGGCCAGAATGTGGCAGGGCTCCTGAAAATGACGGCAGAAATCTTTCACCAGACTCTGATCCTGATCACCCACAACCAGGAACTGGCCCAGCTCGCCGACCGGGTGGTGCGCCTGCGGGACGGGAGGATCGTCGAGGAGCAGTAAGGAACTGCCATATGTGCAGGCTGCTTCGAATACCGAAGGAATGAACAGCAGCGCGAACAGGCGTCCCGTATCAGCGGGGCGCTTTTTTCTGGCGTTCTGTATAACTTACCATATTCCTTGTCTTTTTTAAACAGTTACAAAAATGTACCTTTTCTGTACCTCAGACGTAACATTGGGATGTTATGATGGATTCAATTCGGAAATGCTCTAAGAATCGGAGGTAAGCATCCATGAATGAAATGTTAAAAACCCTCAGCCGCCGCAGCTTTGCGGCCAACCGGCTGCAGAATCTGATCGCAGTGCTGGCCATTGCCCTGACTGCTGTTTTATTTACCTCGGTCACGACCATCGGGATGGGGGTCATGGAATCCATGACCCTTACCATGCAGCTGCAGAAGGGCAGCAGGTCGGACGGTGATTTCCGAAATATGACCGCGGAGCAGTTTGAAATGCTGAAAAAGGCGGATTTTGTGGAGACAGCGGGCCTGCGGATGCCGGTCAATTTTTTGTCCAATACCAGCCGCCACAATGTGGAATTTGACGTATTGGACGAGATCCAGGCGGAGCTGACCTTCTGCAGCCCCACCCACGGAAGGGCACCGGAAAACGACAATGAGATCGTGGCCTCAGACCTGGCGCTGCGTGACCTGGGCGCGGAGCCGGAGGTGGGCGCAGAGGTGGAGATTGAATTTACGGCGCACAAAAAGCCCTGCCGCCTTACGATGACGGTATCGGGATGGTACGAAGCCGTAAGCGACCAGATCAGCATGATGTGGGCGGGTACGGCATTCCGGGACGCGCACCCGGAAATATTCCGATATACCTACGACCAGGACCGGGAGATGGCGGGAACATATGACTCGGATTTTACCGCAGTCAGTATGATCGGGCTCAAAAGTAAGATGGATCAGCTGGTTGTACAGATGGGGGGAAATCCCTCTGATATAGAGGCGGACAATTATATCCCAGCAGTGATCAACACCATGACCAATCCGGCCCCGGATCCGGAGATCATGGCCATGGCGGCGGTGCTCATCGTGCTGTTTACCTTCTGCGGCTATCTGCTGATCTACAATGTATTTGACATTGCCGTGATGAAGGAAATCCGCCGCTACGGGCTGTACCGGACCATCGGGATGAGCAGGGGGCAGGTGAAAGGGCTCATCAACCGGCAGGCTTTCGGGCTGTCCTGCGCCGGGATCCCTGCGGGGCTGGCAGGCGGTTTCCTGGCGGGAAAGCTGGCGCTGCCGTTTACAATGGATACCATGTCTATTGAGTACGAAAATGTGGCTGTAGAAGTTTCTCCTTCTCCGGTGATCTTTCTGGGGGCGGCGGCACTCACGGCCCTGACCGTATTCTTAAGCACCCGGAAACCGGTCCGGATCGCGGCAAATATCCCGCCTGTGGAAGCATTTCGCTATATGGAAAATCATGCGGGAAAGCGTACAAAAAAACGGAGGTTTTGGGGTGCGGGCCGAAACGGAGCGGACGAAGGGCATCCGGCAGGGCAGGAAAAGAATACCGCAGCCCGGAGCAGTTCCATGCCCGGAGCGGACATTTCCCGTCTGGCGTGGTTCAACCTGGGGAGAAATAAACGCCGCAGTGTATTTATCATCATTTCCCTGACGCTCTGTGTGGTGCTGCTCAATTGCGTCGGGACAGCGGCCGTCAGCCTGGACGTGGAAAAGCAGACGGACTACATGATCCGGTCGGATTTTGCCGTGACCGGCTCGGCCGCTGCCAACAATCTGAAAGGATTTCGATTCCGGGAGGATGCGGTGGATCCATCGGTGATGAAGGAGATTGCCGCCCGTCCCGGGGTGAAGTACGCTGCGCCGATCTATAAAAATACGGTGGAAAATACGGATGTGACCTATGGATTCGGCATGGACATTTCCGCCGCGGAATATACGGAAGAAGAGAGCGGCATGCGCTTTTGCGGGGATGAGAGGGGCTTTTACTTCGGCGTGGGGGAGGATGGGCGCCCCGTCTGTAATGTATACGGCATGGAAGAAAGTACGGTTGCCCGGATGGACCTGCGGGAAGGCGAGACCGATGCCCATGCTCTCTATGAAAAAATGCTTCGGGGGCAGGGTGTGCTCATAGGCATCCAAACCGATCGGACAGATCTGTCCATGATGCCGGATTTTGATTTTGTGGATGTCGGTGAAACCATCACGGTTTATAAGGACGGAGAAAAGGCCATGGAGCTGCCTGTGCTGGCGAAGGCTGCACTGAACGGGGATGACCAGGAGATCGGCTTCACCTGCAACGGACCGATGCAGGTTGGCGGCGACGGCTTATTCCTGTACCTTCCGGCGGATATTTATAAGGAACTGTACGAGGAGCCAGTTGTTTACAAATATGCGTTCGATACGGAAGAGGAAGAACGGGAAAATATGGCTGCGTTTTTGGAAGAGTATGTGGAAGCTCATCCCGAGATCTACTGCCTTTCCTCACAATCCGCCCGTGAAAGCGCGGAAAAATCCAGGCTGGTGATCCAGCTTGTGGGCGGGCTGGTCGGCGCGATCTTTGGGGTGGCCGGTGTGCTGAACCTGATCAATACGCTGATCACCACGATCCTGGCCCGCCGCCGTGAGTTCTCGGTGATGCAGAGCATCGGAATGACAGAGCGGCAGCTGACGAAATTGATGGTATACGAGGGCATTTATTACGCAGGCGGGGCATGTGTCCCGGGGATCCTGCTGGGGACGGTGCTGGATCTGACTCTGATCCGGGGGATGCTAGCAAAAATGTGGCAGTTTACGTTTCATTTTACCTTGCTGCCGGCAGCGACGGTCAGCGTGATATTGCTGGTGCTTTCAGCAGCGGTGCCGGTGCTGGCGCTCCGGTTCTTCTATAAAGGGAGCATTATGGAGCAGCTGCGGGTGGCGGAATGACAAAAAGAATCCATATATGCGGCGGTTCGGTGCCAGTGTAAAATCAATGGGAATAACAGGTCATCAGCCCGCAGCGCAGATGATCGATCGATTCAGGAGGATATCAGACATGGAAAGTATTTTAAAGGCAACGGGTTTGAAAAAATATTATGGAGCAGGAGAGACGCAGGTGCGGGCGCTGGACGGCGTGGATCTGGAAATCGAAAAGGGAAAATTTACCGCGATCATCGGAACCTCGGGCAGCGGAAAATCCACCCTGCTGAATATGCTGGGCGGGCTGGATACGCCTACGGAGGGCAGCATCCGGATCGGCAATACGGAGCTGGCGGGTCTGAACAGCGAGCAGGCCACGGTATTTCGGCGGAAGCAGATCGGATTTATTTTCCAGAATTATAATCTGATCCCCGTGCTGACCGTTTGGGAAAATATCGTGTTCCCGATCTCACTGGACGGACAGAAGCCGGATCGGGAATTTATCATGGGAGTGGTGAAAATGCTGGGGCTGGAAAGTAAGCTGGACAGCCTGCCCAACCAACTGTCCGGCGGGCAGCAGCAGAGGGTGGCCATTGCCCGGGCGCTGGCCTCCAAGCCTTCCATCATCCTGGCCGACGAGCCGACGGGGAATCTGGATTCCAAGACCAGCGACGACGTGATCGGGCTGCTGAAGATGACCGGCAGCGAGTTCCGCCAGACGATTGTCATAATCACCCATAATCCGGAAATCGCGCAGATGGCCGACCGGGTGGTGCGGATCGAGGATGGGAGGATTGTGGCGTGACGGAAAAAGAGGCTGCCGGGAAAGACGGCATGTTTCCCGGCAGCCTGATTATTGTCAAATTTTTATGACCCGGCGAGTCGAAGCTTTAACTCTTCCAATTGCTCATTTAATGCATGAAGCTGCTGTTCCTGCTGAGACAACTGCTGCTCCTGTTGAGACAATTGCTGCTCTTGCTGAGAAAGCTGTTGTTCTTGTAAAGAAAGCCGACGCTCCTGCTGAGACAACTGCTCATCCTTCAGAGACAATATGATTTTCTGCCCGTCGATTTCTTCCTGCATCTCATCGATCATCAGCTGTACGGTATTTCTATCCAGTATTTTCAATTCTTCCGAATACAATCCCATCACCCTCTCTATGTTCCGGCAAATATCATAAATCTGCTGATACATGGGGATGAACTGCGGATAATGCTGTATGAGCTTTTCGATCATCTCAGGTTCATCGACACTTAAGAATGTAAGCCATGCATCCAGTGCGTTTTCTATGCCTTTATTTTGCAGGTTTTCCCGGAAAATGTCAAGGGGAATCAGAATGTATTCCTGAAGTAATTCGATTTCGATCCCGGCTTTTCGAAAGGCTTCTTTCAAGACTCAGACGTGGTACTTTTTTTTACCAGCACATTCGGCACAATGGTTTCGCAGGGGATATAATTATCAAATCCATCCAAAGCCAGCCGCGCCATCAGCCGGATATTCTGCGCCACGGAGGTGATCGGATAGGTGGCGCATTCCGAGATCGGCGAATTGTCGTAGCCAATGATCTCCGCCTCATCAGGGATTGCCACGTGCTTCAGGATACACTGCTGCTCGAACAGCCTGGCGATATCGTCATTGGAGCAGAAAATTCCCCACTTTTTCCCTCTATATTTCCCCAGCAGATCTTCTACGATTTCTTTCATGGCCTGCGCGGCAGCGGGAAGAAACGGCTCGGAAAGCTCCCGCCGTATGACTCTTTCATAAATCTGCCCTTCCATCAGGCACTCAAATCCCACGATCCGTTTAAAGGACGGCCATATGGTCGTGTAGTCGTTATTGATATGGATAAAAACTTCACAGCGGTTTTTCAGCAGAAGCTCGGCTGCCAGCTTGCCGCCGGTAAAATTGTCGCTGTTGATCTGCATAAAATCTCCGCCGGAACGCTCGATCGTAATGACCGGCACAGGCAGCCCGGCAATGTCTTCCCCGTCAAGCAGCGGGCTTAACAGGATCAGCCCCTTGGGACGATACCGGCACAAAGCCTGGACTGCGCGGAGCTCCTCCTTTTTGGAGGCGCCGGAGGTATAAGGGATCAAATGATAGCCCTTTTCTTTGCCGGCCTCGATGAGCTGGCTGAGCAGTTCTGTATAAAAGCCGAACTGTAGATGCGGAAATACGACGACGATCAGGTTTGTGGTCTGAGATTCCGGCATCTGCATAGACCATCCCGGCTGAAAATTTAATTCTTTTAATTTCTGTTCGATCTTCTTGCGGGTGGCGTCAGAAAGCAGCTCCGGATTATTGAAATACCTGGATACGGTGGAAATAGAAATTCCGCAGGCAGAAGCAATATCTCTGATGTTTACTTTGCTGTTTTTTTTCATAACATATCCCCTGTATGATAAAAGATTTGAAAGAAGTATAGCATAACAATGAAAATAAGTAAACAAAAACCGTCGTTCAACCTGAGATTTTATGAAAACCACAGATGAATAAAAACTGATGAATTTAAACAATGAAAATATTTTCATTATTGATTGAAACAAAACGGCAGATATAATATAGAAAATATAAACAAAAAATCAAGTAAATATGCAGAAAAATCAAAGAAAATTCATGCAAAGTGACGAAGAATAAAATAATGCTTGCATCCAATTGAAATGATGTTATAATGAAAATGCAAATGAAATATATTTCATAAAATGAAACAAATTGTCAAGAAAAGAAATCAGGGATTCGAAGAGAAAAGGAGAAAAAATGAAAAAAAGAATTTTCAGCATGTTGCTTGTGTCGGCTATGGCGGTATCGCTTGCCGCGGGATGTGGAACGAAGGAAAAGGAGAGCGGATCGCAGGCGGAGGACAAGAACAGCATTACCGTACTGGTGGAGAGCGGTTCTCCCGCAGAGACGCTTGCCAACGAGACGGCAGCGGATTTTGAGAGTGAGACAGGGTGCAAAGTGGTGGTGGACGCAGTTGCTTATACAGGGATGTATGACAAGCTCTCTACGGAGATCAAGGCCGGCGAAGCGACACACGATGTAGGATGCCTGGATGTTGTATGGCTTGCGGCATTCAAGGACGCGATCGAGCCGGTCAGCGGCGCGGATACCAGTGATTTTCTCCCGACGCTCGAAGACAGCGGCACGCTGGACGGGAATCTCCTGGGATATCCCATGTGGGTGAACGCGAAGGTCCTCATCTACAGAAAAGACCTGATCCCGGAAGAGAAGGTGCCGACGAACTGGGAGGAATACCAGGCGTTGGCAGAGGAACTGACTACAGATGACATGTATGGGACAACCGTATTTGGAAGCGGCTCGGACGGGGTCTGCTCCTTCCTTGATTTTTCCTGCCAGGCGGGAGCAGAAGGGCTTGTATTTGACAAGGACGGCAAGGTGAATATTACGGATCAGGCCTATGTGGACGCGCTGAATTTTATGGCGGAAAATGCGGCGGCAGACTATACGCCGGCGGATTCCCTTTCCACAGCATCCACGGAATCCCAGGAGTTATTTACCAACGGAAAGACCGCCATGCAGCTCAACTGGAGCCATCAGTACCCGGCGGCAGTGGAAGCGCTGGGGGCGGACAAGGTCGGCTGCGCGCCGATGATCGCCGGAAGCGCGGGGATTGGAGCGACTACCGGTCCGTGGTATGAATGCGTGATGAAAAATTCATCCAATCAAGAGATGGCCATGAAATATGTGGAATATATGTATGACCACAATGCGGATTATATGGATCTGACGCTGAAGATCGCGGGAAGGACATCCGTCTATGAGGAAGCCGGAAACGAGGCTGGAAATGAACATACGACAGCGGTACTTGAGACTCTGGGGGCGGCGCAGTCCCAGGCAAGGCCCATGGTGACTACCTGGGCACAGATTGAAGAGGTGCTGACAGGCGCGGTGGAATCCTGCCTTGGCGGAACAGATGCCAGGACGGCATTGGAAGCAGCCGCGGCAGAGATTGAAGCGATCGGACAGTGATTCGGCACGCCCCCGAACCCCGGGTGAGGGGGCGCTGCATTTTAAGAGGAGATAAACGCAAATGAGATTGATTTCAAGAAAAACATTATTGCTTTTCTTTTTACCGGGCGCAGTATTTATGGGGGCTTTCCTGATCTACCCCATCATTACGATGGTGATCGACAGCTTTTATGACATCGGCATCACGGGCCGCAGGACATTTATCGGATTAAGCAATTACATACGGGCATTCGCGGCAGGCGGTTTTTTGAAGCAGTTAAAAAATACACTGGTATATATCGTCCTTGCCGTGGGTCTGGAAACAGTCATCGGTCTGCTGTTCGCACTGTTTTTTGAGCTGAATTACCGGGGGAGCAAGATCATCCGTTCCCTGATGATGGCGCCGCTTATGATCGCCCCTCTGGTTGCCGGGCTGACATGGAAGCTGATGATGAGCTCCAGCTTCGGCATTGTGAATGAACTGCTGACAAGGGTCGGGATCCTTTCGCAGAGCAGTGATATCCTCTGGCTCGCGGACGCAAAATGGTCGCTGATCGCGTGCTGTATCGCGGATATCTGGCTGACCACGCCGTTTATGATGCTGATGACTCTGGCAGGGCTCCAGGGTCTGGACTCCAGCATGATGGAGGCGGCGAAGATCGACGGAGCCAGCCTGCTCCAGCAGATCCTGCTGATCAAGCTGCCCAATATCAAGCCGGTGCTGCTGACCGCCCTTTCCGTCCGGATCATAGACGCGGCAAGGACATTTGATATCATATGGGCCATGACGGAAGGCGGCCCCAACAGTTCATCGGAAACGATCAGCATCATCATC
Organism: uncultured Clostridium sp.; assembly: GCA_964415625.1. Taxonomy (GTDB): domain Bacteria; phylum Bacillota; class Clostridia; order Lachnospirales; family Lachnospiraceae; genus Schaedlerella. The sequence continues at coordinate 23,828 of CAYQBE010000043.1, forward strand.
TACAAGACGCTGGCAAGGTACAACCAGGTCGGATACGCAAGCGCCATGGCGGTGATCTTCATCGCGGTGCTGGTGGTCTTTACGCTGGTATTCATGCAGAGCTTATGGAACCCGAAGAAAAAAGTGAGCTGACGAGGAGGTAAAAAATGAAGAAAAATATCAGTATCGGCAAGAATATCGGGATCGCGCTGTCCGTGGTCCTTACGGTATTCTGGCTGTTTCCGTACCTGTACGTGGTGAGCTGCTCCTTTAAGGCAGGTTCGGAGGTCATTGCCGTACCGCCGAAATTTTTCCCAAAGGTATTTTCGGTGGAAAATTTCCTGGGGCTGTTTGAGCGGATGGATGCGGCGCAGTATTTTATCAACAGCCTGACGGCTGCGGTGGTGAGCACGGTCATTGCCCTGATCCTGGGCTCTCTTGCGGCATATGCCATCCAGAGGTCCGGCGCAAAGCTGTCGGTGTTCCTTGTGGTATTGGTCCTGTGCCTGAAAATGATCCCAACCTCCAGTATCGTGGTTCCGATCTACGAACTGATCTGCAGGCTGGGGCTGTATGATACGAAGCTCGCGCTGATCATTGTGTATGCGGCGATCAATATGCCCTTTGTCATGTGGACGATGCTGAGCTTCTACGAAGGGATCCCCACGACGCTGGACGAAGCGGCATACGTGGACGGAGCCAGCAGCTTCCGGACATTCCGGGAGATCATCCTTCCCATCTGCACGCCGGGGCTGGCGACGGCATTTATATTTACACTGTTCCTCGCATGGAATGACTTTTTGGTGGCGCTGCTGCTGACAAGCACCAATGCAAAAACATTTACCGTGGGACTGGCTGGCTTTTTGTCCGCGTACAATCTGGATCTGGGGCCGATGTGCGCCGGCGCGTTTGTATTCAGCTTCCCGGTCATGATCATTTCGCTTGCGGCTCAGAAATATATTGTAAGCGGTATGACGGCCGGCGCGGTGAAGGGTTAACGAAAATGTTCAGGAGGATGGATCAATGACTGGTAATAATGTTTATGACGTGACGAAGTGGCACGCCGGAAATCCCTATGAGGATGTGGGGGAGGTGATCAACAGTATTCTTGCGGACGTGAAGAGCAGGCAGACGGCCGCGGACGTCAATGAAGGCGGGAAACCGGGGGCGGTGATCTATCTCCCGCCGGGCGATTATCACCTGAAGACCCAGGTGGTGATCGACATCAGCTATCTGAAGATCGCGGGCTCCGGGCATGGCTTTACCTCTTCCAGCATCCGGTTTAATCTTCCGGAAAAGGAATGGGCAGGCTGTCACGAGCTGTGGCCGGGAGGAAGCCGTGTCCTGGTAGATCTGCCGCCTGCGCCGGAGGGAGACGAGGGAAAGGGCGCCGCGTTTTATGTCAGCCGGAGCGGGAATCCGCGGATCAGCTCGGTGGAGTTTTCGGGCTTCTGCATCGATGGTCTGCATTTTACGGATGACGGTTCCGGGGAAGCCAATCCGGAGAATACCTATACAAATGGGAAGACCGGGATCTACATTGCAAGTGCGCATGATTCGTTTCGGATCACGGGCATGGGGCTGGTGTATCTGGAGCATGGGATCACGGCCTGCCATGCGGATGCGCTGAGCATTCATGACAATTTTATCGCGGAATGCGGAAACTGCATCGAGCTGCGGGGCTGGGGCCAGGCGTCCAAGATTACCGACAATCTGATCGGAGCGGGCTATAAAGGGTATTCCATCTACGCCGAAAATTTCGGGGCCCTTCTGATCACGGCAAATAATATTTTCCCGCGGGGAGCAAGCAGCGTATTTTTTGAAAATGTGACCCGCTCTATCGTGACGGGCAACCGGTTCCATTCTTTTTATCCGGGAATGCTGGTGCTCCGGGGAATCTGCTCGGAAAATATGGTATCCGCGAATCATTTCCTGCGGGATCATGAGCCCTGGCCGCCGATGTACGCGCACGACAACGGACTGGACGACCTCTACGGGCTTCTGTATCTCGAGGGAAATCATAATACGGTCACGGCCAACCATATTTCGGAGGTGATCCATGCCCGGTATATCAAACCCGCGGGGGCGGCGCCGGTGATCATACATCTTGCTTCGGGAAAGGGAAATTTTATTTCCGGCAACCATGTGGCCGCGCTAAAAGGGGAAGAAGAGACGCCGGAGGATCAGGCGGCCTCCTGCTTTTCCATGCAGGTGGACGCGCTGCTGTCTGTCCGGGAACCGGAGGAATTTGCAGTGACAACGGTTCTGGCGGAGAAGGAAGCCGTGCAAAATACGGTGCTTGACTCGGGGAGTGATCCGCAGGTGGTGATGGATAAACGCGCCAATGCGTTCCGTCCCACGCCGGGATTTGAGCCTGTACAGTAATTTTTAAAGAGCCGCCTGTATTGGGCGGTTCTTATTATGGGGAAAGAACAGGAGAAGGATATGATAAGTAAATATTTTGTGGAAGAGCGTTCAAAAAACAGCGGGGATGAAAACTGGAGGCCGTCATATCATTTTACAGCGCCGTATGGCTGGATGAATGATCCCAACGGCCTGATCTATTTTCAGGGCTGGTATCATCTGTTTTACCAGTACAACCCGAAGCATTGCGACTGGGCATCCATGCATTGGGGCCATGCGGTCAGCAGGGATATGGTGCATTGGAAGGACCTGCCCATTGCCCTCAAGCCGGATATGGAGTATGACAGCGATCCGGAAGGCGGCTGTTTTTCCGGCTGCGCGGTGGAAAAGGACGGGCTGCTCTATCTCTTTTATACTGCATCCGCCACCCGGGAAGGGAAGCTGTGCCAGGCCCAGTGCATGGCGGTCTCCGAGGACGGAGTCCATTTTGAAAAATATGCGGGAAATCCGCTGATCCCCGGCCCGCCGGAGGGCGCGCTGGAGCCGTTCCGGGATCCGAAGGTATTTTCGGCAGACGGAAAATGGTATATGGTGGTGGGAGGTTCGGTAAAAAGCGAAAATCCAGAAGGGGACGGGAGAGTCTTTCTCTATGAATCGGAGGATCTGTACGGATGGCGCTATAAAGGGGCAATTCTGGAATCCGGCGGGAAGCTGGGAACGATGATGGAATGTCCGGATCTGTTCGAGCTGGACGGAAAATGGATCCTCACCTGTTCGCCGATGAACCACCCGGAATATAACAAGGCGCTGTACTGCGTCGGGGAAATGGATTTTGAAACAGGACGTTATACGATCGAACGGATGGGAAATCTGGACGTGGGCTTTGACTATTACGCGCCCCAGTCCTTCCTGGATGCCCATGGAAACCGGGTGATGATCGCCTGGCAGAACGGCTGGCTCTGGATGCCCTGGTGTCAGGACTGGGGTCCCACCGGTACGGAAAACTGGCGGGGGACGATGAGTGTCCCACGGAAGGTCAGCCTGAGCGAAGACCGCCGCGTCTGCCTGTATCCGGTTCAGGGACTGGAATCGCTGGAAAGCGGGACGGAAGAGTACTCTGATCTTGAGATGACGGCGCAAAGACGGTATCTTCATCCGAAGGACGCAAAAAGCTTTCGGATGGAGCTTTGGATCAATGTGGAAAAGGTGGCTTCCCGGTACTTGGAGATCGGGGTGCTGGGAGAAGGGGATGAAGCGACCGTAGTCTCGCTGGATCTGGTGCAGAATGTGGTCAGCCTTGACAAGAGCCGGGGCGACGCATACGGAAGCGGAAGGATGAACTGCCCTGTGGAGATCCGGAATGGCAGATGTAAGCTGCTGCTCCTGGTGGACCACAGTACGGCGGAGGTTTATGTGGATGAAGGCAGGTATTGTATCACAAGCAATGTGTATCCGCGGATGGAGCAGACGGAATGCTGGATCAGGACGCCTTATAAGAAAGGGGTGATCGAGAAGATCAGGATCCGTTGTTTGGAAAAATTCTGGGAGTAGATTTTGTTTGAAAAGAAAATTAAGACAGTTCCGGGAGCTTGTATGCATGACCGTTGATGCAGTATAAGCTCCCTGGATCCGGAGGATCAGAAATGGTCCGTTCCGTTTCGTTCCTCCTGCTGTTTTCTGTTCACCCATGCCTCGTCATCTTCATAAAACAGAGCCTGGTCGGGATAGGCGGAAGCGATCCGCTCTTCCAGCTGGAAGCTGTCATTCAAGGTATCGTAGAGCAAAAAGCCGGCGGTATACAGGATCAGCCAGAAACCGGTCAGCGGCAGCAGGATCACCGACCATGGCAGGAAGAGCGCCATGACCGCCCAGTACAGGACCTGCAGCAGCGCGGTTCCGAATACCCTTGGGAAATACCGGAGCATGAGCAGCAGGCAGTTTAGCGCGTTCTGACGGAAGGGCTGTTCAAAAAGTACGATCTGGGGCCAGGCAATGGAGAACCACATGGCCACGATCAGGATGCTGAACAGGTAGAGGGCAATGGTTCCCCAGCCGGGAAAGGATGCGGACCACCAGAACAGCATGGCCATAAAAATATCGAATCCGAGCAGCAGGCAGAACAGGATGCCGGGAAGAACGGACTGCCGCCAGTTCTGTTTCCATGCCCGTCTGCAGTCCGCCCAGGGCTTCGGCGAAGCGTCCCGGAGACCGCGGAAAACGGCGTCATACATGCAGGAAAGCGCCGGCCCTGCGAAAATCCCTCCGATGACGGCTGCAAGAACCATGACCAGCAGGCTGGAAGAGAGGATGGCATAAACAGCGCCTGCAGTAAAGGGCAAAAAGCCGGCCAGCGTCAGCAGATTTGTAAATAAAAACTTCTTGAAATTCCGTTCTAACACTTCCGTGTATCTGGCAAATCCGGTCAGGCGTTTTCCGCTTGGCACGTAAGAATTTTTTCGAAATAAAATAGCCATTGTATCGTTCCTCCTGTTATTGCGGGCTGTATCGGCAGCCGTCTAAAAATTCCTTCAATAACGCGGGCAGATCTTCTTCGTAGTCTTCCACGCAGGTCAGCTCTGCGCAGACTGCATTTGCGCCACAGACGCCGAAGGCGGATACTCCGCGTTCATAGGGGGTATCCTCGCTGATACAGTCATAGACGATCAGGGTATACTCCTGTCCGCCGCAGGTAATGGTCTCTGTTTCCTGAATATCGTAATTGTCCCTGGCAGAAGCAAGCCAGACACGGCAGTCTTTCTCTGCAGACTCTGCATCTGCGGATTCGCTGACAAGAAAGTAAAGCTGCGCGTCATAGAGGTCGATCGTCTCACCGTCACTGTTTTCATAAGGAACAGAATCTCCGGCGGTCCATGTCGCGTAATACAGCCCGTCGGCGGCGAGCGTATCCTTGTTGTCCAGAAGCGTTAGCTGCTCCGGTGCATCCGCCTCCAGGACAGAACCGATCTTTACCGGCCCGGCCTCCCCGGACTGCCTGTCAGGCTCTCTGCCGGTGGTTCGGGAAAAGGCGGAACAGCCGGACAGGAGAACGCAGCCAAGGAGCAGGCAGCCTGTGAGCGGAAGATGACGGCCGGAAAGAAACCTGCTTTTCCAGGGGGTTATGTATTTCTGAAATTTTCCGGCGCCGCGCATTTTTCCGCTTTCATATATATCATTCCTGCTGTATACATCTTTATTCTCGCGCATTTCTTCACTCCTCTGCATATTCCTTGTATTTTGTAAGCAGCGTATCCCAGAGCCGGCTGCATTCGTCGGCATAAGGGGTGCGCTCTTCGTTATAAAAGCACCGCCGCCCAAGGTATAACTCTGCGGCTGTTCCGTCACGGCCCTCCAGCAGTCCGTCAGGATCTGCCTCCGCCGCCATCCCGCCGCGGCCCTCCTGCTGCTCCCCAAGATATAACTGCGGATTCCAGAGAAACACCTTGCCGTCGGCGGACAGGTCATCGTCTGCCGGGCAGCTGCCGTCCGGCATTGCCAGGAACTGATGTTCTCTCTGCACCCTGCCGGGGTCTTCCATCAGGAAAAAATAGCTGGTGCAGCCGTCAATATCTCCGATCAGGGCAATCTCGGACGCCTGCTGATAGGAAATGCTTTCCAGGTCGCCCACGGAAGCGCCGCTGACAAATTGGTTAAGCTTTGCCAGAACTTTGCCGTCCTGGTTATAATCATCTGCCTGGCAGGCAAAGGCTTCTTCTATAGAAGCGGCTGTATCCTCCGGCAGGGGAGCGTTCCCGATATACGCGATCTGGAGATCCGGGGTATCCCGAAACCAGCCCAGCTTATTTCCGATGATATCGGCTGTGATAAAAAGAAGGATGATTCCGCACACTACATACCATTTATGATAATACCACCAGTTTTTCATCATATCCTCCGTTCTTTCCGCCGCCGGAGCTTCCATCCGGCAGATGCTCATACCGCGGTGTTCACAGCGGCTTCCTCTTTCGTCGTCCCTCCATATGCATAGGTTACGGGGAGGCAGACGAGCGGCGGCTTTGTAGACATAGTTTCCTGGAGCAGAAGATCCACGCACATCTCCGCAATATCCCGGACGGGCTGTACGATGGTGGAGCAGAAATAATCGCCGTCCCCAAAGGCGCGCACTCCGTCAAAGCCGATGACCTGCACATCCTCCGGAACCCGGAGCCCCATATTTTTCAATATTTTTATCATCTGATAAGCAAGAAAATCGGTCACGCAGAACAGGCCGTCAAATTCCAGTCTTCCATCCGAAAGATGCTCCTGAAAAAAATGCTCAAATTTGCTGAGCGGTTCATCGTCGTCCAGGATCATTTCGGAAAAGGAAAGCCCTCTCGCCAGACAGCCGTTCTCAAATCCGGCCTTCCGCTTGTTTGGCTCACTGTCCAGGGAGGAGCCGACCCGGAGGAAGGCGATGTTCCTGCAGCCCAGGTCTGCCAGCTTTTCCACAGCCATCTGCCCGCCCGCGAAGTTGTCGCATGCGACGCAGGGGATATGGGAGCCCATGGAGCGGTCAATGGAGACAAAAGGAATATTCTCCTCCACCTGCAGATTTGGATTGTAGGTCAGCCCGATGATGCCGTCTACCTTGTTCTGCTTTGCAATGTTGACATACTCCTGCTCCATTCTGGAATCGTAATCCGTGGTGCACAGAAGCATCCGGTATTTCCTTTTTAAGAGAGCGGTGTTGATATGGTACACGAGCTCTGCAAAAAACGGATTGGAAGTATTAGGGATCAGCAGCGCCGCGGTATAAGTCCTGCTGGCCTTCAAGCCCTGCGCATAGCTGTTCACATGGTAGTCAAGCTTTCGGATCGCGTCCTCCACACGGAGACGGTAGGACTCCCCGACCGGTATCCCGTTGATCACCTTGGATACCGTACCCAGCGCGACGCCTGCTTCCAGAGCAACATCCTTCATTGTAGGGGCGGAATTTTTTTTGCGCATGATCATCACCTCTCTTGACATCTATATGCTGTGCATGTCATAGGATACGGAACCGCAGATGTATCCGACGCTCAGCTTTATATGATGAGTATAATACCATTTTCTGATTTTGTAAAGAAAAATTTCATGAAATTTCATATATTTCATGAAACGTTATATGAAGAACTATTATACAAAATAACCATATTTGATTTGTTATATTTTACTGAAAATACATTTTTTGATAAAAATTTATAATAAAACTCTTGATGATGAAATGTTAAGGTGATATTCTTAAGAAGAAAATCATATAACGTTTCACAGAAATGCAATTGCAGATTCATTCGGGTACAGGATACTGGAGCAGGGAAGGATACGAAGCCCCGCAGAGGTGATGGATGAAACCATGGTGAACGCGTTACGGCAGTCCGGGAAGGCCAACCGGCTGCAAAGACAAAGGAAGGAGAGATTTTATGGACAACTTAAAAAACAGCCCTCCGGCTGTGGCGGTGAAAGAAAAATCAGTATGGCAGCGCATGGCTTCTTACTGGCAGCTATATCTGATGCTTTTGATTCCGGTTGCTTTAACCATCATTTATAAATATATCCCCATGTACGGTATTCAGATCGCGTTCCGTGATTTTAAATCCCTGCGCGGCATGTGGGGGAGCGAGTGGGTCGGCCTCAAATGGTTCCAGCGCTTTTTCAGCTCCCCGAACTGTGTGAGGATGATCAAAAACACGGTCCTGCTGAGCTTCTACAGTTTATTGTGGAGCTTTCCGATCCCGATCATCCTGTCGCTGGCCCTCAACCAGCTCAGGTTCAACAAGTTTAAGAGGACAGTGCAGACGATTCTTTACGCGCCCCATTTCATTTCCATCATGGTAGTCTGCGGTATGCTGCGTATCTTCTTAAGCCCGTCAGGAGGCCTGATCAACCTGATCGCCGGTACCGGCATTGATTTCCTTTCGGAAGCGGCGGCTTTCCGAACCATCTACATTGCCTCCGGGATCTGGCAGGACGCAGGTTGGGGGATCATCGTCTACATGGCGTCCCTTGCCAATATTGACACGGCACATTATGAGGCGGCAAAGATCGACGGCGCGTCCATGTTCCAGCGGATCCGCTACATAGACCTGCCGGAGCTGGTGCCCCAGATCGTGCTGATGCTGATCATGAGCGCGGGAAATCTGATGAACGTAGGCTTTGAAAAGGTATTCCTGCTCCAGACGGACCTGAATAAGGCGACCAGCGACGTGATCGCGGTGTACGTTTACCAGCAGGGTATTGAGCATGCAAAGTACAGCTATTCAACGGCCGTTGGCCTGTTCAACACCGTGGTAAATGTGATCCTTCTGATCATGGTAAACAAGATAACCAGCAAGATTTCCGAAGATGTAAGCTTTGTATAGGAGGTGCGGCATGGGAAAAAGTAAAAAGGCAGGGCAGCTGCACGGTTTATCAGAAAGAACCAGTGATATCATTCTGGTCGTGATCTGCCTCATTATTGTATTTTTGGTTGCATATCCGCTTTATTATGTACTGATCGCTTCCGTTTCCGATCCTTATGATGTGTACGCGGGGAAAACCTTCCTGCTTCCGAGCCAGTTTACGCTGGACGGCTATAAAGCGGTATTTGCGGACAAAAGTATTATCACCGGATTTTTAAACAGTATTAAGTACACCGTAGTCGGAACCATTTTTTCGGTGGTGATGATCTACCTGTCGGCCTATCCGCTGAGTGTGAAAAATCTGCCGGGACGGAAGTTCCTCAGCATCTTTTTCATTATCACCATGTACTTCGGCGGCGGCCTGATGCCCACCTATCTGGTGGTCCGGGACACCGGCCTGATCGATACGATCTGGGCAATGTTTATCCCGGGAGGCGTGGGCGTGAGCAATATGATCATTGTCCGCAACTTCTTTGAACACAGTGTCCCGAAGGAAATGATCGAGGCTGCGGAGATCGACGGCGCGTCGCATTGGATCACATTTATCAAGATCATCGTGCCCCTGAGCCGTTCCATCATGGCGGTCATGGTGGTGTTCAGCATGGTTGCCTACTGGAACGACTGGTTTACCGCGTTGATCTATCTGCCGGGAACGGAACATGCGCCGCTGCCCCTGGTGCTGCGCAACATCCTGATCAAGAGCTCGGCCAGCGCAAGCCAGGCGGGCATGATCTCCGGCGGTTACGCGGAGCTGAGCAAGCTGACGGAGATGATCAAGTTTTCCTCTGTGATCGTGGCGGCCCTGCCCATGCTGATCATCTATCCCTTTGTCCAGAAATATTTTGAAAAGGGTATGATGGCAGGCGCGGTGAAAGGCTGAGTATGCCCGGAAAAGCAGTATGGGAAGAATATGGATACCAATATGTGCAGCAGGATAAAAGGAGATGAGACAATTGAAAATATGGAAAAGAACAGTTTCCTGCGTACTGGCCGCGGGCATGACCGCCTCCCTGGCCGCGTGCGGAAATAAAATGGAAAACTATTATGAGCCGGGTGTTGTCAACACGGACACGTCCCAGACAGAATTTACTGTCATGGGCGGGATCAGCGCACTGAGCGCAGGCTATGCGGACAATGAAGTCTTAAACCAGATGCAGGAGGACGCGGGGATCAAGATCAACTGGAACGTGATGAGTGATTCCCTGGCAGAGCAGGTCAATATCCGGATTGCCGGGAGACAGCTTCCGGACGCGTTTATGGCGGTCGGATTCAGCAACTATGATATTACAACCTATGGGAGCGACGGCGCGTTCATCGACTTGAGCCCCTACCTGACCGAGGAATATATGCCGAACCTGTCGAAGATCCTGGAGGAAAATCCGGATATCCGCAGCGCCATCACCATGAGCGACGGCGGCATTTACGGGCTGCCCTCCGGGGAGCGGATGGGAACCGCGGGCATCGGGGCCGAGGAGGATTACAACATCTACCAGTTCCCGCAGTTTGCCATGATCAACAAGGCCTGGCTGGATGAGCTGGGGATGGAGGTGCCCACGACTCTGGACGAGCTGCACGAGGCGCTGGCGGCATTTGAAGAAAATGACATGGCCACTTATTATGGAAATGAACCGGGAAGCACGATTCCCATGAGCACCGGTTTTGACCAGTGGTGCTGGGGGCAGAACATCTTTTACGCGGGCTTCGGATTTACCAACTGGCCCAACGACGTGATCAATGACCTGGAGCTGAATGGGGACGGCGGCGTGGATTTTGTATGCGCGGATGAGAAGTACCGGGATGCCCTGACCTATTTCCATGACTGGTATGATGAGGGGCTGATGGATATCGAGATGTTCAGCCAGGACGACAAGCAGCTCATGGCCAAGTGCCAGCAGGGAAAAGTGGGAGTCGGCACCTGGTGGTGGTTCGACCTGTGGGGAGACCACAAGGATGATTATGTTTATCTTCCGGTCTTGGACGGCCCCGACGGCAGCCACAATGTGACCCTGCGTTCCGCGCCGCCGCTGAGCTGCGGTAACTTGAGCATTACCTGTGCATGCAAGAGCCCTGCAAACCTTCTGAAGTTCTACGACCAGTGGTATGACCCGGAAAATGTCATGCAGCTGCAGTACGGCCCGATCGGAACGTATTTTACAGAGCAGGACGAGGACGGGGTATGGCAGAGTATCACGGATGAAGAGGCTCAGGAGGAGTTCGGCAAGAGCCTCGCGGAGCTCAAAGGTGTAAATGAGGTGTACGGGCCCAAGCTGATCCTCAGCAATTACTATGGTTCTACCTTTGCGCTGGAGGACGCGGCGGTGATCCGCCTGACGGACCTGTATGAGACCTGGATGCCGTATGTGGAAGAGAAGGCCGCGTATCCTACGGACTGTGTATTTTCGGAGGATGAGCTGGATGTCATCGACCGGTATAAGACGGATTTTGAAAATACAGTCTCGGAGCAGGAGGGCCTGTGGATCAAGGAAGGCGGCCCCACGGACGCAGAGTGGGACGCGTATGTGAAAAAGCTGAAGGAAAGCTGCGGCATGGAGGAACTGCTGAAAGTATACCAGGACGCGTATGACCGGTATATGGAGGCGAGAGAGGCGAACTGAGTGATGGCCGGTTGGATGCTCTAAAGAGCCTCCAACCCACTTATCCATTCGCAAAAACCGTGC
>CAYQBE010000044.1:0-34757 GCA_964415625.1 uncultured Clostridium sp.
AACATTTTAACACGTTCCGCAACAGAAAACAACGGCATTTTCGCATTATTATTCAGCACCCCGACGATCAGCCGGTCTACGATCTTGCTGCTTCTCTTCATAATATCCAGATGTCCGAATGTGACCGGGTCAAAACTTCCCGGATAAATGGCTTTTAACATATCTCTTCCTTTCCGGCTTTTTCCATAAAAACGTGCTTGTTCGTCTTATAGACTTTTTCCTTCAGCAATGTAAATCCCAGTTCGCTCAGATAGGAAAAATCCGTCTCTTTGGAGGCTTCCACGATGATCACCGTGTCCTCGTACACGAGTGCCGATCCTGACAGGTATTCCAGAACTCCCCGCTCCAGCTCCTGGTTGTAGGGCGGATCCATAAAGATATAGTCAAAAACCTTTTTTCCCTCCATCTGATACAGCGCCGTCATCACATCACGATTCCATGTTACGGCTTTATTTTCCAGCCTTGTAAACTTTAAGTTTTCCTTGATGCAGGCCATGGCTTTTGGATTTTTTTCTACAAAAACAGCCTCCCGCGCACCACGGCTGAGCGCCTCAATGCCGATCCCGCCGCTTCCGCTGAACAGATCCAAAAACACACAGTCGTAAATGTAGGGCGCTATCATATTGAACAGGGTCTCCTTGATCCGGTCCGTGGTGGGCCGTGTGTCAATGCCGTCCAGAGTTTTCAGTTGTAATCTTCTCGCGCTTCCCGCTATGACTCTCATACAGGCACCCCTTTCTGCGTGCTGCGTGACTTTTCAAAACAGCAGACCATAGAGCAGCCTGCCGTTTTAAATCAGCATACTTTTTTCAGCAATCATGTGAATTTTAGCAGAAAAAAGCACTCAGGTCAATCCTAAGTGCTTTTTTCTTTTGCTATTTCGCAATTTTTTGTTATTTGCCAGCCATCTGCTTTTCCTGCTGTTCGATCATTTTCTTGACCATATAACCGCCGACAGAACCGTTCTGTCTGGATGTCAGGTCACCGTTGTAACCGTCTGTCAACGGTACTCCCAGTTCGTCTGCTACCTCGTACTTAAACTTGTCAAGGGCTCCCTTCGCCTCCGGTACTGCTGCTCGATTAGATGAACGACTTGCCATTTTTATTTTCCTCCTTTTGCAACTTTGTGTAACTTTATCGTTACGCTTTCGTTTTTTTGTAACAAGTTGTTTTTTTGTTACAACCATATTATATGGAGGAATTCATCTTTTACACTGGAAGTTGCTTCCAAATCTTTTTTATTATTTTGAACACAAAAATGTACTGCCGATATGGTTCTTTCCGTTTTCTTTCGGGTGTAAGCGGCTTACCTGCTGTTCCCTATAAGGTCGTTTCCAGGGCATTCTGTGAGATCGTCTGTTCAAGTGCTTCTTTTAACCGGATGTTTTCCGGCTCTTCAAGTCCCGGATCCTCATCCAGCAGCATGCCTGCGGCTTCGCTCGCAGCCTTCAGTATTTTCGCGTCCTGAAACACATCGCCCAACCGGAAATCCATCACACCGCTCTGCCGGATCCCGAACAGGTCTCCCGGTCCGCGCAGCCGCAGGTCTTCCCCGGCAATAAAAAATCCGTCGTTGGATCTGTTCAGGATTTCCAGCCGTTCTCTCGTTTCCTCTGATTTTGACGCGCTCATGAATATACAGTAGGACTGATGCTTTCCACGTCCCACGCGGCCCCGGAGCTGATGAAGCTGGGCAAGCCCGAAACGTTCGGAATTTTCGATCATGATCACAGACGCATTGGGAACATCGATCCCCACCTCGATCACCGTCGTGGATACCAGTACCTGGATTTCATTTTTCGCAAAGGCTTCCATGATCTCATCCTTTTCCGCCTGTTTCATTTTTCCATGCAGATACGAAACCGTAATCCCTTTTCCCATCGCTTCCCGGACGATCTCCGTATAATCTGTCACATTCTCCACTTCCAGGCTGTCACTTTCTTCCACCATGGGGCAGATGATATAACACTGTCTTCCGGAGCAGATCTGCTTTTTCATAAAACGATAGGCTGTCTCCCGGTAGCCGGTATCCACCACGCAGTTTTTGATCGGAAGACGGTTTTTGGGAAGCTCGCCGATCACAGAGATGTCCAGATCCCCATATAAGATGATCGCCAATGTCCGCGGAATGGGTGTGGCGCTCATGACCAGGATATGGGGACATACGCCTTTTCCTGCCAGCCGTTCCCGCTGCCTGACACCGAAACGGTGCTGCTCGTCCGTCACCACCAGCGCAAGGTTTTGATACTCTACCTTTTCCTGGATCAGAGCATGGGTCCCTATGATCAGATCCGCCTCTCCTGACGCGATCCGCTCGTAAGCCTCCTTCTTTTCCTTTCCCTTCATGGAGCCGGTCAGAAGCTCTGTGCGCAGCGGAATCCCATACTCCGCAAGCATGCTCCGGATATTCTCAAAATGCTGCCTGGCAAGCACCTCCGTAGGCGCCATCATCGCAGCCTGATACCCGTTCAGTCCGGCATACATCATGGCAAGCAGGGCGACAATGGTCTTTCCGGAGCCCACGTCTCCCTGTACGAGCCGGGACATCACGTGGATCCCGGACATGTCCTGGCGGATCTCCCGCCACACATTATTTTGCGCGTCGGTCAGCTCATAGGGCAGCCGTTCCAGGAAGTTCCCGATCAGCTCCTGATCCCGAAAGCAGTATGGATTGAGAACCCGTTCCTTTTGTTCCTTCACGATACGCAGGGAAAGGATGAATATGAGAAACTCTTCGAACACAAGCCGTTCCCTTGCATGATAAAATTCTTCCTTTGTCTCCGGAAAATGAATCCCCCGGACAGCCTCCTGGTATCCGGCAAGCCCATACCGCTCCACGATTCCTTCCGGCAGGGTTCCTTCTCCCAGGTCGGTCATTTCCACCGCCTGGCGGATCGCTTTTAAGACTGCGTTATTGGTCAGGCCGGAGGTCAGAGGGTATACCGGCTGCAGGGAGGTTCTCTTTTCTTCATATTTGATACTGGGGTAAAAGATCTCCGGGTGCTCCATGACGAGCCCGTCCTTTTTCCGGACGATCCTGCCCCGCAGCGTGATCACGCCGCCCCGCGCCAGGGTATTTCTCAAAAAAGGCATGCGGAACCAGATGACCTTTAAGGTTCCCGTGAGATCCTTCAGATAGAGGGTCGTGATCTGCATCTTCGGACTTCCCGACACCTGCACCCTTCCGTAGATGGCCCCGGAAACCGTCATGGTGTGGCCCTCCTCGATCTCCCCGACGGCCACCGGATCCTCATATACCTCATATCCCCGGGGATAATAGCGGATCAGGTCTCCCACCGTCTGGATCCCGACTTTTGAGAAGGTTTTTTCCGCCTTCTCTCCGATTCCTTTGATTTCCCTGATTCCCGATCTTTCGTCCATTCTCTTCTCCCTGATTTTTTAAAGCCTGTAATACGAAACCGCAGGCCGCGCCTTTCCGCATCACAGGCTTTTTTAATTTCTTCTATGTCAGGACGTATACCCAAAGGGCATCCCATTATGGCCATTCGGCCGTTTCATAAGGTAATACCCAAAGGGCATCCCATCATGGCCATTCGGCCGTTTCATAAGGTATACCCAAAGGGCATCCCATACGCTTCCTTACTCCACGGATATCACGTAGTAATAAATGGGCTGCCCCCCGCTGTGTACGTCCACATCCGCATCCGGATACAATTCTGCGATCTCCTGGCCGAACCTCTGGGCATCCTCTTCCCGGATATCCTCTCCATAATAGAGACTGATCATCTCCGAATCCTCGTCTGTCATCTTCGCCAGCATCTCCTTGGCCGTTGCCTCCACAGACTGTCCCACGGAAAGGATCCCCGCATCGCCGATGCCCATGATGTCTCCCTCATGGATCTCCTTGTCGTCGATGTGGGTGTCGCGGACTGCATAGGTCACCTGCCCGGTCTTCACATTGGTGATCTCCTCCAGCATGGTCTCCTCATTGGTATCCACATCCGCATCCGGCATATAACTGATCACCGCCGTAATCCCCTGGGGCACCGTCTTCGTCGGGATTACGATCACGTCCTTATCCTTTACCAGAGAGCGGGCCTGATTCGCCGCCAGCACAATGTTCTTATTGTTCGGAAGGATAAAGATGTGGTCCGCGTTGACCTGGTCGATGGCTGTCAGCATATCCTCCGTACTGGGGTTCATGGTCTGTCCGCCTTCTATAATATAGTCCACACCCAGTTCCCTGAATATGGAGTTCATCCCTTCCCCGATCGACACGGCAAT
This sequence comes from uncultured Clostridium sp., assembly GCA_964415625.1. Taxonomy (GTDB): domain Bacteria; phylum Bacillota; class Clostridia; order Lachnospirales; family Lachnospiraceae; genus Schaedlerella. The sequence goes on from CAYQBE010000044.1 coordinate 4,246, forward strand.
GAATCCGACGGATTTGCGCGGTTCCTTGGACACTTCCTGCTCTTTTTTCTTCTTTGCCGCCTCTGCCTGCTCCGCGGCCACCTTTTCCGCGTCGCGGATCAGCTTCTCCTGATGCTCCTCCCGCATATTGTCGATCTTCATGCGGGAAAGCTGGCCGTAGGTCAAAGCCTTCTGGATCGCAAGTCCGGGATCGTTGGTATGCACATGAACCTTCACCACATCCTCGTCCGCCACGCAGACAATGGAATCCCCGATGGATTCCAGATAGGCCTTGAAGGTCTCCTCGTCCTGTTCGGAAAATTCCTGTTCTGTCATAATGATAAATTCCGTACAATAGCCAAACCGGATATCCGCCTGTGCCTGTGCTTCCGGCTTTACCATCTTCACAGCCGGAGCTGCCTCGATCGCGCTGTAATCAATCTCTTTTCCCTGGAATGCATCGCAGGCGCCGTTCAAAACCTCAATCAGCCCCTGGCCGCCGGAATCCACAACTCCCGCTTCCTTCAATACCGGAAGCATCTCCGGCGTCCGCTCCAGCACTTCCTTCGCGGCTTCGATGATCTCCGGAATAAATGTCTCCAGATCCTCCATTGTATCGGCAAGCTCCGCCGCCTTCTCGGAGAGCCCTCTGGCCACCGTAAGGATCGTCCCCTCCTTGGGCTTCATGACCGCCTTATATGCCGTTGCCGTCGCACGTTCACAGGCCGCCGCCAGAACTGGTACGTCAATCTCCTCATGCTCCCGGATCTCCTTAGTAAATCCCCGCAGAAGCTGGGAGAGGATGACACCGGAGTTTCCCCGGGCTCCGCGCAGGGAACCGGAAGAGATTGCCTTGGATACGGACTTCATGTCAGCCTTCTCCAACGCACCCACTTCCTTTGCGGCAGACATGATGGTCAGAGTCATATTGGTTCCCGTGTCGCCGTCCGGCACCGGGAATACATTCAGTTCATTGATCACTTCTTTTTTCGCTTCCAGATTCGCTGCTCCGGCAAGAAACATCTTCGTAAACAGCTCCACATTTATCGTTTTCGTTGCCACGACAAGTATCCTCCTTAATCTATCACTCTGACACCTTCAACGAAGATGTTGATCTTCTCTACCGTCATACCTGTAAATTCTTCCACCTTGTACTTGACATTATTCACCAGGTTGTCAGAAACTGACAGGATATTCACACCATATGACACAATTACATGAAAATTCAAAGTGAGGTTATTCTCCTCGGAAATCGAAATCTGGATTCCGTGGGTCAGGCTTTCCTTCTTCAGTAATCTTACCAGTCCGTCCGTCATGCTGACAGCCGCCATCCCGACGATGCCAAAACACTCTACCGCAACGGAACCGGCATACTTCGCGATCACATCAGGATTGATCGTGATAATCCCCAAATCTGTAGTCATACTGCCTTTCATCATATATGAACCCCCTGTTCTTTGTCGAATCTCCCGGGGGACAGACTCACACTAAAAAAGCCCCGGAAAGTATTCCTATTATACTCTTTTTGGATAAACTTTACAATACTGATATTTTAAAATGGAACGCAAAACAAGATTTTTCTATATATTATTTTCCATTTTTTAATTTTTTTTGCAAAAACCCCGTCAGAAATGCAAAAAATGCTTGCAATCAACGGCTCTATCTGCTAGAATATGGGTGTTGTGAGTCCATCGGACAATTTTCAGATTGTTAGGAGGTGCAGTGATGGCAAAATGTGCTATTTGTGATAAGGGTGCCCATTTCGGAAATAATGTAAGCCACTCTCATAGAAAAACACCAAAGATGTGGAAGTCAAACATAAAATCTGTTCGTGTAAAGACAGAAGGCGGATCTAAGAAAATGTATGTATGTACATCCTGTCTGAAATCCGGACGTGTAGAACGCGCTTAAGCTGTATTTACTTTATATTTGATGACACGGAAAAAACCAGTATCTTTTGCAGATGCTGGTTTTTTATTTCCATGAAGCAATGAGCCGTGCAGCCTTGCCTGCATGGATATCTTATTCAGGAACCGGCGTGAAATGATATGCAGATTTAGACAAGCGAGATGCACATATCATTTCACGGCAGTTCCTCACAGATCATTTACAAAATAATACATAGCCCGCCGCCAGGCACACACAGAACAGCATCACCCTTAAGATCGACGTAGAAGGGATCAGCAGGATCAAAAACATTCCCATTGCAGCACAAAGTAAGGCAAAACCAATCATCCGCTTCATAATCAAAATCCTGACTGCTATTATTACACTTACATTATCTTATGCTGCATGGATCGCAATTATGCTCAGTACAAGGAAGAACTGGCTCTAATCTGAAATTCTAATCTTCCAGATCTGCCGCGGCATCCAGGATGTCCGCCACATCTTCCTCTGTCACCTTGTCTTCTTTTCTGGTCGTAATTTTATCCAATACCTCCGGTACAAGGTCAAACAGCTTCGTGATGGTATCCTGGTTCTTGATGTTCACCAGCCGGGTTGTCCCGTCCTTGATGACCAGAACCGCGCTGGGTGTGATCTTTCCGCCGACTCCGCCCATACCTTTATCCTTTCTATCGCTCAGATTGGAGCCTGCCCCGATTCCAAAGGACACATCGATCAAAGGAAGAATCGTGATATTATCCACATGCACCGCATCTCCTACTACCGTCTTGCTGGAAACGAGTCCGTCCATTCCCTTCATCAGAGATTCTACCGTCGTTTTTAAATTATTTGTTTCAGACATCCTGTTATTCCTCCTTCAATTTTCGGATGATTTTATTTTCTTAATTTCGAGATCAACCGTCTGGCATCCAGAACTGTTCGTCTCACGTCCCGGTTCCAGAGCAGGTTCCAGCCCATCACTGCCGCAGGAAGGATACGAAAGGCGCCCTTCACGGATACCTCGCCTTCCAGAACCTTTTCCTCAAAATCTGGGCAGCAGTAAACTTGCTCTCCCCAGTACGGATACAGCATACTAGCACCCGCCAGCACCTTTCCCGTCAGGGAAGGATCCTCGAATCCAAACCGGATCTTCCCTCTGCACTGCTTCGGCCGCAGCCGGAACAGCAATTTTTTCAGCTCGGCAAGACATTTCAGAAAAGCGGACTGATGTACGCCGTCCGATAAGAAATCAGTTACAAGCTCCGCCTTTGCCGACAACATCTCTATTTTAGCACACATCTTATCAAAAGTATATTCGATCTTATCAAATACCGCCGTGATTTTATCTGACAGAGTTTTTTTCGGTTCCTTTTCTGATTCTCCGGTATCTGCATCCGGAGACACTGTTTTTTTATTCTTCTTTTTCGGTTTCTTTTTATTGGTGTCTGCCGATTCTTCTGATTTAATTTCCACCTTCTGTTCTTTGGTTTTAACCGATGATTCTGCCGCGCTTTCTCTCCTCGGCTCTTTTGGGGTGTCCTCCGGTCCTTGCGGCAGATTTTCCGATCTTGTATCTTCTGCCGGCTGCTCCGATCTCGCTTCCTCAGATGCCTCTTCTCTTGCCTTTTCCGGCCTCGCTTCCTCAGATGCCTCTTCTCTTGCCTTTTCCGGCCTCACTTCCTCCGATGCCTCTTCTTCCGCCTTTTCCAATCTCGCTTCCTCAGATGCCTCTTCTCTTGCCTTTTCCGCGCTCTCTCCCTCAGATGCTTCTTCCCCCTCGGCGATCTCTTCCAGCACCTTCTCCCCCATTTCTTCCAGGCCTTCGGCTGCTTCTTCTATTTCTTCTTCTGCATCCCCGGTATCGCCCAGCCTGATCCAGGCCGCCCGGATATTCCAGGACAGATTTCCTTTCCGGTACTGCAGCCTGCCGCTGATCAGCCGGAAAAAAATCCCGAAGCTCACACCGGTCTCCAGCTCCGAGAGTTTTCCCGGGCATCTGGCTTCCGCTTGGTAGCGCAGGGGCGTAAAGATCACAGCCAGCAGCACCAGGAGCAAAAGCCCCAGGATCACCAGAAGTATCCAGCCTATGAGTTTTAAAATAAACAAAATCACCTGCAACATGTTATGCCAGCCCTTCCTCAAATCTTCCCTGCCGTTCGGCAAGGAATCTACGGATATCGGTTTCCCCTGTCTCTTCCAACACCTGGCGGACGATCTCCTCCACCAGATACACGGCGGCATCATACCCTTCCGCAATGCCCACCACAAAAATCTCTGCGTCGTCGTACCACGGCTGCTGCAGAAGAATCGCCGGATAAAATTCCAGGAGGTTTTGCTCCCCCCGCGCCAGTGTAAGGATATAAAGGGACGGCTGCAGGGTACGATCCATCAGCTTTTTCAATATCTTATTTTTCTTTCGCTTCAATCCGTCACTCACATACAGATCACAATAACATTTTATCCTCATGATTTCCTTCCCTTTTGTCCGGATACTCTGCATCCGGATCCTGCGTTTCGCAAATTCCGCAGGCACTTTTCCGGTCTCTCGCGCTTCGGCAGCGCTCAGGAACTCCTCAATAATAGTAAGCATCCAATATCTGCTTTGCGATCGGCACCGCCTTGGCGCCGTCATTGCCGTCATACCCTTCCACGATCACACTGATGACCAGCTCCGGATTGTCTACATTGGTAAATCCCATGAACCAGGAATGCATCTTTTCCCCGTCGTCCATCGCATACTCGGCCGTACCGGTCTTTCCGGCTGCCGTATAGCTCTGGCCGCTCAGCAGCATCCCGGTTCCCTCGTCTACAACTGCCCGCATATAATCCTTCAGCTGTGCTGCCTCATCCGAGGACATCAGTTTCCGGTAGCTTTTCGGCACATTTTTCCTGATCTCCCTGCCCGTATGGTTGGTCACCTTTTCCACAAGATAAGGTTCCATCAGGATTCCGCCATTGGCAACCGCCGATGTGATCAATGCCATATGGTACGGGCTGACCAACGTCTTTCCCTGTCCCATGGCAGTCATCATGACTTCCGCCTCCCCGGTGCTCTGGTCTACGGAAAAAGAGCTCTTCGTATAATCCAGCATGCAAGGAAGCTTTTTATTGAACAGCAGGTCCTCCGCTGTTTTCGCATAAGAACTGCGGTTTAAGGACAATCCAATGTTGACGAAAGACGCGTTGCAGGAATTTGCAAAGGAACTCCGCAGGTTCTCGAAGCCATGCACCGTATTGTCAAAACAGCGGATCGTCACATCATTGGATGTGATCTCCCCCGCACATTCGTAGGTATAATTTTCATAATCCGGATGCTCCCGCATATACTCCAGGGCCGTCACCACCTTAAAGGTCGATCCCGGCGCATAGGAGCCCTGGGTGGCACGGTTGAGCATCGGGCTGTTGTCCTCATCCGCGTTCAGATAGGACCAGTTCATTTCGATCTGGTTCGGATCATAGGACGGCTTGGACAGCATCACCAGGATTTTCCCTGTAGATGCCTCCATCACAACCACAGCCCCCTTATTATCGCCCATCGCCTGATAAGCCGTCTGCTGCAGGCCTGCATCCAAGGTGGTCACCACCGTATCTCCCCGGTGCTTCTGATCCTGAAATTCGTCCTTCATCTTCTCCAGAAAAAACGCATTGGAGCTCAGCAGAGAAAAATTCTCCACAGATTCCAGCCCTGTCTTACCCAGCTCCGGATGGTTGTAGCCGATCACATGGGCAAACAGATCCCCGTAAGGATACTGCCGCATCTCCGTGCCGTCCTCCGCCACCTCCGTATGGGCAAGCGTATTTCCGTTCCTGTCCGAAAAATCTCCCCGGATGACCAGATCCGCAAAGTTATCCTGCCGCGCGTTGTAAGGGCTGTTCACGATATCCTTTGCCCGAACCGCGGTAAAATAAAGCAGATACCCCATCATCGCAAGGAACAGCAACACGAAAAAATAGGTGATCCTAGCGAATTCTTTGTTTTGGAACTTCTTCGAATTTGGATTTTTCTTTTGTCGGTTTTTTATTTCTCGATCCTCTCTGCTCATCTCTTAATGCTCTCTCTCTTCCTGGCTCCCCCTGTCCTGCCTTGGCCCGTCTCTGTCCAGGTCCCTGGCGTCTCGCTCCTTCCAGATCCGTACCGGCGCGGCGGCCCGGGTTCTGCCGCCGGGATCCTGGGGAATCCCCGCTTTTTCGCCCGCCCCCGTTCCGGCCTGCCGCTGTCCTTTCCCTGGCTTCCCTGGCTGCCCGTTCGCGCCGCCGTCTGGCTGCCATCTCCCGTTTCATTTCCAGTTCCTCTTCCTCGTCCTCACGGATGATGTAAAGTCCCTGAATGATCCCGATCATGATCATAGAGCTCAGAATGGAACTTCCTCCATAGCTGACAAGGGGCAGCGTCACCCCTGTCGAGGGAATGAACTTGGTCACCCCGCCGATGGTCAGAAACACCTGGAAAATGTAACAGGTTCCAAGCCCTAATGCCACCAGCTTATAGAACGGATTGCGCAGCTCCATGGCGATATTCAAAAACATGACATAACAGCTCACGCAGATCAGGATCAGACAGAGTGCAAAGATCACACCCAGCTCTTCCGCAATCGCGGAAAAAATAAAATCCGACTCTGCCACAGGAATCATATCCGGACTTCCTTGGCACAGCCCCATGCCGAACCAGCTTCCGGTCCCGATGGCAAACAAAGACTGAGCCACCTGATATCCGCCTTCATTATAAGACGCGAAAGGATCCTTCCAAGCTGCCACACGTACTTTAATGTGGGCAAACAGGTGATAACCGGCCACTGCGGCCAGGCTGCCTGCCCCAAGCCCTGCCGCGGCATACAGCGGCTGCTTCGTCGCCACATACAGCATGACCAGGTACACCACGAACAGGATCAGCGCCGCCCCCAGATCCGTAGACACGACCAGGATCAGTACATGAGCCGCTGCCACCGCCGTAGTGATCACCACATTTTTAAATTCCGTGGAATTTTTCAGGCTGGCCGCCACGTAAAATACAAATAAGATTTTTACAAATTCGGAAGGCTGGATCCCGATCCCGCCTATGGTAAATCCCAGCTTCGCCCCGCCTGATGTAGCGGCAAACACCGCCACCAGCAGAAGCGCCGCAAATCCGACTCCCGCGTAGATATAGACCCAGTCCGCCAGAAATTTCAGCTTTCGGATCAGAACCGGAACGATCAGGCCGAATGCGGTCCCCAGAGCGATAAAGATGAATTGCTTGACCGCACTTTCATAGGACAGACGTGTGATCATGATCAATCCAACGCTGAGCAGCATACACATGTTGTTCACGATCAGCCTGGATACATTCGGATACAGGATCGAATACAGAAGGATGACCGCAACCAAAAGCACCACTTGTACCGCAAAGAACAGCAGTAGCTTGTGTTCCTCTGTTTTCAGGTACATCACCGCATAGGCCAGAAACTGCATCATGAACATCAGTACATTCTGCAGGATATAGACCCGCTTTTCATCTTCCTCGTAGCTCTGCGCAAAGATCGAGAAGCAGGAAAATGTATAGGCGGTCATCAATAGGATGATCATATATTTTGAGACTTCAACAATAATATTAACCACTATAAAACTCCCCTTCGGAAATGCCCCCGCGTAAAGCGGCCGGCTGGCTGGTGAGGATCACTTCCTCTTTCCGTATCTTTTTTGAAAACTGGCTGACTTCCGGCTGTTTTTTTCTGTATCCCGCCTGAAAATGCCTGCATGCATTCCTGCAGGATCCGCCTCGTCTGTTCCCCATCTTCCACGGAAAACTGCAGCCGGAGCCGGGAAGGGCCGATGTCCCTCAATGCCGCTTTCTCGTCAAACAGACAGAGCGGAACCGAATTATAAATGATATTATAGCAGTCCTCACAGCGGTTTTCCACCAAAAACGGATTTCCGTACCGATCCGTCAGTTCCCTTATATTTTCGTTCGGATTTTCTCCTCCGGAATACGCCGCTTTCGCCCTGGACTTCTTTCGGCATTGGTCTACGGTTTTCGCAAGGCACTGCGCGGTCACCATCACCGGAAGGTATCCATAGACCAGCATCTCCATATGCTCTGCGCCTAGATGCAGAATCTCGTTTCTGTTCAATTCTACAGGCACGGTAAATTCCCGTACCCCCTGCTGATTCCAGAATGCCTTCGCGGCCTGGTTCATGACATACACATTATGATCCAGGATCACATTCCTGTCAATTCCCGAAATCCATCCGCCCGCTTTTCTGTCCCCGCTGCTGTTCCCACCCTGACCGGGCGCCTGCAGTAACTGTTCCTTTTCTTCCGCGCCGTTCCAAAGCGCAACGCCTTCATAATTCCGCAGGAGGATCCCATCAAAATGGATCCGTTCAAAGCATCTCATCCGTGCTTCCCACATCTGAACCGCCTGCTCACGGAAAATATGGGGCACCCCAAGGAATACCTCCCGCCCCTGCGCCCGAAGCCAGCCGCAGCGGTCCGCCAATGCCTCTCCGCCGCTGAGCATCCCCAAGGCTGCGCTGTCTATATAGACTCGGGATATTTCGGGATATGCACATACCTCGTCCAATTGAGAGATAGTCTGTACCAGCGCTGAGAAATGAAATGCGCCTGCCCTGCTCTTTTCTCTTTCCGGCAATAGCCCTGTTAAAAAGCGCCCGGCCTGAGCAGCTGCCTCCGGCCTGTGGTACTGCATGCATATTTTTTTGCGCAGTTCCTCCAGTCCCCGTCTCCGCAGCTCATTGATCTGCTGCATCGGCAGAAATATCCCTTCCTCCAGATCGATCTCCAGAGCTTCAAATTCAAATTCCGTATTTCCGGTCTTTTCCAGCTGCTTCCGGATACGAGCTTCATCCAGCGGGCTTTTCTCCGCCTGTTCCACTGTGATCTCCGAAATTGCCTGCGCAGACACTTCACCCATACATACCGTTATCATAGCAGGTTCCTTGGAATAAAGCCTTAAGAAACCATAAATTTTTTCTTTTAATTTTCCCTGCTTCTGAAAATCCCGGAGCTCCCCGAGCAGCTTTTCATTTCTGATCCGGTTCAGGACAAGCCCTTTTTCCAAATGTTTTCCCTTCGGCAAAGGGATCGTGATCCGGCTGCCCTTCTCGTAATCCTTTCCAAAGGTATGATCTCCCTGCTGAGGAAATGCCAGAACATCCCCTCTGTGGATCTGAGTCAACGCCTTTGCAGTCACTTCCCTGCCCTTTTGATCCATGACCTTTAGGGCTGGAACCCCAGCATGGTTCGGTCGGTCCGCCGCGATCATATCCCTGCCGTTCTTCTGCTGATAATAGCCTGTATGGAATCCGCCCCGATTATACAGATCCAGCAGCATTTCCTGATCCTCTTCGCTGACACGGAACTTCTCTCTGCCCGACTTCTGATACAGATCCACATACTTCCGGTACATCGACGTCACTCCGGCAACATATTCCGGACGCTTCATCCGCCCTTCGATCTTAAAGGAATCGATCCCCGCGTCGATCAGATCCGGGATCAGCTCCAGCGTACAGATATCCTTCAGGCTCAGCAGATATCCTTTTTTACCGCCTGATGTATAACGCAGGCGGCAAGGCTGGGCACACTGCCCCCGGTTCCCGCTCCTTCCTCCGATCAGGCTGCTGAGCAGACACTGTCCGGAATAGCAATAACAGAGCGCGCCGTGGACAAAGCATTCGATCTCCATCCCGGTGACCTGCTTCATGTGCCGGATCTCCTCCAGAGACAGCTCCCTCGCCGGAACGACGCGCACGGCGCCGCATTCCTTCAAAAACCTGGCGCCTCCTGCCCCGGTGATGGTCATTTGCGTACTGGCATGGATATCCAGATCCGGAAAGCAGGTGCGGACCACCTGGAATACGCCGGTATCCTGTACGATCACTGCATCCAGCCCGCCCCGGTACAGTGGGGCCAGATAATCATAAAGCTGCGGCAGCTCCTGATCCTTCACAAGTGTATTGACAGTCAGGTAGAACCTCCGCCCATGCAGATGCGCTTCATCGATCGCATCCAGAAGCTGCTCCTCGGTAAAGTTCTCTGCATATGCGCGTGCACCAAAATGAGGGCCGCCTGCATATACCGCATCCGCCCCTGCCGTCAGCGCTGCCCGGAAGCTGTCATATGACCCTGCCGGAGCCAGTACTTCCACACAACGCCCTCTGTTTATTTTTAAATCTTCTCCGCAATATTGGATGTCCCGTCTTGAAATCATAGCCTCCTGCACATACTACCGAAAAAATCTCTCTCCCAAACCGCTGCGAACCGGTCAGTCCTCACAGCCGCCGTCCGCACACAAAACAGGATTTTACTTTCTTCGGTTTTTCATCTCGGTTTCCAGTTTCACGATCTGCATCTGCAGGTCATTATTTTCTTCCTTCATCTTCGCCAGTTCTTTTTCCGCATTCTCCAGCTTGATCTGGACAGATATCAGCTCGTGCTTCAAGTCGTACATCTCTTTGTCTTTCAGTTCAATGTCGCTTTCCAGGGAATCTCCCTGCTTCTTCGCTTTGAAGTAATCATCCGCAATATTCAAGGCAAGGAGTACATTGCGAGTGTCGGCGCTCTGCTTGCGGTAACCATCGCTGTTCGCACATTCCGTAATCTTATGGTTCAGATAAGAAGATACCTTCTGCAGATATTCTTCTCCCTCAAATCCGCTTAAAGTATAAACTTTTCCTCCGATGAGTACTTCTGTAAAATGTTTTGCTGAACTCATAGCTTCCTCCCCTTGCGTTTATTACTTGTTATTATAAACTATCCGACAGCAAAAACCAACTGTTTTTTCCATGAATTTACAGTTCGCCGGCCGACCGGCAAGCGAACTGTAACGAATCCGCCTATTAGAAAGCTGCCTTACGGCAAGAAGCCGGATTCCAGCCCCGGTATCGTACTGGCCTGTGACCGCACGGCCCAGGAACGGACATTCATATGTTCAATTCCCTGCCGCTATCCCCAGATGGGCATAGGCCAGTTCGGTGACCACGCGTCCCCGCGGGGTCCGCTGTATGAATCCGTTTTTCAAAAGGTACGGCTCATAGACGTCCTCCAGGGTTCCCGCATCCTCGGAAATGGATGCCGCCAGAGTATCCAGTCCCACCGGCCCTCCCTGAAACCGTTCGATCATTGTCAGAAGGATATTCCGGTCAATATTGTCCAGGCCGTACTTATCCACATCCAGAAGATCCAGGGCATAATCCGCCACGGCCTCCGTGATCACACCGTCATACTTGACCTGGGCAAAATCCCGCACCCGCTTTAAGAGCCTGTTGGCCAGACGCGGAGTCCCTCTGGAACGCTTTGCCAGCTCCCTGGCCCCATTTTCCTCAATCTCCACCTCCAGCACACGGGCGGAACGCAGGATGATGGTGGTCAGCTCCTCTTCTGTATAGAATTCCAGATGATGGATGACCCCGAACCTGTCCCGCAGCGGCGCGGTCAGCATCCCAGCGCGGGTGGTCGCCCCCACCAGGGTAAACTTCGGAAGGTCCAGGCGGATCGAACGTGCCGTCGCCCCTTTCCCGATCAGGATATCAATGGCATAATCCTCCATTGCAGGATACAGAACCTCCTCAACCTGACGGTTCAGACGGTGGATCTCATCCACAAACAGGATATCATTTTCCTGCAGGTTGTTCAGGATCGCCGCCATCTCCCCCGGCTTCTCAATGGCCGGCCCGGAGGTGATCTTGATATTTACCCCCATCTCATTGGCAATGATCCCTGCCAGAGTGGTCTTTCCCAGCCCCGGCGGTCCGTAAAACAGCACATGGTCCAGGGCATCGCCCCGCTCCTTCGCAGCGCTGATATAGATGCCCAGCGTCTGCTTCGCCTTCTCCTGCCCGATATAATCCTTTAAACGCTGCGGGCGGAGATGATTTTCTATTTTGATATCTTCTTCCAGATTTTCTGTTGTTATGATCCTCTTTCCCATATGACTCCCCTGTTATGTAAGTACTGCGGTTTCCTGCCTGCGGGCACTGTTGGAAAACAGCTCAGGCAGCTTGATCTGTCTGCACACGTTGTTTTTCTACAGTTCTCCTGGACATTTTTCCAACTGCACAATTAAAAATTCTTCAGCGCAGCCTTCAGCACTTCCTCCACCGTCGGGTCTTCCAGCTTCACCTTCTTCACGGCCTTCAGGCTCTCTGTACTTCCATAGCCAAGCGCCACCAGTGCCTGGACAACCTCGGACTGCACCGAAGTCGCCCCTGAATCCGCTGCTGCCGCAGGAATCCCTTCCCCTTCCGGATGCAGCATATCGTCCAGATCCAGCTTATCCTTCAATTCAATGATCAGCTTCTCCGCCGTCTTTTTCCCGATCCCCGGGGTCGCGGAGATTGCCTTCACATCTCCTGACAGAACCGCAAACCGCAGGTCATCCGCAGAGAGCTGGGACAGGATTCCCAATCCCCCCTTGGGCCCGATACCGCTGACTCCGATCAGCAGCTTGAAGATTGCCAGATCGTCCCTGGTCAAAAAACCAAAGAGCTGCATGGCATCCTCCCGGACATTCAGATAGGTATGAAGCTTAACCTCACTTCCCATCTGGGGCAGAAGGCCCATGGAACGCTCCGGCATAAAAACCCCATACCCCACACCATGGACATCTACGATCACCTTATCCCTCTCCATCGCTGCCAGATTTCCTCTGATATATGATATCATCCCTGTACTTCTCCTTTTGTATCTTTAGATCATGACTCGAACCGGAAGCTTTCCAGCCGCTTCAATACCTGCTCTGCCGCGACACCGATCAGAAGCCCTGTCACCACTCCCGCAATCAGAAGTACCGGAAAGTAATACCCCACCCGGTAAGTCTCTACAACTGCCATGGCTACCAGAAGCTGACCCATATTGTGGAATACGCCGCCTGCGGCGCTGACTCCCATCACACTGAACTTCCCGGTTCCTTTCAGAACCGCCATCACAAGGAGGCTCAGAATCCCGCCTGCCAGACTGTACACGATGCTGAACAGATTTCCGAACAGAAAACCGGACAGAATGACCCGTATTACAGACAGGAGCAACGCTTCCTTCGTATTCCTTTTATATAGAAGGATCACCGTCAGCAGATTGGCAAGCCCCAGCTTGATCCCGGGAATCCCGAATTGGATGGGGATCAGACTTTCCAGATAACTGAATATAAGGGCCAATGCCGTAAATACGCCGAAATATGCCGCTCTGTTTCTCAAATATATTCCCCCTGTGCAGAAAAAATCCCGCTGTGCGGTTGGACGCTCCGAGAATCATCCACCCCGCTTATCCATTCGCAAAATTCCATGCCATCGCACTTTTGCGGCTGCTGATGCAGCCGTACAGGTGGAAAACTCTTCAAGTTACCGCATCTACTTCCCGTTCCTCACCGCCCACAATGGAAACCACGACTTTGTTGGGCAGGCAGATGATACTCTCACCTTCCCGGGAGATTGCCTTCTGATTCACACACAGCTTGTCCGGGCAGTCCGCCCAGACCATATCCGCCTTCCCGTCCTCGATCACCAGGCGGTTCCCGTCCCCAATCTCAATCGTACGATCCTCGGAAAGAGGCCAGGAACCGAATACCTCCCCATCTACCGTAACTTCCGCAATGCCGCCCTTCTGGTTGGGGCGCAAAAAATGGATTCCAAGAAAAATGGCTGACACCGCCAGCACCACTGCAATCAATATCCAGTCATTTCTCCTCATAGTACCTCCTGATGCTCTGTCATTTGCTCTGACCATCATACCATATACTTTTCAAGATTGCAACATCTTTCGAATATCTGTTCGCCACTATTTCTGTATATATTCTATCACAGGTAAAGAAATATAAGGATTGTATTTCTCCTTTTTTCCGGATATAATATTTTTGAATAAAGTAGAAATGAGGTAAAGGAATGACCTGGGAACTCCTTTTACAAAAAAAAGAGCAGCTTGATCAAATACGAAACACCCTCCCGAAAGAAGCGCTGGAAAGTTTTGACAGAAGCTTTGATATTGAATATGCCCACAATTCCACTGCAATTGAGGGCAACACGTTGACATTGATCCAGACAAAAGCGATTCTGGAGGATGGTCTCTCCGTCGGCGGAAAAACCATCCGCGAAATCTATGAGGTGGCTAATCACGCAAAAGCCTTTACCTATGTTAAGAAACGTATCGCAGAGGGACATCCTTTAGACGAAGCTGTCATGAAGGATATCCACGCGCTGCTGATGGAAAATATCCTGATCGGCGGAATCTACCGAAATGTCGAGGTTCGAATCTCCGGTGCAGGGTTCAGGCCGCCTTCACCCAATGAGATGTACCGGCAGATCAAAAACTTTTTTGCGGATCTGCCGTACCGGACTGACTCAAATGCAATCGAACTGGCTGCATGGACACATGCCGAATTCGTAAAAATCCATCCCTTCGTGGACGGCAACGGCCGCACCTCCCGTATGCTCATGAATTATCAGCTCATGGCCCAGGGATTTCTTCCTGTCTCCATCGCCAAGGAAGACCGGCTGGAATATTTTGACGCACTGGAAGCATACGCCGTAAGCGGAAATCTGATACCATTCGCAGATCTGATCGCCGCGCTGGAGGATGTACGGCTGGATGAATACCTTTCGATTGGATAGGCACCTAGAAAAAACAGGAGATGAACGAGGAACAGATACATGAAAACATCATTTTTTCATTTCATCACCATTTTACTTCTTCTGGCACTTACCTCCTGCTCTTCTCCGCGTAAGGATGAGAAGCTGAGTGTCACAGGCATTTATTTTGATACCGTGATCCAGATTGACGCATGGGGCGTCAGCACTTCTGTTTTGGATGAATGTAAGAATATCTGTGAAGATTATGAGTCTCTTTTCAGTAATAAGATCGAGACCAGCGAAGTCTCCCGGATCAACGCCTCCGCCGGAACCCCTGTGAAAGTATCACAAGAAACGATCGAGCTGATCTCTCTGGGGCTGGACTACTGCGAACTCTCCGGCGGAAAATTTGACATCACCATCGCGCCGCTGAGTGATCTCTGGAATTTTACGGAGCAGCCAGAACATACGGTTCCTGATGCCGGGGCAATCGAAGAAGCCCGCTCCCATGTAGATTACAGAAAGGTTCTGGTGGATGAAAATGCCTGTACGGTCACACTGCAGGATCCTCAGGCGAAGATAGACCTGGGCGGCATTGCCAAGGGGTACATTGCCGACCGACTGAAAGAGTATCTGAAAAAAGAGGGGGTGAAGCATGCCCTGATCAACCTGGGCGGAAATGTGCTCACCCTTGGGGCGTCCTTCGATGGCAGTCCCTTTCGCATCGGCATCCAGAAGCCCTTTGATGAGCAGAATGCCCCCATTGATATTATAGAGATTCAGGACCGCTCCGTAGTTTCCTCCGGGGTTTATCAGCGGTATTTTGAAAAGGACGGCAGGCTGTACCACCACATCCTGAACCCGGAGACAGGCTATCCTTATACCAACCGCCTGCTCCAGGCAACGGTCATTACCGACTCTTCCGCAGACGGGGATGCCTTAAGCACCTGCTGCTTCGCACTGGGGCTGGAAGAAGGCAGCGCATTGGTTGAAAGCCTGGAGGATGTTCAGGCCGTTTTTGTGACCGAAGACTACCGCTTGCACTATGTGGGCTATGAATAAAAGCTGTACACCGCAGTCAAAAAGCCCACTTCCCCCTCTGCACCAGAGGATTCAGCCGCCCCCTCATAAACAGCACACAGGCTGGAAAGTCTTTATTCCCTATATATCCCATTGAGTATCAACGTCACGATCCCGCAGAGCATCCCGCCGATCGGATAGACGAGCCAGCATTTCTCCCACATCTCATAACCCAGCCCGGCAATGAAGAAAAGGATGGTAGCCACGATCATGATGCATCCGCACCAGACCGCAACCAGCTGATCCTTCCGACTCTTGACCGGAGAGTTCTCTTTGTTGTACTCTTCCACATTGTATTTTGACTTCTGCATCCCCGCATATACAATGGTACAGATTCCGACGGTAAACAATAACAGGGTTACACTGTCATAAATCTCATTCGTACATCCTGCCGGAACCGGAAACCCTTCTGACATGACGGACGCCAGAACTCCCGCAAAGAGAATCCCGATTCCGGCAATGATCCGCACCCGGAATCTGTTTTCCGCAAGCTCCAGTTCTTCCTCCTTGTAAAAAGGATTAATCTGCGGATGTTTTTTTACAAAGCGGCCGTGCTGCATGCCGCCTTCTATGATCACAAGGATTCCCGTCATGGCAACCAGCAGGAATACCGTATCCACAAGGTAGTCCGGCTTCCCAAATGCCTCTCCCAGAATCCGCAGGATCAGGCCGAACAGGATCACCCCAATCCCGGCCACGATCTTTACAGAAAACCGGGTCATATGCCGGTCATATCCCGCCGTATCCTCCTGCAGACTTTCCTGCACATTCCCCCGCAGCAAAACATCCATCGTGCATCCAAACATATCACAGAGCTGAAGCAGCTTTTCCATCTCCGGATAAGAGTTCTCCGATTCCCACTTTGAGATCGTCTGCCTGGACACACTCATCTGCTCCGCAAGCTGTTCCTGAGTGATATCATTCCTCTTTCTATAAAACTGTAGATTTTCTCCAAAACTCATTGCATTTCCTTCCTTTCCTGAATCCGCATCATAACTTACGCGGTATCTTTCATTTTACAGCAGTCCGGACTGTCTGTCCGAATTATAGGAAAAATACCGTGTAAATACAAGCAGATTGCTGTTGCTTTTGAAGAAAATCATGTAAACTTGCGGTTGCGTGATGCAAAATTTAAGGAATGCTCATGCCGCGGCATTAAGCATTCCCAGTTTTCACAAGGCGCAAGCAATCATATTCATTTTAATAAATTTCCACCTGTACGGTTAAAGGCTCTTTAAAGCATCCAACCGTACAGGCGGATAATTTATTGATACAGCCTGTCAATCAGCTTTGCATCCGCAGCCATTTTCACCCGGAAATTCTCCTCTCCCTCGTGGAGCGGTTTCCATACTTGTGCAAAGAATGGGTTTACTTCTGCTTCCTCACCATATCTCCATTCGCCGCACATACACTCCGGACACCAGTGACCGGCAAATAATACCGTATATGGTGTTGCTTCAAATTCGTGTCCTGATGCACATTGCCATCTCAAAGCTGTATATAGATTGCCCTTTTCCATCGTTTCGGACAGACATTTTCCGCCGCGGAATGCCGCTGCCTGCCGCATATCTTCAATCCCCAGCTCCTCTGCCGGTTTTGTTTCATCAAAACCATGATCCAGGAAATTCGGCAGGTCGATTGGTTTTGACAGCACAATATCATCCCATTTTTTCGGAATCGCCTCATACTTTTCACGCGAGCCGAACCACACTTTTATCCGCTCTTCATCCCCATCCGCTACAAATTGCAGGACTCCGCCCGGCTGGCTGATCACTGCCTTTGTATGCTCCTTCTGCTGTTCCGGGGTCGGCATTGCAAAGTCCGGTCCTGCCGCTTTCATCATTTCCATGAATCCCATCTGGATTTCCTGAATCTGCTGTGCATAGGATTTGGTGCGGAACGGAACCAGCGCTTCCAATTCATCCGCATCCGTATAGAAGTGTCCGTGGAAATTCCCTGTAGCCATCCAGTTTGGTTCATTGGTCTGACGTACATCTCCCCCAAGAGCCAGTGAAAAGCTTGCACAGGTCTGGCGGTAATCGGCGCCGCTGCTTAAGTTATATACCCTTCTCCAGAATTTCTCCGGTACGCCGTCCAGGCAGACATTCCGCATCAGATTTCCCGAATCCTCCGCATTGGACCACTCCAGACAGTTGTTATAGGGCTGATGGCTGATGATCGCATATTCACCGCTTGCCGCATTGACCGGCATCATGCCAGTCTGCCGGATAGATACCCAATATTTTAACCCCGATTCAATGACTGCACGTTCTGCGGCGCACTTGCTGACTGCATAATAATCATATATAGAAGGCTTCATAGGATCTCCGACTCTCCCCCAATGGATCGGCGGCATACGGTCTCCGGTCTGTGCCACGGTTCCAATATAAACGAACCTGGTTGTGTCATTCTGTCCCAGTTCTTTAATGGATTTCAACATCGACAATGTGGAGCCATAATTAATCCGCATGGCTTCTTCCGGATGCTCATCCGCGAATGGTGATAAAAATGCGCCTACATGCAGTACATAATCCGCATTCTTTACACATTCTCTTAATTTATCATCATCCTTAAGGTCGCCCCAGATAATCTCAAGATCCTTCTGATAGGGTTCCAGAATCTTTTTATTTTTTTCGGACGGCCTAGCCAGCACGCGCAGTGTAAATTCCTCTTTGTTTTCCATAAACTTCTTTACCGTTTCCTGGCCCATCGTTCCGGTTGCCCCGGTTAAAAATACAATTTTCTTCATTTTCTTTTTCCTTTCTTAGTCTGAAAGAGCGCAGGTGTCAAAGGCATCCCTGACATCCGATGCCTCATCAGGCACCTTTGACACAGCCTGCTATTTATTCACGTTTCTTTATATTTCCCGTGCCACCGCAAATGCCTCATGTATCGCATTCAATGCCCGCCTTGCTTTCACGGCATCTCCTACCACATGGCAGGGAATCCCCATCTCCCCGCATATATTTGTGATTTCTTCCGTTGGCCGGGATTTCGCGCCGACTGCGATTACCACGGTATCCGCTTCCAGTTCCTCCCTGACGCCGTCTTTTTCCACTTTTACTTTGTGCTCTCCAATGCTCAGACACTTTGTGCTTACCATGGTCTGGATGCCAGCTTCCGCGATTGCCATATTCACTGCGATCTTCCGCATTTCTCCCAGGTCTTTTCCCACTTCCTCCAGCATCTCCACGACCGTAACCTGATTCTCTGGATTTTTCAGATATTCCGCCGCTTCCAGCCCGACCAGCCCGCCGCCGATCACAACGATTTTTCCGTCCAGCTTTGTCCGATTCCTGAGAACCGTATGCGCATCCGTCACATAGCTTTCCCCCACGCCGTCGATCGCCGGGATCAGCGGTTCCGCCCCGATCGCAATGATGACCTCATCCGGACCGCACGCTTTCAGCACTTCTGCATCCACCTTTGTATTTAGATGGATCTCCACACCGGAATCCACCGCATTTCTGGCCGCCATTTCTGCCGCCATCGCCGTATCTGCCTTTCTGGGAGCCACGCCTGCAAGCAGCATCTGTCCGCCGAGATGGTCATCCTGTTCGTAGATCACCGGAGTATGCCCGCGTTTCACAAGCACGTCCGCTGCTTCCAGACCTGCCATTCCGCCGCCTGCGATCAGCACCTTCTTTGGATTCTCCGTTTTCTTGAATTCATATTCTGCCTCATGCCCGACAGCCGGGTTGCGCAGACAGGAAATGTGCTCCTTTGTCAGATCTACAAAATAATCATAGCACCCCTGGTCGCATCCAATGCAATATTTGATCGCAGACAGCTTCCCTGTTTTCGCCTTATTACAAAATTCAGGATCCGCAAGCTGCGCGCGTGCCATCACGATCAGGTCTGCTTTGTCCTCCTCCAGAATCTGTTCCGCATACCCTGGGGTATTGATCCGTCCCGCAGGCATCGTCAGCATACCGGTTTCTTTTCTGATCCGCGCCGCCTGCTCTACATTGAATCCGTTCGGCAGGTCAACCGGAGGCGTCTCGTACATGACGGCTGCCGTCAGAATATTTCCCCGTGAAATATTCAGCACATCCACGCCTTTTTCCTTCGCCAGCTTACAAAATTCTATAATATCCTCGATGGTCAGGCCATGTTCCAGAAAATCATCATGGCAGTCCACACGCATAAACAGCGGCATATCCTCCGGGATGTTTTTACGGATTGATTCGATACATTCCAGGGGGAATTTTACACGGTTTTCAAACGAACCGCCGTATTCATCGGTTCTATGATTGATCCCTCCGGATAAAAAGGAATGGGGCAGATAGTTATGGGCGCAGTGAAATTCTACCGCGTCAAATCCTGCCTTGACCGCCCTTGCCGCTGCTTTCCCATAGGCTTCCGCCACACTTTTCAGCCGTTCTATGGAGATACCGGGTATCGTATATTCCGCAGATACGGGCATATCCGAGACAACCAGCATTTCCGCCGCAGGGTCCATCCCTACCGCCAGAGAGCCCTGCCAGAGCTGTACGCACATCTTCCCGCCTGCCTCATGTACCGCATCACACAATTTTTTCAGCCCCGGAATGTATTTGTCCTCGCTGATCGCCATAAATCCTTTCGGGGAGCTTGCTGCGTCCACACTGCACACCTCTGTAGTGTTCATTGCCACGCCGCCCTTTGCGCGGGCCACATGATAGTCGATCAGCTTCTGGTTGACTTCACTGGAATCCATCCCTGTCATGTGGGTTCCCATACCGCTCATCACAACTCTGTTTTTCAGTTCCAGCCCACGGATTTTGATAGGGCTGAATAATTTATCAAATGCCATTTTTTCTACCTCTTTTCTGTTTATATCTATCCTGCGTTTTCCGTCTGTGCTCCGAAGTCAGCGAACCGCAGACTATGAAATCTTTACTACCGCTTCATAGGCCTCTGCTACCGCCGACAGGATATTGCGCGCCTGATTGCTGTCTCCAATAGAAATAACCTGGCAGATTTCTTCATACTGTTTTGCTTCCTGCGCAGTGGCCGCATATCCCAGAGCCATCAGTACCGTATCACATGCAATCTTTTCCATTCCCTCCGGCCCTTCTACGGTCACACCGTCTTTTTCTACGGAAATCAGCTTCGTATTCGTATGCACCTCAATCCCGGACTGTTCCACCAGTCCCCGAAGTTGGATGTCATTCATCGGGAACGGGGGATTGGGCAGCAATTTTTCTGCCATCTCGATCAAAATCACTTTTTTGCCCATGCGGTCAAAATGTACGGCTGTCTCTGTTCCGACCAGCCCGCCGCCCGCGATCACAATCGTATCCCCTGTCACGATCTGCTTCTCCAGCGCTTCCTCTGCCGCATGTACGATCGGCTGTTCCAGACCTTTGATGCTTCCAGGCATCAGCGTCTTCCCGCCTGCTGCCCAGATCAATACGTCCGGTGCATACCTCCTGACAGCTTCCGGATCTGCCTCTGTCATGCAGCGGATCTTTACATCACTTTTCGCAAGCTGTATCCGGTAATAATTACTCAGCGCCAGCATGTCCTCCTTCATATAGGGTCTTGCAGCCGCATGAGCCTTTCCGCCGATTTTCGAAGTTTTCTCCCAGACTTCCACCGCGTGTCCAGCCTTGTCTGCCATCAAAGCCGCCGCACAGCCGCCCGGGCCTGCGCCCACGACCAAGACCTTCTTTTTCTCCCGTGCCTGTGGAATCCGGCGCGTTCTTTCATGCCCGCAGATCGGGTTGACCGCACAGCCTGCGGGCTGCCCTGCAAATACCTGTCCGATACAGCCGTCATTGCAGGAAATACAGGGCCGGATCCCTTCCGTATTTCCACATATCACTTTATTTGGCAGCTCCGGGTCAGCAAGGATTCCTCTGGCGACCGCCACAAAATCACAGCTTCCCTGCCGGAGCGCCGCCTCCGCTTTTTCCACATCCCCCAGCCTTCCATGGGTGATCACAGGGATGGAGACCGCTTCCCGGACTGCTTTCGCGATCCCGATCTGAGGGGTCATCTCCTGAAAATAAACCGGAGGCATTGCGTAATACCATTTCTCGTAGCAGCCCGCATCCACATGCAGGGCATCTACGCCAGCCGCTTCCAGACGCTTCCCAATCTCAATCCCTTCCTCAATTCCGCGGAAACCATATTCCACCGGAAGATCATGGCTTGCGGAATATTTTACGATGACCGGAAAATCGTCCCCGCCTTCTTCCTTTGCGATCTGCACCATATCCAGCAGGAATTTCATCCGTCCTTCCAGACTGCCGCCGTACGCATCTGTCCTTGTATTCCAGCATGCGGTCAGGAACTGGTCTGTCAAATATCCGCCGTAGGCATGGATCTCAATCGCGTCCGCGCCTGCCCCGACCGCAAGCTTCGCTGTGCGCCGGAATTCATCCAGCAAAAGCTGGATCTCTTCCAACGTCAATTCATGACAAGGCACGCCCGGCGCATGCATCCAGTCACAGGCGGACGCGCTCACCGGCACACCGTACTGCGGGGCAGGGCCGCCTACTCTTCCGCATCCCGGCATCAGCTGGGGACACACCTTGCAGTCCTTTGCATGGGCAATCTTACAGATTTCATGAAATGCGTCAATATTTTCTGATGTAAGCAACATGGAGGCCGAAGTATCTTCAAACGCTCCCGTTACCATCGTGTTGCATAGGATCATGGAGGCACCGCCCTCAATACGCGCCTGATAAAATGCCACTGTATCCTGCGTGTAATCCCCGTTATGGATTCCCATCGGCGCCATGATCATCCGGTTTTTTAATTTCAGTTTTCCAATCGTTCCTTCCCGTTTTAACAAACTCATAAGCCCTTCTCCTTAAAATCTCTATTTAATCTTTCAAATTCTCTCTGCAAATCGCATTGCATTTTGATAAAATTCCCATGAAAGACGATACGCTGACTCCCATAATCACCAACAACGATATGAAAATACCTCTTACCTCCAAATTGCTAATGAAACGGCAGGAAACAATAATCCCCATGGTCATTGTTATGACCGATATAATGAATGAAAACCAACACATTACTTTTGCAATTTTTAGTTCTTTTGTAATCGAATGTA
The DNA here is from genome assembly GCA_964415625.1 of uncultured Clostridium sp. GTDB lineage: Bacteria > Bacillota > Clostridia > Lachnospirales > Lachnospiraceae > Schaedlerella. Next base: position 26,792 of record CAYQBE010000044.1, read on the forward strand.
AGGTCTGAAATCTATGACTACAATCCCCTTTATCCATACTATCATTTCCTTTTCTGCTTAAAGCTGTGTGACAGATGTATATACGCTTTTAACATCTATTGCCGCAAAGCGCCCAACAAAACACGGTAAGTCAGCCGCAATGTCTGGATTCTCCAGATCCCATCCTCTTCCTTCACCAGATCGTCTACATAATATCCAAATCCTTCATATGTCGAGTCGTCATCCTTGTACGTGTGATAATCATTGAGTCTGGTCAAAAGCTGCGCATGCGTATCATCCTGGAATCTCACGATCATGTTATGTCCCATATGCATCGGGACCATTGCATCGCTACATACCTTTTTATTCTGCTCGATCTGCATCTCCCGCACCGTAAATCCCGGCTGTCCGTTCCAGTAAGTGGTGAAACCCTCCTTCACAAACACCTCCTCCATCAGATCCCATTCCTGCTGGTCCACACACCAGAAATACTTGTTCTTTACATTCATGATTACCGGGATCTCCGCAAGCTGCTGCGGCGTATACGGCTTCTGGCATTCCCGCAGGATCTCCCTTTCCATTTCCTTTGCATCCTGAAAATCTGGTACTGTCATCTTTTCTCCTCCTTTTGGTACTGAAAAACTTTTTTTCGTGATAATATTTATTATATACTTTCCACTCTCTTTTTGAATTTCTGCCATATTCAAGCATTTGTACCGCATGAATCTTTTTCTTCCTGATTTATCTCTGTTGAAACTTTCCTATACTATAATCGTAAACAAATAAATGTCATTCACTCCCATTTCCGCATCCAGCATCAGATATCCGTTTTCATACCGATACCCCGCCGCCTCTTTTTCAACCTTTGTCTGACTGATCAGCGCTTCTTTTTCTTCCGGCTTTAAATCCTCCGGGCTTCCCCATGATTCCCACACCTTCAGCGGATTGCCATGATCCTCGTCAATCCTCTCCAGAAATACCTTTTGTGGTTCTGCGTCCAGTTCAACCCGGATTACCGCCGTCTCTTTCGGCAGATCCAGATTTTTCATCTTCTGGCGGAATAACAGAATCTGCAATTTTCCGTTTCCCGTAAATGCCGCCGCGCCAATCTCCTCATCTGTGGTGCCGTCTCCAAGCTCCAGCCTGTCATCTTCCAGCTCTGCCAGCATTTTCATTGAGTAATACTGCGGTTTCGGAACTCCGCTGTGGGTCATGAGGCCAAATCCCCCATGAAATTCCTGCGGGAACTCCGAAAATTCCTCGAAGATATCCGAAAAACACCAAATGGAAGAACCGTCAATGAGATTCTCCGTATCCAATGCCGCCTTCACAAGATACGCGGCCACTTTTCTTGTATCATTTGTATAAGAAGAAAAAATTGCATTTTCATTCCACTCTGAATAGTATACAGGAAGCCCTTCCGCCTGTTTCTTTACGATTGCCGCATTCTGCCGGAAGCCGTCCCCCGGTATATCTGTCAATTCTGATTTATCCGGCATCATCCTTCTCAGCCCGTCCAGCATACTGCCATTTTCCAGCCCGTCAAATAAATGCTGCATCAATTCCGGTTTTACTGCTTCAGCCTGTTCATTCCTTTCCGCCTCCAGATCATCGGAAGCCTCCACGCCCCCGATTGGGTCTCCTGCATACTGATGGCTGGATATAAAGTCTACCGGAACCTGATGTTCTTTACAATATGCCATAAAGCTTCTGACCCATTTACTGCCGGAAGCAGCCGGACCGCCGACCCGGATCTTGTCATCCACTTCCTTCACGGCCCTTGCCGTAATCTCATACAGATGGAAATACTGTTCCTTCGTCCCTGCCCAGAATACAAATACATCCGGCTCATTCCACACCTCAAAGGGCCAGCTTTCCACCTCTTCGGCCCCATAGCGCCCGAGCAGGTATGTTACAAATTTCCTGATAAAGTCTGCCCATTCTTCATCATCACGCGGCGGCGCGATACAGCCTCCATAGTAAAACCCGCATTTTGCGTCTGAAGAAGCCAGATGCTTCGGCATAAACGACAGTTCCACATAGGGCTTCATGCCGCATGCAAGAATATTGTCATATACCATGCCGATCTTCCGAAAGGACAACTGAGTAAGGCGCTCTGCGCCTGGCAGCGGCATCAGATCCGAAAATTTCATAAAAACCTGCATATCGTCATTAAAGATGCTGTGGAAACGCACACGCTTAATTCCCAGTTCTTCATGAACCTGCTTTAACTGTTCGAGATAATCCGCACGTAATGCTAATGTTGCGTGCCCGCTGCCCACGCAATACTGCCAATGCCGGTTCAACGGTTTTGCCGACATGTTTTTTCGAATATATAATTCCATTTTTGTCTCCCTGATTTCATTGAATACCATCGGATACAGCCCCCCCGCTGATGACAGGCTTTTCTGTATCCTTAACCAAATGTTACTTCTGTCCATACGCTTTCTGCGCCGTGCGCTGATACCCTGATCTTCGCAGTTCCTTTCTCCCCCGTGCTTCTCACATAGAAGCCCATACGCCCTTTCCATGTGGTATAGCTGCTTCCTGTAAAGGCTTCTTCTGTCACGGGATTTCCGCTTCCGACCGCCGCAAGCACGCCTGTACCGTCCACTTCCACGGAGACTTTCCTGTCAGACAGCGTTTTAACGATTCCTTCTGCATCTGTCAGTGCCACAGACACGAATACAAGATCTTCGCCGTCCGCTTTCAAAGACCGTTCTTCCGGCACAACCTGAAGGATGTTCTCGCTTCCCGCGGTTTTTAGTGTTTCCACGGAAATGCCCTGTCCCTTTTCATCATAGCTGACAGCTTTCAGTTCACCTGGACGATAGACGGTCTGGAATTCCGCTTTATAATCAATCGGCTCCTTTTGCCCCAGGGATTTTCCATCTTGAAATAATTCGACTTTGCTCCCTTCACTGTACACCTGAATCTCCGCCGTCTTTCCTTCCATTCCCGGCCAGGTCCAGCTATCGATGGCGTCTGTCCCCCTCCAGGAACCAAAGAAATATTTTTCTCCCGAATGATCTAATGGGCGTACGGCGATAAACGGCTTATGATACTGCCCCCAGCAGATTGCCGCATGATACCCTTCCGTTTCCATATGCCCAAGCAGGTCGATCACGCCGCATCCTCCGCTGATGCATGGATAGGGTCTGTTAAATCCTCCCCTGCTCTTTCCATAGATCGGCACTCCAATCCCTGCCTCTCCCAGATAATCCATGGCTGTCCACATAAAATCACCGATTATATATGGATGCTTCCTGATCATCGGCCATCTATGGGCCACAGACTGGGGATAGGTTTCTGTCCCGACCATGATCCGGTTCGGCTGCCATGTATGGTGCGGTTCATAGCAGTTTTCCGCATAATTATAGCCCACAATATCTACTTCCTTAAAACAGGGCTTCAGCAGCTTTTCCACCTTTTGCGGCTTTCCCATCATTTTTGAAATAAATGGTGCCATCGTAGCGATCATATTCGCAAGCAGGCTGGCTGTTGCCGCTGAGCTTTTCGTTTCCAGATAGGGGTCAACCACATCCTCTTTTGTGGTTTTTGACCCGTTCATTGCTCCGCCCATATTGGAAACTACCGGGTTGATCGCATTGACTGTCGGTCTGGATGGGTCCAGCCTGTGGCAGCACTCCGTCAGCATTTTGCTGATCTTTGCACCCTCGGTGCTTCCTGTATCCGCGATTTCATTTCCAATAGAATACAGGATCACAGACGGATGGTTACGGTCTTTCCTGACCATTGCCGTAACATCCTTCTCCCATTCCTCGTCAAAATACAGGCCGTAATCATAATCCGTCTTCTTCATGCGCCACTGGTCAAACGCCTCATCCATCACATACAGCCCGATCCTGTCGCACGCCTCCAGCATCGCCTTGCTGACCGGATTATGTGCGGAGCGAATCGCATTAAACCCTGCTTCTTTGAGAATCCTTGCCTTTCTGTATTCGGCCTTTTTATATGCGCATGCTCCCAGAATCCCGTTGTCATGATGGATACAGCCGCCACGCAGCTTGACCTCCCTGCCGTTGATCTGGATTCCTTTCTTTGCGCTCCATTTTAAGGTACGGATTCCGGTCAGCACATCCTGCTCATCCACAACCCGGCCGTTATCGATAAGCTTTACCTTTATGAGATACAGGTTCGGATGCTCCGCATCCCAGAGTTTTGCCTCAGGAATGGTTATCCCGCATCCGTTTCCAGTTCCCCTTGCAGCAAGCCTGACTGTGCTGTCTTCCTCCTGTTCATAAACTTCTGTTTCTATCGTACAATCCGCCGCTTCCTTTGACACTTCGGCAGATACCCGGACAACTGCATGCTCTAAAGAACAGGTTTCTACCTTGATTCCGTCCGGGAGGATATGCTTTTTCTCCCCAATATACAGATTCACGTCCCGATATATTCCGCTTCCCGTGTACCATCTGCTATTTGGTGTCTGAGAATTGTCCGCAACTACACGGATCTCATTTTCCTGCCCCAGCTTCAATTTATCCGTCAGATCCACATAAAATCCTGTATACCCATAAATCCAGCCGCCGATTCTTTCATCATTCAAATAGACGGAAGATTTCATATAAATTCCTTCAAATTCCAGTAAAATGGATTTTCCTGCATATTCCTCTTCTCCGAAGATTTTTTTCTTATATACATATCTTCCTCCCGGAAAGAACCCGGCTGCAGCGCCGTTTTTCATATTCGGCAGCCGCTTTTCCGTCTGCATCGCATCATGCGGAAGGTTTACGGCCATTTCACCTGTGTTATGTATGTCATTGTAAAATGTCCAGTTAAGATTGAAACTTTTTTTGATCATATCCGATATCCCCCTTGCTCCTGTCAGAACCGCTGTATTCTCAGGCTCCTCTTTTTAAAAAATTGCCCCGCTTTTCAATAAGCAAGGGCAATTTTCTTTGCTTGACAATACTATATTGTAAACATATACTTTCCGGCTTCTCTCACATGGGTATCGCATCCGCCAATCAGAATCTCCGCTTCGCATCCGGCAGGGATTTCTACCGTATACCTTGTCTTTTCTTCCTCTTTTTTCCATGCGCAGCACACCTTTCCATACAGGCTCTGGTATTCCAGTGATGCCTCCGTCAGGCTCCCTCCCGGAACCGGCGCGATCTGAAACCGATTTTCCCCGGCAATCCGGATTCCGCATACCGTATTGAAGATCCAGTCGCAGCACGCGCCGTTGGAGTAATGATTTCGGGAGGCCACGCCGTCCCAATTCTCCCACACCGTGGTTGCGCCCTGCCTGATCTCATAGATCCAGCTCGGATACTCTTCATTTTCCAGCATCCTGTACGCGCCTTGTGTATCTCCCGATTCGGAAACCATATTCAGAACAAACGGGGTGGACAAAAATCCTGTACTCACATGATACCCACTTTCCTTTACCATTCTTGTCAGACCGTCCTGTACATTCTTCAAAGACCTTTCATCTGTCAGTCCCAACGCCAGAGGACGCACATACTGGCACATTCTTTTGGAATCCACGGTGTCGTTTTTGATGAAATAATACTGGTATGCCGCCTTCGCCTTTTCCGAGATATCCCGGTACTTTTTAGCATCCTCCTCTTTTCCCACGTCCTCTGCCATCTCGGCCATACAGCACAGGGAATATGCCAGATAAGCGGTTGCCTCTTCATACTTCGGAAGCGTCACATCCATAGAAGTACTTCCCGGTTCGTTCCATTCTCCAAAATGAAAACCTGTCGTTACAATATACTGCCTGTATTCACTGGGTTCCAGCTTCTGATCCAGTTCCGGATCCGACGTATCTCCCATTCTGGAGATCATAAATTCCGCCAGCTTTTTCATTGGCTCGTAACAGTCCAGTATCATCCGTGTGTCGCCGAAATGCTTCCAGTAACGGTACGGGATCAGAATCCCTGCGTCCGTCCATCCGCTGGAGCCCTCCACGAACTCATTCATGCCGCCGTGCTGTGCCCCTTTCGGAACGATATTATAGACTTTCCCATCTGGAGCCTGATCGTCAAATACATCCCGCATCCATTTCCTGAAAAATGCGGTAAAATCCATAAAATAGCATCCTGTATCAAAGAAGAGCTGCGCATCCCCAAGCCACGGGGCGCGTTCCCTTGTAGGACAGTCCGTAGGCACATCCAGGAAATTCCCCTTCATACTCCAAAGGGTATTTTCCACCAGCTTTTCTACGTTTTCAGAGGAGCAGTGGAACCTGGCGGTCACATCCATATCTGAATAAACTGCGATTGCCTGAAAATGCTCCGCCTTCACTTCCTCCGGCCAGTTCTCCAGCTTCACATAACGGAAGCCCTGGACGCAAAATTTCGGTTTCCAGTATTCTCTTTCGCTACTCCCGCAGATATAGACCATGGTCTGGAAACGGGTATCATCGCAGCAATCCGGTATAAAATCCGGGGTCGTGTCTTCTGTGATCAGATTTTTAACTGTAAAATTGCCTTCCTCGTCCAGCATCTCGCCCATCTGCATTTTTACCGTATGCCCTGCATTTCCCTGAACAGAAAATGCCATATACCCGGCGATATTCTGTCCAAAATCCAGTACGGTGCTTCCGTCCGGGGTCACCAGCACCTGCGGTGTGAAAGTTTCCTGTTCCAGAACCGGCACGCTGTTGGAGCTGCAGAGAAGAGAATCCCACTCTGTCACTTTTGCCTTCCCGGAATAGGAAGGACGCTTCCCGCCCTCGACGGTCTCTCCGTCTTTCATGTCATTGAACCGGACAGGGCCGTCATTGGACCATGTAAAATCTGCGTCCGTCATAATGGTTTTTACGGTTCCGTCTTTCTTCGTGATTTCCATCTGCCCGATCACACAGGACGTATCGCCGTAAACGTAGGAATAACCGAACACTCCCATTTTTCCCCGAAACCATCCGTCACCCAAAGAGATATCCCAGATGTTTTCTCCGGTTTTCAGCAAGTCTGTCACGTCATAGGTCTGATAGTGATTCCTCACATTATAGCAGGTCAGCCCCGGAGTCAGCACCTGGTCTCCGATTCGTTTTCCGTTCAGGTATGTTTCATAAATCCCGCATGCCGTGATATATAAACGCGCGCTTACCATATCGTCTATGTTTTCCTCGAACACCTTACGAAACTCGTCTGCAGGATATCTTTGTGAGGATTCCGGCTCATAATCCCCGGCAATCCACTGCGCCTTCCAGTCCGATTTTTCCAGCAGCCCCATCTCGAATACCGCCGTCTCACTCCATTCACCGGCCGCATTTTTTTCATCCCAGATACGCACCTGCCAGTAAACACGTTCTCTGCTTTGGAGCGGCTTTCCATATTCATGGTGCTGCATACTGGAAGAGGCAACCCTTCCGCTATTCCAGATCTCATGGTTCTCCAATTCTGCTTCCGAATGTGCTGCCCGGATTTCAAATGCGGTCTGCTTTTTACCGTCTCCTTCCAAATTCCAGCCAAATCTTGGTTTTTCAATATCGATTCCTATAGGGTTCTTCAGATACTCTGTTCTTAAATTGATTGCTTTTAACATGATCCATCCTCCTCCATGCCCACAGGGACATATATCATGGAATTCCCTTTAAGTATGTTTTTATAACGGTAACCGTAGAAATATTTCCTACGGTTACCGAATCCAAACTGTCTGTCCCTTTTTATGCGTCTCTGCCTTCCTCTTTCAGCATTTCCGCCCTCAGTCTGTCATTCTCTTCTTTTACCCGGATTGTCTTGAAGGTAAAGAACAGAAGGAAACCTGCGATTGCCGGAAAGATATTATACATAAAATTAATAGCAAAGTGCGCGGATGCCGGCTGCGTCGCCAACGCTCCGTCATAATGCGCAATCCCAAGGATGATTCCCATGACCGCGCTCGATACGCCCATCCAAAACTTATAGGTAAAACCTGTCAATGCAGAATAAATTGCTTCCGCACGGATTCCGTTCTTTAAACACAATCATTGGGATTTCTGTACATATGACCCTAGCGGCAAGCCTCATGC
>CAYQBE010000045.1:0-34678 GCA_964415625.1 uncultured Clostridium sp.
GGTGGAACTTGCGATGATATATATGTTTATTTTCTGCTATAGTCTTTATAGAATGTTAGAAAAAGATAAGATGAGTCGGATTGATGCTATATTCATCCATTGTATTGTAGTTACCATCACTTTATTGAGAAGTGATGCATCGATTACCATATGTACAATTTTAGGATGTTTTGCAATATATTATTCTAAAGAGGCCAACAAATTGTTTCAGTTTTTAGTATCAGCATTTATTGCTTATATTGGTTATTATATGAAAATATATACTACATTGCAAAAAGATATAAATGGAACCTTCATAAGTCATAAAACATTATTATTAATGGGAGGATGCTTTGTATTAGTTGGTGTATATATGTTATTATCCAAATATTTGCTAAGTATGTTTTCAGAGAAATATATCTATAGATTATTATATGGAATATTATTTGTTTTTAACATAGTTCTTCTTATTTTGTTTCAGAATATGTATTTTGAAAATATTTATACGATATTAAAAAACACTATACTTGTAAATGAACACTGGGGAAGCACGCTCGGTATTGTATTTGTTTGTTTATTGTATATAAATAGTAACAAAAATAAAAAAGATATTTTCTTCATTATCGGTATTTGCTTAATTGTAATATATATTGATTTTGGAGTGCTTAGGACGATTAATGGAACCTCTCAGGTTGCTAGACTTGGATTTGGTGATTCTATGAATAGATCAATAATATCAGTATTACCAATGCTATTATTTTGTTTTTATAAGAAATATTTTTCGACAATTGCCATGGTTTACAAAAGGAATGAACCAAAGGGGGAGTATGATTGAGGTTTAAAATATTAGAAAAGCAATATAGGATTTTTGTGTTAATTTTTATATTTGCTATTCTTTCGTTATGTTATGTTTTCTATGATTTCCCTTATATTATTATAAGTGATGAAAAAGTATATAAGCAATTGGCTTATGAAATATGGTATGGACAAGTAACGAGTACGTTTCATTATCCATTAGTATATCCTTTAAGTATAGCAACTTCTTTTATATTTGGTAAATATTTCTGGTTAGCTTGTTATATTATAAATGTTGTAATAAAAACAATAGCTTTATTGGTGATTTATAAACTTCTTTTACACATATTGAATGATAGGATTTCACTGTTAGTTTGTTTTTTGATTGGTTTTTCACCAATCTATTTTATTTATTCAAGATTGATAATGGCGGAAAATATATTTGTGCCTTTATTGATTATTAATATTTTATTTCATATAGTGTATGATTCAGAGAAGAAGAGGGAATATTTACTTACTATAGTGGCGGCAATTTTGACCTTATGCCTATATGAAACAAAATATCTGGCATTAATACTTATTCCAATATTCTTTTTATATTGGTGTTCTAGTTGTATTATCGGGGTAGATAAAAGTAATTATTGTGATCGAATAGTAAAATTATTTAAAAAGTCTATATTATATTTAGGTACAATATTTATATTATTGTTAATCTATGCGTTTTACTATTCCTTTAGAAGTCAACAATCTATGTCTATAAAAATTTTAAAAGAAACAATGGGATTATATTCCGGAGGCTCTGCACCAGGAAATGTTGGATATCATCTTATACCAGATGTAAAATGGATTATTTGTTACTCTTTATATGCTATTCTTGGTATAGCTCCTGTGTTGACAGCAATTATTAAAAGGACTGATACTATTAAAAAAAGTTGTCAAATTAAAAAAATTACATACTTTCTGCTTATAATATGTGCAGGGCTCATTTATATAGCAGCGAGACATTCGACATTTGTAGAATATAATGCAAATGGTGAAATGAAGAAGCTTTTAGGCCGTTATGTGTCATCTATAACACCTGTTTTTTCTGTATTATTTGGAATAGTTTACAAAAAAACTATAAATAGAGGGAATTCTATTTTAAGAATAGTAGGGGGGGGATTTTTATGTCTGATTGTAATTGCCGGATATTGGATCTTGTATACTGGCGGGATATGGAAACCAGATAAAAAATGGCTATCTGGCTTAAGAGGAATAGAAAATAGTGCATTTCTTGTAATACCAGTTATATATGTAGTTATTTTATGTATAGCTATTATAATTTCACTATTTAGCAATCAAATGAAAACTTGTGCTGTTGTAGCATGTATGTGTTATTGTATAAATGCTGTTTCGGCGGCTCATATAATAAATTCTTCTATGGAAATGGGAAAAGCAAGTGCTATGTATGAATTCATTTACCAAAACAGTGAGAAACGTAATATTTTATGTATGAATTATGATAACTATGTAGATGTATTGCAATATAATGCTTTTTATAGATATAATACAGATAGATGTATTACGACATCACCTGTATATGGACAACATGAGATCCAGTTAGAAGATGATAGAAGATGGATATTTGCGTTGGAAAAAAATAGAATAGACGTGGATATTTTAAATAGTAGAAAGATAGGATTTACTGAATATCCAGAGTTCAATTTATTATTTGTGGAATGGATAGACAATCTATTTCAAGAAAACAAAGACGCTTTATTGATAAAAGAAAACAAAGAGTTATCATTTGAATTTGAGCATACTCCAGAATCTATGCTATTTGTTAAATTAGAAGGAGAGATTCTTATTCCTGTTAATGAGGTGTCACAAGGGTGCTATTTATTTAATGTTTCAAAGGAATACAAAGGAGACATTTATGTATATGATTTGACTCAGTTGACCTATAGGCAAGCAAAGGAAAAATGAATATATAAGATGGGAAGGTGTAAATTTTGAAATTAATTATTCAGATCCCGTGTTTCAATGAGGCAGAAACGTTAAAAATTACTTTAGACGCATTGCCAAAATCTATTAAAGGAATTGATAAAATAGAATATCTGATTATAAATGATGGGAGTCAGGATGATACTATTAGGATGGCAGAGGAGTGGGGGATTAATTATATTGTAAATTTTAAACAGAATAAAGGATTAGCAAGAGGGTTTTTGGCTGGTTTAGATGCTTGTCTAAGAAATGGTGCAGATATAATAGTGAACACAGACGCAGATAATCAGTATTGTGCAGATGATATAGAAAAATTGGTCGATCCTATATTAAATGGCATGTATGATATTGTAATTGGAGAGCGTCCCATAGATGATACGCAACATTTTTCTTTTGTTAAAAAGAAACTACAGCGTTTAGGATCCTGGGTAGTGCGAAAAGCTTCACATACCGATATCCCAGATGCACCTAGTGGATTTAGGGCATATTCTAAAGAAGCTGCGATGAGAATGAATGTAATTAATGAATATACATATACTTTGGAAACAATTATTCAAGCTGGTCGAGAAAAAATTGCGATGACTTCTGTGGAAGTACGCACAAATGCGGAATTGAGAAGGTCGAGGTTATTTCATAGTATGTTTGGATATGTAAAAAAATCCATTGGAACAATTATCAGGGCATTCATGATGTATAAGCCATTGAGATTTTTTACTATAACGGGTTTGGTGCCATTTTTAATAGGTACATGTTTGGGAATAAGATTTTTGATATATTATTTTATGGGGGTAGGGGGGGGACATATTCAATCTCTTATACTAGCAGCAGTATTACTTATAATTGGGTGGCAGACAATTATGATTGGACTTCAGGCCGATCTAATTGCAGCAAATAGAAAATTATTACAGGATATTCAATATAGAATCAAAAATTTAGAGTTAGAGCAACAGATTAGTGAAGAGTAATATAATATGATCAGAATACAAGCTTTATGAGGTTTTTTAGTAAATTGATATGAAGGAGAAAAGGTTTATAACTTTTTATGAATGATAATACTTTAAAAAAGAGTAGCTTTTTGAAAAAAAGAGAAGTAGTTCAATATATGGTTTGGGGAGGGCTGAGTATGATGCTAAATATTGGACTTTTTCAGGTATTAATTATGTTGGATATGGATTACCGAGTTGGTAATGGCATTACATTATTAGTAGTTAAGCTATTCAGCTATGTTACGAATAAAATTTTTGTTTTTCAAACACCTTATTTGGGAATAAAATCTTTGCTAAAAGAGATTGGTTCCTTTTTTTTGGCACGCAGTGCTACATTTCTCGTGGATTTTTTTGGGATTATGATTTTAGTGGAGTTTTTTGAGTGTAATACATTTCTTAGTAAAAGTTTTTTATCTATTTTGGTTGTTATTTTAAATTATATTTTTAGTAAAAAATTTGTATTTCATAAGCCGTGAATATAAGGAAAATAGCAAGAATGTTTTATGAAATGGAAATATGTTCATTAATTGTGAATGAGATAGGACTAAAAGCTATAGGAAAGTGAAAATCGTATGTATGTATATTTATTCAACTATTTGTTTATGGTACTTTCTGGAATGTTGTTATTGAATTATGGAAAAAACTATAAAGTACAAAAAAAACTTTTTTGTGTGCTTGCATCTTTTCAATGGATTTTAATATCTGGGCTGCGTGATATTTCGATAGGAACCGACACAGAGCAGTATTATCGCGGTCATTTTTTAAAAAGATTATTAAATGAAGTAAGTGATATTATTCCGAACTTAATAGATTGGTTTCAAGGAAAAGATGTTGAAGAGCCAGGGTTTTATGCATTGCAGATTTTGTTTCAGATTTTTTCGGATAATTATCAAATATTTCTGATTTTTGTGGCGTGTTTATTTACAATCCCCTTAGGTAACTGGATATATAAACATTCTGTAGATCCATTGACAAGTTTTGCTGTTTATTTTGCATTGTTTTCCTCCTTTTTTGCTGTTACGGGTATGTCACAAACTGTTGCAACAGCTGTTGTACTCTTTGGAGGATATAATTTTTTGAAATCGAGAAAAATCTTTCCATTTATGGTGGTATGTTTTATAGGGATACTCGTGCATAAATCAGCTGTTTTTTTTATAATTCTTTATTTTATAGGTATAGTACCCATATCTAGGATATATTTTGTGTTGGCTTTTTCTGCATTTGGAGTTATAATGTTAGGGAAAAATTTTGTTATGCAAATTGTAGCAAAATTTACTGGATATACAACTTTTGTAACGCAGACTAGTGGTAAACCATATGCATTTACCGTTGTATATATACTTGTGTGTATAGTGATTGCATGGAGACATAAAGTGATTCTTGATAAAGCAAAGGAATCAGCTTTGTGGATTAATGCTGTTTTTATGGGGCTTTTATGCATCCCTTTAGTGTTTGTTAATGCTTCTGCTATGCGGGGAGTGCAATATTATTCAGTATTTTTAATGTTGCTCATCCCTATGATTTTAGAGACATTTCGTTTAAAAGATAGAAAATTGATACAAAGTATAGTTTTGGTCTTATTAGGAGTGCTGTTTTTTTTAAGGAGGCCCTATTATATTTTCTTCTGGCAATGAAAGAGTATATAATAGACGGTGCTGATATGGCTAAAGAGAGCGAACTTAAAAGGAGTAAAAATAATGAAGAGTGAGAGATCTGAAACGTATGAGAGTAAACTAGATATAGCTGTTCTTATATTGTTTTTTTGTAGAGCAGAGAAATTTGCGCAAGTATTTGCAGCCGTAAAAAAAGCTAGACCAAGTAGACTTTATCTATATCAAGACGGGGCTAGAAATGAAAAGGATATATTAGGGATTACCGCATGTAGAAAAATAGCAGAAGAGATAGATTGGAAATGTGAAGTACATTATATGTATCAGGAAAAAAACTATGGTTGCGACCCATCAGGATATATGGCACAGAAGTGGTTTTTTAGCCAAGAAGAAATGGGAATCGTATTAGAGGATGATGTTGTACCAACACAAAGTTTTTTCTTGTTTTGTAAAGAATTATTGGAGCGTTACCAAGATGATGAGAGGATACACATGATCTGTGGCATGAATAATTATGGTATAGCAGAAAATATACAAGAAAGTTATTTCTTTTCAAAATATGGGTCTATATGGGGGTGGGCAAGTTGGCGTCGTGTTATAGATACATGGGATGAAAGCTATTCTTGGCTTGAGGATTCTCAAAAAATGAAATGTATAAAAAAGCAATTTCCTTCGAAGCACCATTGGAAGAAATTTTTAAGAAGATCAAGGCAGCGTAAGAGTAGTGGTAAAGAATATTTTGAGACAATTCATGGGGTTTCTATGTATTTGTATGACCGGTTAAATATAGTTCCTAAATATAATATGATTAAAAATATTGGAATTAACAGTGAAGGCACTCATTCAATAAATGATGAAAATTTACTTGGAAATGAGGCAATAAGACTTCATAAATTAAATACGTATGAGACAATATTTCCATTAAGACATCCTTGCCTAATTGAACGTAATATGGAGTATGATAGAAAATTTGAAGCAAGAAAGAATGCTATTTCAAGAACAATAAATTTGTGTGAAAGGATTTATTTGTCGATATGTTATCGCTCTATTAGGGATAATATTGGTATTATTAAGAAAAAAATAAAATATCTGAATAAATTGCAATAATTAGTGATAGAAAAATTTATGTATTTTTTGATTTATTTAAATGAGTTATACAATAGGGGAAAAGAATGGTAGATGATAATAGACAGATAAAATTAGGAGCAATTATATCTTACTTTGCGATAGGATTTAATATTGTAATTGGATTAATATATACGCCGTGGATGGTAGAAAATATAGGACAAAACAATTATGGACTTTACACTATGGCGAATTCATTAATAAGTATGTTCTTAATTGATTTTGGAATTAGTGCAGCTGTAACACGTTTTATATCGAAATATAATGCGGAAAATAATCAAAAGAAAGTAAACGATTTTTTGGGATTAGTCTATAAATTATATTTTGCCATAAGTGGGGTTATAAGTATTGTATTAATAATATTCTTTTTTTTGATTGAGTTCTTTTACGGAAAACTTAGTATAGAGGAATTAAGTACTTTAAAAATTTTGTATATAATTGTAGCTGTATACAGTGTCATTTCTTTTCCTTTTATAACATTTAATGGAATCTTAAAAGCTTATGAAAAATTTGTGATTGTAAAAGTATGTGACATGGTTAATAAAGTTATGTCGATTGTTTTAACTATACTTATAATCATTTTCGGAGGAGGCGTTTGTGGATTAGTATTTGTACAGGCTTTCAGTGGATTATTTACACTTTTTATTAAATTTTATGCTATTAAGAGAACACTTCCTGTAAAAGTGAATTTTTCTTATAGGAGCAGGGAAGTGTTGTGTGATATATGGGGGTTTTCTGTCTGGAGTACTGTTACAAATATTTCGCAAAGATTAATTTTAAATATAATGCCATCTTTAATTGGTGCATTAGCTGGTGCTGCTGAAGTAGCTATTTTTGGGGTGGCCAGTACAATAGAAGGCTACTATTTTACTTTTGCAAATGCAATTAATGGTTTTTTTCTTCCTAAAATATCTAGAATTTTGCAAAAAGATAATAAGGAGGAAAACTTGTTAAATCTAATGATACGTATAGGTAGAATACATATATATATATTAGGGCTGATTTTGGTTGGATTTATTTCCGTTGGATCTGATTTTATTGTCCTATGGATGGGAGAAAAATATAAAGCAGCTTATATTAGCGGCATACTTTTGATTTTGCCTGGTTTTATTTCATGGCCTCAGCAAATTGCGAGTACAGCATTAGTAGCAAAAAATAAGATGAAGGAACAGGCGATTATAAATGTAATTGCTTCAGTTATTAGCCTTTGTATTGGAAGTGCAGGAATTGTTTTATGGGGATCCATAGGAGCATCATTCGGGATTTTTATGGCATATATGTTTCGGATCTTTTGTACAAATATCGTATATATTAGGTCCTTAGAAATAGATTTGAAAAGATTTTTTGCAGAAACATTTTTAAAACAGGGGCAATATATTCTGCTGGTATTGGTAGCTTTTTATTTTGCTTCAAGTGTGATACATATTAAGGATTGGATTTCGTTTTTTATAGTAGCAAGTGTGATTTGTGGATGCTATAGCATAGTAATGTATATATTTTCATTTAATCAATCGGAGAAAGCCTTGGTAAAAGGATTATTTAAAAGATTAATTAGGAGATAGGAACTTGCTGACCGCATATACCTGTATTTTGAAGAGGTCAACAAGAGGTCAGTTGTATACCAATAGACTTATAAAATGGATGAAATAAGTCAGGATGAAGCCGTTAAAATCGGCATAAGTTAAATGCTAATTAGGTCAGTTATTAATTATTTGATGTACTAGTAGGAGGTTGACATGGATAAAATCAGTGTAATTGTCCCAGTTTGGAATGCAGAAAAATTTTTGAGGCGATGTGTAGATAGCATTATCAATCAGACATATACGAACCTTGAAATCATATTAGTAGATGATGGTTCTACGGATTTATCATGGAAGATATGTCAAGACTATGAAAAAAAGGATAAACGAATTCGCATTTTTCATAAAGATAATGGCGGACAAGCTAGCGCAAGAAATTATGCCCTAAATTTGATTACGGGGGATTTTGTTGGTTTTGTAGATGACGATGATTGGATTTATCCAGATATGTATGAAAGACTTCATGCATATCTATTGGATTATGATGCGGACATTGCAAGGTGCAGTGATTGTTTGGATGAAACAAAAAAGATTGTTAAAGAAGTTGAATTGACAGTCACTGAACATGATGAATTCTTTAGACTAACATATCAGGATATTTGGGGGGGGCATGTGACAAGTCGTTTGTTTACGCGTGATGTTATAGGTAATCACCGTTTTCCTAATAGCAAAACTATTGAAGATATGCGTTTTATGCGCCTTATCATTCCAAATGTAAGGCGCGAAGTCTCTACAAATGAAGAACTTTATTTTTATACAATACGTGAAGATAATACATCCTTTGTGTATGCTAGAAGCTATGTTAATTCTTATGAAAGGGCTTTAGAATATCAGGATAGATATTATGAGGCAATTATAAAATTTCCAGAATATCGAGAACTATTATTACAGAAAGCAACAACATTTTCTTGTGGCACATATAGGATATTGTTAAAAGATAGGACCCATAAAAAGGAATTGTTGCAAATGAAGAATTTTTTGATAAAAAATAAGAATCAGATTTTGAAGGCTTTGAATATTGGGGTGAAGTATAAATTATTGGTTTCTGTGCTATTTTAATCTATTACAGATAAAATTCCTTGCCACTTGCGGTGTTTTGAAGACAGAAACCAGGAGGGGAATCCGCTGTTTGCGAGGAGGGAGTTATTTCAAGATAGCTTACAAAATTTTCCACCTGTGTACCAATCACTATACCACCGATATTAAGGTTTACAATCGCCAATTTTTTTAAGAATATAATCTGACAGCCGAAATTCAGTGATATTGATTAATTTTATCAAAATAGACTGATATTTGATAATCTAGTGCATTGTTAGGAACTGTCATAAAATAATGTGTACATATTGCAAGTCTAAATTTGTATAGGCGTCGTTGCAATCAGCCGCTGTAGCTCACTATGGATTCTTCTTCCACCTAGCTTATGCAAATTTAGCAGAATATTTGAAATATATAATGATATACGATGGAGGGTGCTATGTTTTCGAAAATGACTTTATTGATTACAGGCGGGACAGGTTCTTTTGGAAACGCCGTTCTGAACAGATTTTTGACAACGGATATTGAGGAAATTCGTATATTTTCGCGTGATGAGTTAAAGCAGGATAATATGCGTCATTTTTATCAACAGAGATATCCGGAGTACAGTACGAAATTAAAATTTTTTATAGGTGATGTACGTGATTCACAGAGTATACAAAAAGCTATGTATGGTGTGGATTACATTTTCCACGCAGCGGCACTGAAACAGGTACCGTCTTGTGAATTTTTCCCAATCGAAGCAGTAAAAACAAATGTATTAGGGACTGAAAACGTGCTGCAGACAGCGATTGAGGCAGGGGTTAAGAAGGTAATCTGTCTCTCCACAGACAAAGCCGCTTATCCTGTAAATGCAATGGGAACTTCAAAGGCAATGATGGAAAAGGTCATTGTAGCAAAAGCCAGAACTGTTTCTCAGGATAGGACAAGCATCTGCTGCACAAGATACGGAAATGTGTTATGTTCCAGAGGCTCAGTGGTTCCCCTTTTTATCAGCCAAATTAAAGAGGGAAAACCATTAACCATAACAGAACCATCTATGACCAGATTTGTTATGAGTTTGGAAGAGGCTGTGGAATTGGTCGTATATGCTTTTCAGAATGCAGAAAGCGGAGATATTATGGTACAGAAAGCTCCGGCCTGCACTATTGGGATTTTGGCGCAGGCAGTGAAGGAATTGTTTCACTCAGATACAGAGACAAAAGTGATTGGTATTCGCCATGGAGAAAAGATGTATGAAACACTGTTGACCAATGAGGAATGTGCCCATGCCATCGATATGGGGAATTTTTATCGTGTCCCGGCAGATAAGCGCAGCTTGAATTATGATAAATATTTTATAGATGGAAACCTGGAAAGAGCTGCACTGTCGGAATTTAATTCTAATAATACTACACTGATGGATTTAGAACAGGTAAAGAAAAAACTGCTTACCTTATCTTATGTCCAAGATGAGATTGCAGAGTGGGAGAAAAGAATATGAAGGTATTAGTAACAGGAGCTCAGGGGTTTATCGGAAAGAATCTGATTGCAGAACTGGATAGGCGAGAAGATGTGGAAATTTTATCTTTTGACTTGGATACTCCTTTTGAAAAATTAGAAGAGTATTGTAAGGAATGTGATTTTGTTTTTAACCTAGCAGGTGTGAACCGCCCAGAAAGTGTAGAAGAGTATGCTGTGGGTAATGTGGATTTTGCTACCACCTTGGTGAAGACATTGAAAAAATATGGGAATAATTGCTCTGTTATGTATTCGTCATCAATTCAGGCGTTGCTGGCGAATCCATACGGGAAGAGTAAGAAAGCAGGAGAAGACAAGATGATTGCCTATGGACAGGAGACAGGAGCATCTGTTTATATTTACCGTTTTCCAAATGTATTTGGTAAGTGGTGCAGGCCGAATTATAATAGCGTGGTGGCTACATTTTGTCATAATATTGCACATGATCAACCCATCCAGGTAAATGACAAATGTACAGTGATGCATTTGGTATATATTGATGATGTCGTGGAGGAATTGCTTCGGACATTAGATGGTCAGCCTCATATGAACGCCGAGGGCTATTGCTATGTCCCAGAGGTATATGAAGTAACACTGGGCCAAATAGTAGATTTGCTCTATAATTTCAGAAAAAGCCGGAAGACTCTGTTCATTCCGGATATGACAGAAGGCTGTTTCGCAAAAAAATTATACAGTACTTATTTAAGTTATCTGCCGGAAAATGAATTTGCTTACTCTCTTGTGATGCACGAAGATGAGCGGGGGAGTTTTACAGAAATCTTAAAGAGTGTTGATCGGGGACAGGTGTCTGTGAATATTTCGAAACCAGGGATTGTTAAAGGAAATCATTGGCATCATACTAAGAATGAGAAATTTATTGTGGTCAGTGGAAAAGGAAAAATCTGTTTTCGCAAGCATGGAGAGAAAGAAATTATAGAGTATCCTGTCAGCGGGGAAAAAATAGAAGTTATAGATATTCCTACGGGATATGCACATTCGATTATTAATGAAGGTGATACGAATCTAGTGACTCTGATATGGTGTAATGAATGCTTTGACCCTGGACACCCTGATACTATAAATGAACTTGTGTAGAGAACGTTTCTTTTGGCGATATTCCGCGAGATAATTTATGTTTCTATAACTATATAAAAAAGAAATGACGGTGGATTGAACGGCAAAACATTATGTATTGCCTTATTCAGCCGTTTTGCAGATTGAAAATTTATTCTGCAAGGTGGCTGAATAGGTGGATTTTATAGTAGTAAATTGAAAAAGTAATATAGGGTACAGAATTTAAAATTGGAGAAGAAGGGAAATGAAAAATAGTAATATTGTACAGCCAGAAGGCAATTATTATGATAAGTATCATTCTACAAACTTCTTTGTACAATGGATAATGAGAAGATATTTTTCTGAATTAGATTCGCTACTCCCAAAATCAGGAGAGGGATTAAAAATTTTAGATGCTGGATGTGGTGAAGGAGAAGTAGCAGGATATATTGCAGAAAAATATAAGGAGCAATGTATAATAGACGCATTTGATATATCAAAAAAAATTGTATATGATGCGCAAAAAAAATATCCAAGTGTAAGATTTTCATCAGGAGATATATATAATATAAACGGAGAAGGGTATAAGTGTGTGCTGTGCTGTGAGGTATTGGAGCATCTGGAATTTCCAGAAAGAGCATTAAGTGAGCTGAAGCGTGTATCTGATGAATATATTATTGTAAGTGTACCAAGAGAACCGATATGGAGATGCCTGAATTTAATTCGTGGAAAATACATAAAAGATTTTGGAAATACTCCAGGACATATCCAGCATTGGAGTACCAGGAAATTTGTACATTTTTTAACAGAAAATGGTCTAAAAGTAAAAAAGATTAGAAAACCGTTGCCTTGGACAATGGTACTTTTAAAAAAGGCGTAAGTTTTTAAAAGTAAACTTGAAAAGTAACAATAAAACATCTGGATATCAATTGGCAAATATACCACATAATAAAGAGGTTGCATCTAAATTCTGAAGCCATTAGGGAACTACTTTTGAGAACAGATAATATCGAGGTTTTGGAATACCGTTCGAATGTTTAGGAAGGATTGATGAAGATTATGAATAAGCTTAAGTTAATGACAATTGTCGGTACCCGCCCGGAAATTATCCGTCTTTCCGAGACAATAAAAAAATGTGATAAATATTTTAATCATATATTGGTTCACACAGGACAGAACTGGGACTATGTATTAAATGAGATATTTTTTGAAGATTTGGAGCTTCGCCAGCCGGATATCTATCTGGATGCAGTAGGGGAGGACTTGGGGGAGACGATTGGAAACATTATAGCGAAAAGTTATAAAATTTTGATGGAAATACAACCGGATGCTTTGTTGATTTTAGGAGATACCAATTCTGCATTGTCTGCTATCGCGGCAAAACGTCTGAAGATACCTATTTTCCATATGGAAGCCGGAAACCGATGTTTTGATGAGAACCTTCCGGAGGAAACAAACCGGAGAATTGTAGATCATATTGCGGACGTGAATCTTTGCTACAGCGAACATGCCAGGAGATATTTAAATATGGAAGGAACTGCAAAGGAACGAACCTATGTGGTTGGTTCTCCCATGGCAGAGGTACTTTCTGCCAATCTGGAGAAAATCCGACAAAGTAAGGTTTTGGATACCTTGCAGTTAGAAAGTGGAAGATATATTTTGTTATCTGCCCATAGGGAAGAGAATATAGATACTGAAAGAAATTTTTTTGCGCTGATGGATGCTGTAAATGCTATGGCAGAGACATATCAGATACCGGTGATCTACTCCGTCCACCCAAGAAGCAGAAAATTCATTGAGGCTAGGCACTTTAAATTCCATCCGTTAGTGAGGACATTACAGCCCTTTGGTTTCTCAGACTATAATCATTTACAGATGAACGCATATTGCGTGGTGTCAGACAGCGGTACGCTTCCAGAAGAGAGTTCTTATTTTAATAGAAAAGGAATTCCATTCCCCGCGGTTTGTGTGCGGACATCTACAGAGCGGCCGGAAGCCATTGATAAAGGAAATTTTATCATTGGCTCTATTACAACAGAGCAGGTGCTTCAGGCGGTAGATATGGCAGTGGAAATGCGGGCAAATGGAGATGATGGTGTGAATGTGCCTGACTATATAGACGAGAATGTAAGCACTAAAGTAGTGAAGATTATTCAGAGCTATACAGGGATTGTGAATAAAATGGTATGGAGAAAAGAAGATGTATAGAAATGTCATAAAAAGGGCAATCGACTGCATGATTTCATTTTTGGTGTTAGCTGTCGGAGCAGTTCCCATGCTGATCGTGGCTATATTGATCAAATTGGATTCTCCAGGTCCGGTTCTTTTTAAACAGGAGAGGATTGGTAAGAATGGAAAGGTTTTTAAAATTTTGAAATTCAGGTCTATGTGCCAGAACGCTGAGCATACAGGATCCGGGGTTTACTCTGGGAAGAATGATTCCCGTGTAACGAGAATTGGCAGGATCCTTCGTGCAACAAGTATTGATGAACTGCCGCAGGCAATCAATATCCTCCGGGGAGATATGGCTCTGATTGGTCCGCGCCCTCCGCTTACTTATCATCCATGGCCTTATGAAGAGTATACGGAGGAACAGAAGAGGATGTTCGAGGTTCGCCCGGGCATAACGGGCTGGGCTCAGGTCTGCGGACGCAAAAATGTAGAATGGCATAAAAGAATCCGTTTGAATGTATGGTACATAGATCATATATCGTTTCGGCTGGACTTAAGGATATTCCTTATGACCATATTTAAAATTCTCCGAAATGAAGATAATGCAAATGTAGGAGAAACTGTGAAAAAATAATATTGGGACAGAAGCAGGGAAGTTGGGAGATAGTATGGCATTAAAATTAATGTATATTACAAATGAACCAGAGGTTGCGCAGATTGCGGAAGCAGCAGGTGTAGAGCGGATTTTTATCGACATGGAATATATCGGGAAGGATCTTCGCCAGGCAGGAATGGATACAGTTCAGTCACACCATACGGTTGAAGATGTACAGAAGATGAGGGAGATTATTACAAAGTCCGAATTGATGGTACGTGTTAATCCTATCCATGAAGCTTCGGATGTATATGGATCTTCAAAGGAAGAAATTGATGCTGTGATCAAAGCAGGGGCCGATGTAGTGATGCTTCCCTATTTTAAGACAAAAGAAGAGGTTCAGAACTTTATTGAACTGGTAGACGGCAGGGCAGTCACTCTGTTGTTGTTAGAAACCCCGGAAGCAGTGGAGAATATTGATCAGATTATAGATCTGCCCGGCCTGGATGAAATTTTTATCGGTCTGAATGATCTGAGCCTTGGATATAAAAAGAAATTTATGTTCGAGATATTGGCGGATGGGACTGTGGAGCGATTATGCATGAAGTTTAAGCAGAAAGGAATTCCTTATGGTTTTGGCGGAATTGCTTCCCTGGATGGCGGAAAACTGCCGGGAAAATATGTGGTAAAGGAGCATTATCGTCTGGGTTCTACATGTGTGATCCTTTCCCGAAGCTTTTGCCCCTTAGATCAGATTCATAGCTTAGAAGAATTCCGTTCTGTTTTTATCAATAGAGTTCAGGAACTACGGAAGCTGGAAGCTGAGTGCGAAGAATACCGCAGATATTTTGTAGAGAATGAGAGAGCAGTTGTAGAGAAGGTACGGCTTATTTGTGATGGATTATAAATAATCTGAACAAATAAGAAGAAATAGGGGATTGAAAGGGCAGTATATGAACATTCTGATCACAGGTGCATGGAATCATGCATCGAAATATCTGGATATAATAGAACAGCAGGGGCATTCAGTCATATTTATGCAACATGAAAAAAATGAACTTCCCTGTTCTTATGATTGGGCGGAAGGGATTATCTGTAATGGTTTATTTTTAACCCATCCAATTGAAAAATTTAAAAATTTAAAGTATATCCAGATAACGAGCGCAGGATTTGACCGTGTTCCGATGGAATACATAAAAGAAAAAAAAATTGAAATCCACAATGCCAGAGGTGTGTACAGCATTCCCATGGCGGAGTTTGCGGTTTACGCAATTTTGCAGCTTTATAAAAAAGCAGCCTTTTTTTATGAGAAACAAAAAAAACATAGATGGGAGAAGCACCGTGGCTTATTAGAATTGTGCGGAAAAGAAGTCTGTATTGTTGGCTGCGGAAATGTAGGTACGGAGTGTGCAAAAAGATTTCAGGCATTTGACTGCAGAGTGGTGGGTGTAGACCTTTTTCCGCGGGAGGACAGATATTACAGTGATATGGTTCGTTTAGAATTGCTGGATACAATCCTCCCGGAAACAGATATTCTTGTTTTAACCCTGCCGCTGACAGAGGAAACCAGGCATCTTATAGACTCCAGAAGACTGTCTTTATTAAAAAATGAAGCAATATTAGTCAATATTGCCAGAGGTGCTGTTATAGACACATCAGCATTGATTACAGCATTGGAGAGGTTGGGTGGAGCAGTACTGGATGTATTAGAGGAGGAGCCGCTGGATCAATCCAGCCCTCTTTGGGATATGGAGAACGTGATCATCACTCCGCACAACAGCTTTGTAGGAGAAGGTAATGGCAGACGATTAGATACGTTGATCATGAAAACATTAGAGGAAAGAGGAAAACAGTCGTGAAATTTTTATTGATCGCACCCAAGAACAGAACCATTTATAATTTCCGGGGAGAATTGATAGGTGAAATAAAAAGCAGAGGGTATGAAGTAGTCGTGACCGGGCCAGACATGACAGAGGTTGACCGGATTACAGATATGGGAGTTCGTTTTGTGGAAATCCCCATGAATAAAAATGGAACCAGCATAACTGGAGACTTAAAATACTTGTGGAATTTATACCAGCTCATAAAGCAGGAAAATCCGGATGCTGTCTTAGGGTATACGGTAAAGCCTGTTGTTTATGGCTCAATTGCCGCACATTTTGCAGGGGTGAAGAATATAAACTGTCTGGTGACAGGCGGCGGGTATATATTTGCGGCAAAAACATGGAAGGCCAGGATTCTGGGAGTGCTTGTTCGTTTCCTTTATCGGCTGGGATTTCGATTTGCGGACCATGTTATCTTTCAGAATAGGGATGATTTGATAGAATTTTGTAAAAAGCGGCTGGTCTCCTGCAAAAAATGTTCCGTTGTCCATGGATCCGGTGTAAATATGGAACATTTTATGCCAACGCCATTGCCGGAACAGCCGGCATTTTTTATGCTTTCGAGGCTTTTAAAGAGTAAAGGTGTGGAGGAATATCTGGAAGCAGCCAGGATTGTGAAAAGTAAGTATCCTCAGGCAATCTTCTACCTGCTTGGAAAGTATGAGACGGATATGCAGGATGCAGTTCCCCAGGACGATGTAGAGAAGCTTATAAAAGAGGGCATTATCGAGCGGTTCGAAGAGACCGATGATGTCAGGCCTTATTATGGGTTGTGCAGTGTGTATATACTGCCTTCTTATCGTGAAGGCACACCGCGCACAGTACTGGAAGCTATGGCAATGGGGCGCCCTGTTATTACGACAGATGCCCCGGGGTGCCGAGGAACCGTAGTACAGGGGAAAACGGGATTTTTAGTTCCGGTTCAGGACAGTCAGGCGATTGCTGAAAAGATTTCTTTTTTCATTGACAATCCGGAATATATCGCTATAATGGGAAAAAGAAGCAGGATATATGCTCAAAAGAATTTTGAAGTAGGGAAAGTAAACGAAAAAATGATCAGAATTATGGAACTTTGATCAATGGAATGGAGAAGATAGATGGAAAAACAAGAATTTATAAAAATGCTTTCCGAACACAAGGAATTGCAGGCGGATTTATTTATCAGAGGCTTTTTGGTTACGGATAAGGAAATTCAGGATTTAGATGCATTTCCTTTTTATGGAAACTGGAGAACAGAAGAACATGATGGGTACTACTTTATGGCACATAACCTGACAGGAATGTTTGTGTATGAAAAGGATGAAACGCACACGTTCTTTTTGTTAGGGCACGCATATAATCCATTTATCATGGAATATGAAGAAATGAAAATACTGTCCTATATTGCGGAAGCATATGGTACAGGAGGATATCTGGACAGAATCAATGAACTAACGGGAGTGTTTGTATTCGGCTCTATTATTGACAACAAAATATATTTTTTGACAGATCCATCGGGAATGCAGTCTGCCTGTTATGGTAGGGTAAATGGAGACTTTTATTTATCTTCACATGCACAGTTAATTGGAGATTTGTGTGACCTGCGGATGGATGATTTTGTGAAAGAAATGATTTCTTATAAATGGTATGGAAGAGTAATGGGAGCATATCTCCCGGCTGATCTGACCCCATTTGCTGAAGTAAAAAGGGTTGTACCGGATATCTGTTACAGCTACAAAGAAAAAGTGAAGCATAAAAGATTTTGGCCTGTGAAAGAATGTAAGGTTGCAAAAACTATTGAGGAGTACGAACAGGTTATAAAAGATGCGGCAGATATTTTAAGAAATAATATGGAACTGATCAGCAAAAAATGGAACAAGCCTTGGATTTCTCTAACCGGAGGTATTGATAGTAATACTACATTTGCTGCTGGAAATGGCTGTTATGATAAATTTGAAACATTTAGTTATATTTCAGCTGAAAAGGAAGTGCCGGATGCAGAGGCAGCTCAGAAAATATCAGATCATTTTGGAGTAAAACATCATATTTATCACATTCCGGACAATAATGATAGTATTAAGGACTTTAATGAGATTTTGTCAGTTCTTCAACATAATAATGGAAATATTGCGCCGCGTAAGGCAAACGAGTCCAGAAAAAGGATGTATTTGAGAAATAATGTAGAATGTGATGTAGAGGTAAAATCCTGGGTATCAGAAACAATACGAGCATATTGGTATAAGCATTATGGCAGGAAAACAATGCCAAAGCTCTCACCGAAATTATTTAGAAATCTATATAAGATTTTTATCTTGAACAGAAAGCTGGCCCATAAGGTTGATAGAATCTTTGCCAGATATATCAAGGAATTTGAATATGATAAAATCCCGGTTTCCTATCCGGCTGCAGATATGCACTATAATGAAGTAACATGGGGAAGCTGGGGAGGGATAAATATAAGCGAGATGAAGTACTGCTTTGATATAACCTTCATATATAATAATAGGAAGTTTCTGGATTTATTATTCAGGGTGCCATTAGAAAAAAGAATATCGGATCAGCATCATCTTGATATGAAGAAATATTTAAATAAGGAACTATATGATATGAATATCCGTGTTGTTAATATGAAAGAAACAAAATTCAGGGCATTTGCTCTGAACATGATTTTTACTGCAAATTCGATTTTGCCTTAAATATTCAAGCTGATCATTTGGAGAATATATGCATGAAGGGATAAGAATAGCATATTTTTTGAATTATAGTAGATAGTAGGAACAATATACTGAGTGATGAATGATGGAGGAATTTGTAATGAACGAATATCCAGAGCCGCAGAAAAACATAAATCTGATGGATCTCATATTTTATTGCCTAGAAAAATGGAGATGGATTGTCGCATGTATGTTGATTACAGCCATAGTAGCCGGAACTTATAAATATCAGGAAACCGTGAAAGAAAATCAATTAGCACAGCGCGAAAGCGATGAAATTCCAATAGAAGAAATAGAAAAAGACGAGTCTTTCCAATCTGTAAAATATTATGAACAAGCAATAGAAGAAATAGAAAAAGAATTGAAAACACAAGAAGACTATTTGAAAAATTCTGTTGTCATGCAGATGAATTCTTACCATATTTCGACAGGCACGCTGAGTTATTTTGTTGAGAGCAGCGAGTATGTGAGCAGTGTGTTAGCAGCTTATAGCAGTTTTGTTTCAAGTGGAAGAATGGCAGAAGCGTTATATTCGTCAGATACGAACATTCCTGTTGAGGATTTGCAGTATTTGATTTCATTTATTAATAATACAAGTGAGGTATATAGTTTAGATAACAGTGCGAGAGTAATTTATAATATAGAAGATAGCCAGACTATTGCATCCGCGGGCTCTGGAAGTGCTATTTTTCAGATTAAGATCAGGATGCCTGAAAGTAGCCAAGGTGAATCATATTTGAACCGAGCAAAAGAAATTATGGAAGAGTATACATCTGAACTGCAGAAAGAAGTTGTGGATCATAAATTGACGTTATTATCTTCTGTTCAGTCTGAAATGACAGATTCGGATATACAGGAATACCAGTCTATTATAAGGTCAGCATATACTACATCTGTCAGAGGCTTACAGACTTTACAGACAGAATTACAAACGCTTCAAGGAACAAAAGGAGTACAGGGAAGGAATAGTTCTACATTTACATTAAAAAATCCAGTATCTTCTGCAGTAAAGTTTGCGGTATTCGGGCTAATAGTAGGAACTTTTTTAGCATGTATTATTCTTTTGATACTATATATACTTGGAGGAAAACTCCAGGATACTGAAGAATTTCAGGAAGAGTTTGGGATGCCTTTATTAGGAATTGTTCGTGTTTCCGGAAACAAGAGAAAGCTGTTTGGTATTGTTGATAATTGGGTTTTTCGTTTGAGAGGAGGCATTTACGGAAAAGTTGGCTATGAGGAACAGGTTAAAATAGCAGCAGCCAATGTACAGACGGCAATTACAGGCAGCTTTCAGGATAATGAAATGAAAATCATGCTGTCCGGCACAATATCAGAAAAGGATGCGGGTGTGCTGTGTATACGTCTGGCATCAGAGATACCGCATGTATCATTGTCATCCTATAAACAAATTATATTTCAATCATCGTCACTTAGAGAATTGGAAGATTATGATGGAATTTTGTTCCTTGAAAAAAGAGGGATTTCCGAATCCTCTTTTATTCTGCAGGAGAAAAAACTGGCGTTGGATCGAAATGTGAATGTGTTGGGAACAGTTGTACTGTGTTAATGTGCATTTAGGAGAGGTTGGCGGTTCTTGAATAGTGTTTGATTTGCCAGGTGAATTCAAGAGAACACTATAATTAAAAAAAGAAATGTTACAAAAATGTTAAAAAATAGATAGACAGGGGTTGTCAAATCATGTCGGATATGATATACTATATCTGCTTATGAAAAGTGTTGTTTGCTTATAGAGATACTGTATATGGTGTAAAGATATATCTGATTTTGTCTGGCAGATAAGTTATAGAATATATACCATAGAATAAATTGGAAATGAAAATTGTTTTAAATCTGTTAAAAGGTATTGACAACTTAAACAGAGGGGGGTAAAATAGGTATGCATGGCAGGCCTGCAGATATAGCGTGCTTGCCTGGAAAGATATACATTGTAAAGAGAACAGATTATTCTTTACTAGAGAGGCGATAGAATCATATATTGTCGATATATCGGAGAAAAAGTATGGATAATATAAAGGCGACAGAAGAAACAGATACTCATAAAGAAGAAGTTCTCAAGCATAAGAAAAAAAGAAAATGGAAAACATGGCAGAAGATTCTTTTTTGGAGTATTACGGTAATAGCTACAATAATGTTGGGAGGAATAATTTCATTTTATTCTTTAAGGTCGAAAGGGGAAAATGATTTAAGAGCAAAAGAGCAATATACCACATATAATGGAAAAAAATATAGATATAGACAAGAGATCGTTAATGTTTTGTGCTTGGGAATTGATAAAGACGTATCGATGCCATATGTAGAGGCGGAACGTGGAAATATTGGAATGTCGGATGCAATCATATTGGTTAGTATTGATACCAAAAGAGATGAAGTTAAAGCTATTGCAATTCCGCGTGATACAGTAGCAGAGGTTCAGAAAACGATAAATGATGGTGAGTTGAGTTCTGTCGAAAAGATGCAGATTTGTATTCAATATGCATATGGAGTGTCAATGCAACAAAGCAATGAATTAACTAAAAATGCAGTATCGAAATTATTATATGGTATTCAGATTCAAAGATGCTGTGCGATTAATTTTGAGGCTTTGCCAATAATGAATGATGCAATTGGTGGTGTTGATGTAGAAGTGTTAGAAGATTTGGGGAAGTGGGAACCTAAATTACCATATGGTGAGACTATACATCTTGAAGGCAAGTTGGCATTGCGTTTTGTGCAAGTTCGTAATAGAGATATTTTGGAAGGTGCAGCATTGAGGACAGAACGTCAGAAGCAGTATATTGAGGCTTTTGTTCAAAAGGCGAAAAGTGTTGTAAAGAGGAATCCTACTATTCCATTTACGGTTTTTCAGGAATTGCAAAAAGATGGAAATATGTGTACTGATCTTACAGCAGAAGATATAACATATCTTATGCCGGAAGTACTGAAAATATCGTTTTCAGATGATATGGTACAGATGCTTCCAGGAGAAAGTGCAATATCAGAAGACGGGCATACAGTTTATAGTATGGATGTGGATGCTGTGAAAGAAATAGTCATTAATACTTTTTATGAGAAAGTAAATTAGAGGATAGAAGAAAGTGAGGAAGCTAGGTGATGAAGTCAAATAAAAAGATTCTGATTATTGGTGGCATTGTTTTGCTATTGATGATAGGAGGAGTCGGTGGATTCTTAGCATTTAATAAAAAAGGAGATGATGCAACTACTACTTCGGCAGAACCTGAAGAAGGCTATCTGGCAGATGCAAAGGATTCATATGATAAGGCAAAAGAGGATAATGTAAAAGATGCAGATGAGCTTTTTGATGTGGAGATAGATTTTGATGGATTGAAGCAGACCAATGCAGATGTGGTGGGGTGGATCAAAATCCCAGGGACTAATATAGATTATCCCGTTTTACAGAGTAAAGAAGAGGAAGATGATTATTATCTAGAAAGAACCATTGATGGTCAGGTTGGTCTGCCAGGGTCTATATATATGGAAAAATATGATGCTTCTGATTTTTCCGATAATATTTCAATTATTTATGGACATACGTTACATGATGGAACGATGTTTAGTGAACTGAAAAAGTATCGGGATAAAGAGTTTTTTGATGAAAACCCGTATATTTATATTTATTATCCGGGGGGAGTTAAGAAATATCAACTTTTTGCATCAGTTGCATTTGATGATAGATATTTGGTTATGAGTTACGCCTTTACATATGATAAAGATTTTAATCAATATATTTCGGATTTGAAGGCGTGTATGGATGGAAACATCAATAATGAGTTGGATGTGAAGTTTGGTGACAGTATAGTGACACTTTCAACATGTATTGATGAGTTCCCAGACCAGCGTTGGCTTGTAAATGGAGTGCTGGTAGATGAAAAGCGGTATTAAAACTCTGAATAAGGGTTTTAATATATAATCACACAAAATAATGAAGTTCAGGAGGAAACAGAAAAATGATTAATTTAAAGAAGATTGTTGCAGTTGCTTTAGCTACAACAATGTGCATGGGATTAAGCATGACTGCTTTTGCGGTTGACCGTGGTTCAGCAGTTGCTAATCTTAATAACTGGAATCCAGATAGCCCGTATTATGTACCAGATGCTAATTCAAATAATGCAAATGGCGAAGGCGTAAAGGTAGATACTACCAATGCTAAAGGTGAGCAGAATGATAAGCTGACTTATAAAAATCATGGTCTTGATAAAGACAGCAAGGCTTACAACAGTATTAATACTGCTGAAGAAGTTGCAGCTGTTCTCGCTGAGAATGGTCTGACAACAAAGGCTGACAGCATTTCACCGTTGGCAGTAGTTGTTATTGATGGATTAAATCCGGATGATGATAATGTGTTAACATTTACATTATCTACAGCAGATTTCTCTAAAGATGCTTATGTAGAGGGCAAATATCATCCTGGCGATGAAATCTGGGGAATGTTTGAAACAGGCGAGAACACTGGCGTATGGGAAATGCGTTCAGGCATCATCAATGGTAACGGCGAAGTTGACTTCACAGTTGATCATAAGGGTGGCGTTATCCTTGTTAAGACTATGAAGAACGGCAAAATCGTTGCAATTGAGAAAGATGATAATGGCAATGATCAGCCGCCAGTAGTTATTGATCCTGAGAATCCGGGAACAACTGTAACACCTACCAACCCGGCTAAGCCTGGAACATCTACAAATGCAGCAGCTGGTGCAGCTACTACAGGTACTTCCCCGAGAACAGGTGAATTCTAAGATTTGCCCGTAACGGAGTAAGCAACAAAAGAAATAACACGTAAATTTATAAAATAATGTAATGTATAAGTAATATACGTTATTTTGTGTGATAGGTAACATAAAACTCGTCTTTCTGTTTGAGAGGCGAGTTTTATTGTTATCGAAATTATTGTATTGAAACATATCGTTTGCAAATAAAATATAATCCGTATATTGTTGCATTACTACCTATGTAAGGAAATAAATGTTATAATTACAAAAATGATATTTTACATATTTACATTTTTCGAATTATAAATCATTTCCTTTAATATGGAGGTGCACAATGGCGAATATACAGCTATCATATAATTTAAAAAGATACCGGGAAGCCTACCGTTATACTCAGCAGAAATTAGCTGACAAGATCAACATTTCCCGTCAGGCATACTCCAATTATGAGACCGGAAAGAGAGATCCGGATCTGGTTTTGCTGACAAAGCTGTGTGATGTATATTCCATTACGCTGGATCAGCTGGTACGTCATCCATTTTCTTATGAGGAATATAAAGAATCCGGTGTTTCCTATCAGGTTTGCTATAGACAAAATTCGGAAGATATCATTTATCTGACGGAAAGCGAGATCCAATTTGTGTTAGGATACCGCGGAGCTGAGTGGGAAAAGCAGCATCTTATTGCATACGTATTGAATCAGGCGAACAGGCAGGGAAAGCGGTATGGTGGACAGTAAGGCTTTTCAGTTGCGATAATCAAAGAGGGAAGTGTACATATTATAATTACATATGTACACTTCCCTCTGTAGGGGGCGCTTATTATTTATGCCGCAAAAAATATATAGAAAAACATTTCTCTGAAATATACGGTATTAAAGTACTGGTTGAATAAAATTCAGCCTCCCATTTTTGTTCCGCAGCTAGTTTATCTCCCTTAAATTCTAGAAATTCGCCTTTCATCCTTACAAATTCATGTAAAATTGCGTCTGCCTGTTCTTTTGAGACAGGTAAATTGTCAAATTGACTTTTAGATTCAGAAGGTCTAAATAGTTCTGAATCAATTTGTGTAAAAAAATAGTCGATGAGTTGAGTTGCTTTTCTATAATCTCGTTTTCCTAGTTTAAAAAGAGGTTCCAACGCGAGATATCGCTCTAGTTTTTTGTCAAGATAGATGTCCAGCCTGTCGGTCAAGATTTTATTGTTCAAAATTTGTTGGATTTCATAAATGGACTTGCGATTATCGCGTATACGTAGCTGAAGCATATTTTGTATAAAATCTTCAAATAATGTGAAAAGCTCACCATCCTTATCATATTCTTCTGTTTTATCGAATAGTAAAGTGGCTAAAACATAATCCCAATCTGATGCAGCAACTTTCTGAAATTGGTGAAGAATATCTAGTGTATCTTGCATTAAGGAGACTACGGATGGTCCTGATAACACATGTAAGCTACCTGGTTTAGGCAGAATTTCCTGGGATACATATAGTTTGGCAATCTCAGTAAGCGAGTAATATTTAGAACGTCCGATTCGTTCACTTTTTAGAAGCTGGGGCTGGATGCTTTCCAGTCTTGTAATTGTATTACTGAGGCTGGAAGGAGTAGTATGGACATTGGCCGCCAGGTGTTTCTGTTGTAATTTGGAAGAATGATATAATTCTTTCAATATTGTAATGCAAAGATTCGAAAGTGAATCGTTTAAAGTGTCTATTATATCAGGTGTAAGTTGGTTATAAGAAATGTTTTCTTGTGTAGCATAAGATTCCAATATATCATCTCCTCGCCATTTTAAGTGAAAAATCCTTTAATAATAGAATATCAAAAAAATGAGAAAAAGGCAATTAAAAATTCACTTTAAAATGAAATGATGGAATGATGATGAAATATATTTATGGAATCATGAAAATGTTGGTGAAATTATTGATAAAAAAAGTGAATAATGTATTCTTTACAAGTTAATCTTTTTTTGTATAGATTGATGCGCTTTATGATAAAATAAATAACACAAAAAATGTTATGCGTAGGGAGGTGGAGAAAAATGAAAAATAAAAATGGAGATTTGGGTGGAAAAAAGAAGCCGATAAATGGTATGTCAGTTGAAACTTTTGTAAGAGGTTACGAGGGACAGTCTCAGATGAACGTGAATACTATTGCTGGCTTGGGTCTTTCTGGATATGGAAATAAACGTATAAATGAAATATATAAAACTTTTCAACATCAAAAGTGATTTTCCCAAGAAAGTTCACCCAAGGATGCCGATAAAGCTGACTTGGGTCTTTTGCTGAAGTTTTGAAGGGAATGAGTTGGGAGAATGAGATGGATATACATATACATGAAGATAAATTTAAGCTGACGGAAGATACCATAAAAGGAATAAGGTATATTAAGCTTAATAAGAAAGCGAATTATTTGGAAAAAGGGCTTGATTCGGTTATAGACAATGAAGGGACTCAGGTAGAAAATGAAGCAATTCAATATTATACCTTTGGTTTTTATGATTCTCTTACATGCATTAGCAAGAATGAAATAACATCGTTAGTGCATAAGGAACATTTTCTTATTTCTTATCCATTTGAAAAGACCGCAAATACATTAAAGGTCGAGCAATGGTTCGGGATTTTTCCACTTTCAAATAAAAAAATATATAAGAATATAGCCGAGAATGAAGGTATAGAATCTGCAGAAGCAATAGATCCATTTTTTTGCGGCAGTGATTTACAGAAAAAACTGCCGTTTATTGGCGTGGTTTTGATTTCTTTAGGTGATTCATTAGAAAGTGAACAATTTGACAGCTTTAAAAAGATGCTGGAACAGTATGTAGAGGTTATTGAAGGCCTTTTTGGTGAAACGACAACCAATATGTATGTTTATATAGCAGAAATATATTATTCATTGAACTGCGCCGATCTCTGCCTGGCTGTTCGTACAAACGCTTTACCATTCATTCATTATGTGAACTATGAATTAAAACGAAGAGCAGTTGAAAATAGGTATGACATAAATACTACTGTAATATTCGCAGTACAAGAGAATGTAAGAGAAGATGAATTACAGAAGTGCATCACGGAAAATGAAAAGGTTTCTTTTGTTGTACGCTCAGAAGGGAAATGTGACAAAAGGGAGAGTAAAGGAGTTAACGGTATCGGAAATTATGTTACATCGTTTTCATATGGTGAATATATGGAAATGCTGCCAGAACTGATCCATTATAAACTGGGAGAGACGTCGGAAGATGAAAAAACAGAGAAAAATTTTTGGCACGGCATGATTCATGAACGAGAGTGGTTTGAAGAGAGTGGAGAATATCGGGAATTTACATCGATACGAAGTAATAAAACGGAAAAACTGCAGGCCGCAATTTGTTCATGGATTAAGGAAGTGCATGATAAGATAAAAAGTATAGAAAAATATAGTGACGAGCTTTTCACATATGAAATGGGGATGTACAAATATAAAGAAAAGTTTTTGCGTGAGATCCGGCTTATTGTAGACCTGGTTCATACGTATTCTGATTTATGGTATCAAAATGCTTCCGAAAATGGTTTTGTTTTCTTTTCTCAGCTGTTTGTGGCGTTGCAGGGGATAGAAGCGAATCTGGAAGAAATTAAAAATGGAAATGCGGAATTAAGAATTTCTGTAGAAAGCTTATTGGAGGTAATGAATTGTATTACTTCTGACCTAAATGGATATAATAAGCAGGTTCAATTTTTAAATCAGGATTCGGTGAATTATCCGAATTATGAGATACAATCCAAGGTGAATGCTGAAAAATATATGTCAGCGTATAGTTCATTCCTTCGTAAATTTTTTGTGTTGTATTATCAAGACAAAGACAGAAATGAAAAATCTGTACAGAATCTTCCGATGGCGCTTGTTAATCTGC
Organism: uncultured Clostridium sp.; assembly: GCA_964415625.1. Lineage (GTDB taxonomy): Bacteria > Bacillota > Clostridia > Lachnospirales > Lachnospiraceae > Schaedlerella. The sequence continues at coordinate 27,601 of CAYQBE010000045.1, forward strand.
AACAGAGAGAAATTACAGCACATATTTATTTTCATGAAGTATATGGTAAAAATACGAGGGAAGAAAATAAGAAATTCCGTGGTATATTTGCCGTTTGTTTTCCGAGTTCGGAGTATTTTTCAGATCTGTGGCTGAGTATTCCTCTGCTAATGCACGAGGCTTCCCATATGCAGCATTATGGAGAAACTAAGGATAGAAATCATGCTGTTATTTTTAATATAGATCATTTTTTTGCCAAAACCATAGCACTGGGGATGCTTAGAATTGTAAATGATGGAATTATGATTTCCACATCCTCTATTCTGGTGGAAATACTTGATCAAAAAATATATGAAGCGCTTGTTATTCATCGGGACAAGTTTTTTGACAGGATTGATAATTGGGAAAAGTGGGGATATCAGAGCGTTATTTCGAATTGTGCCGATTTTTATCGTAGTTTATATGATAGACACGAAAGTATAAAAGGTATTACATATAATCAATTAAAAAAACTGAAGGAAAAAATAAAAGGTAATGTTGATTATATTTTGCAGATCATTGGATTTGGCGATATGTTCGATAAGTATGAAATGGAGGATATTTCTGCGTTAAGTTATTTTGCTAATACATTATACTTAATGTTTCATCCGGATTTTTATGTTAAAAATAAGACAAAATATGACGATCAGTTTTTAGAAATTCGAAAGAGTTTAGATACGAAAACATGCGACACGGATGACAATAATATACGAGAAATGTTATTGTTTGCGTCGTATTGCTTTTTTAAGTATTTGATGTGTGATCTTGATAAGATACCTGATAGCTTAAAGCAGAACGAGGATGGCATATGGGAAGTTATGGCGGTATCATTTTACATATTACAAATTGCTGCCATGCGGGCTGTGTTTGAAAAGTATTGTCATAGCTTTGATAAAGAAATATCAGAAGTGATATACTATGATGGCTTGATTCCAAACATTGGTTTTGAGAGCTTATATGTGTTTTCTGAAAAAATTATAAGTACGCATAGAAACTACGAAAATAAAGAACCGTCCGAACATGACAGAAGTCTTATGGATACGATGTTTCGGGAGTATTATGAGATTTATGTCAGCATAAACAACATTATTAAATTTATGAAGGACAAACAGCATTTTATGAATGATAAAATGTCGGATGTTGTAAGCTCTTTTATAAAAGATGTTCATGATGAATGTAAAAAGTACGTTCGCGATGAAGAATCAAAACCTTTTAGCCTTATCTTTGGAAAAACCAATCGAGAGCAGATTACGAAACTTGGTTTTTTTGAAGAGAGTAGTTCAATTTTACAAAACGTTTTTGAAAAGTATATAGAAGAGTGTGACAATTTCTTTGTCAGGCGAATGATTGATGACAGGTCAAAGCTGTTTAAAGAGATTTATGCGGATTGCGGAATGTGCCGTGCTATGGGATTTGATCCATTTGGATATTGCATGTTTGCGATATCAAGTCATCTTTGGGTTGATGATAAGAATTTTAATAGCCCGGAGTCTAACTTCCTTGCGGATAGAATTCGGGCAGTATTGCAAATGTATTTTGTTGATTCCGACAAAAAGAGTTTGCGGGATATTTTTGGAGAATTTTTCAACAAACTTTTTGACGAAAAAATGATTGAGGCAATCGGAGCTATTCTTTTGCAGATAAGTGAAGTAAAAGAAGCAGAAGGGAAAGTAAGGGATGCGCTTCAAGAACTGAAACTACAGAAAGACCAGATAGAAGAGATCAAAAGGAAGGTTGATACAATAGATCACTTATCCCGGATGAATTTCCAGGGAATCTTAAGTATATGGCGTGATATGATTCTTGGAAAATTGATGGAGGCAATTGAAACTATAGAAAAAAGGGATAAGATGAAATGCCCGCCCAAGATTGATGACGGAGATAAATATGAAGATAAACTGTCGGTTGCGAAAACCTATCTATTTCGTATGTACAATATTATGCAATTATTTGAAGAAGAGGATATATTAGCGCATATACCTATAGATATGTTTGACGGCTTTTTTCAAAAGATCAAAAATCATATGGATGAAGGAAGGGGTATAAAATTCGTAAAACGTAATGCCTGTGTAGAGGAGATAGGACTTTTTTACAATATAGACAGTCCGGAAGGGGTGGAAAATAAATTTGAATGGTACTATGATTTATATTCGAAAGGTTTTATAAAACAGTGTAATTTTATTTTTGATAATTATTGTGAGTATAGAAACGCATATAGTTATTTAAAGAGAAGAGTTAATGTAAGGGATCAGCATCAGGGGATTCCCGATATCGGAGAATGGAATGAAATCATTGATATGTATTATCAAGAGGGGGAAAAGTAGGTGGGAGAGAATATTCTGGGCGCCATAAAGACGTATTATAAGTCAGAAAAATGGAAATCGTGCATTCGTATATATGATGCGTATTCTATGGCTGATGTATATAACAAAATAGAGGATATAGGACAGAATGTATTTAAAAATGTAGGTGGTTCCATTGGCAGGCCGCTTTGGTTTCGTGGGCAGGAAAAGGAAGAATATACATTGATTCCGACTTTGTACAGGGAACGGGATAATAGCATGAATAGAGATAGAAGCTACAGTGCTTTTTCTCTAGCGGAACAATACAGACATCAGAATTTTGCGGCCAGAGTTACGCATCTTATACAGTCTGGTCCGAAGAATCGGGTGGAATGGCAGGAAGTGTTGCAGCATCATCTTGGAAAAACCCGGTTTATGGATTGGAGCGAATCAGCGCAGACGGCGGTGGACTTTGCTTTAGAATCATTTTTGGATACAAAAAATTCCATAGATAATAGCATCAAACGTTCGACGGCAACTCCTGGAATATGGGTTTTGGATCCTTATAAACTTAATAGTCATGTATATGATTTCTTTGCGGAAAAAGAAAATTTAGAATACGTAATCAGGGCGCTAAGAAGTTTGTTCTCAGATGCTACAGAATTAGAAAAAGCAGGAAAAGAACTACAAGATGAATTAAAAGAAAATAAGAAAAAGTATTTTGACTTTAGTGAAGGTGAAGTTATAGATGCCGCGATTAATGGCCTGGTCAGCATTTGTGTCTTGGATGAGCATTACCATTATAATGCTGAGAATATGAAGTGTATGTTAAAAAGCCGGGAATTCAATCCGTTTTTCTTCCTGCTCGTGAGATATTACGCGGATGCGCTGCCGGTAGAAGCCGAATTAAGTAAAAATCTGCTTCCTCCGCTTGCTTCTGTGCAGCCATATCATAGTGAACGGATTCGGGCGCAGAGAGGAACGTTCACAATTTTTCCGAATTATTGCAGAAGTGAAGAAGCAAAACATTTTGGCGGAACGGCAATGGATATTATTCCAATAGAATCACAGAAATATGTACATGATTGTTTCTGTAATATCCGTTTATGTGATCCGGTGAGAGTGGCGAAGGAACTAATTTATGCAGGGGAAAGAATGCCGGAAATATATCCTGATGTACAAGTATATGCGAATTATCTTGAAACACAGAAATTTTTTTTATAAGAAGGTCGTCGGTATAGAGGGGGCAAAATAAAATTTTCGTATCATACTTTTGTGGTTTATTCAGGTGAGGAAGAAATAAATGACACAAAATATTATTTTAGCAAATGACAATTTAGCAAGTCTTTCTATAGAACCATCAAAAACAATCTTTTGGGTAGGGGCAGGCATAGGAGCAGATACTCCCTGCAATCTCCCATTGGGTAATGCCTTGACAGATGCGTTTCTTTACACAATGCTTGGGGATAAAGCAGAAAATTTTATCCTCTATTGGAATAATCATATTCCCACCATACAAAACTGTGTGAAAAATGGAAAATGGTCAGAGCCGTTGCCGCAAGAACCATATTCTATTGCCGATATAAAATCGGGTAAAGCATGGCAACGACCACGGTTGGAGTTTGTTATCGGTGAGATGAATAAGTTAGATGAGGAATTTCAAAGAATTAATTTTGGGATTCCAGGGAATGTAAAGCGTTACCATCGTCAATACAGTATAAATTCTCTTGCTCATTTTGCAGAGGCAGAACCTAATTTGCTCCACTATTGGCTTGCGGATTTTGCGGAGGCAGGAGCTACTATAATTACAGCGAATTTTGATACTTGTATAGAAAAAGCTTTAGGAGCGAATAATAAGCCAACGGTTTGCGAAGGGGTAAAAGGTATAGAGACGAGAGCTGGTTTCATTTATCATTTTCACGGGGTGGCTACGGACGATAATATACAAACCAACCTTGGAGCAACCGTCAATAATATATCAAGAAAATTGCCAGAGGAATTTACGAATAAATTGGTAAAATGTTTCGAAGACGGATACAATATTGTCTTTGTGGGATATAGTGGATTAGATTTTTTTGATGTCCATCCATTTTTTAGTGGATTACAAAAGCAAATTTATTCGGGAAAAGCAATATATCTACATTTTTGTGCGAATGATGATAAATGTTACAATGAAGCTAAAACTGAAAAATCTTATGAATATCTGCTGTCTCCATTTAAAGAAAGATTAGTTGCATATGGCCTGTCAACGAATTTTTTTGATATACTTGGGAAAAATAGCAGGGTTTTCTGTAAAAAGAATGTATCCGAAATTTCAAAAAATTCTGGTACAGCATTTCAGGATACTAAGAAGCAGCTGAAACAATTTGTAGCTACAATGGATCGAGATGATATTGAGACATTTTATTTCTTAAATATGTTCCGATTAACCTCGCAATTAAATATTAATCCTTCGAATTTTTATCCAGACTGGGGCGAGCGGATAAAAAGTATTTATAATGACTGGAAGAAGGATACAGATGTGCTTCAACAAATGTTTAGTACCAAAGGGCAGATAAACGATTGTATTGTTGATGATATCCGCTTTAATAATTGGGGAAGTAAAGACGATACATATCTTTGGGTTGTCAATGATATCAAACCATATATTAACAAATGGGAGACAGGACATAAAACGGCTTTATCAAATCATATGAATTGGAACAAGAAGGGTGCCACACAAACTCAAATTGATGAGTTCGTGAATAAAACATGTGGCATTCTTGAGCAGGGAGCTTTTACAGCACTTACTCCAGAAGAGCAGGATATTGAACGTGATACGATTCACTATTTATGTGGCTGGCAGATGAAAAAGATATATTTGGCCTGGGCAATTCCTGTTGTTAGATATACAATGTATCCTTATTTGAGATATCTAAAAGAAAAGATTGAACAATTGGTAGCATATCCGTTTAATTACTTTATGTACAGGACTTATTATCTTAGCCTTTGTAGACAGCTTGGCGCAATTAATGCAATGCTTGGTGAGAAAGCAAAAGATAACGGATTTTATGGAGATATTCAACTCGAATGGAATATTTGTATGGAAACACCGAATTTGTTTGACGCACGGCAGGTAATAAAGTCTCGGATATTACAATTTGGAATCATGGTCTGCAAATTAAAGATAAGACATATCAAAAAGTATAGGAAGCTTATTGCAATATACAAAGAGATTGATGGGATGAGAAGAGATCTGGGGAGGACAGAAATGGAATAGAGAACCCGATCCCTATATACTTTATATTTGTTCTGCGGGCGCAGATGTGATAGACTGAAAGCCTTGCAGAGGCCTTACTGCAACGAATGTCGGCTACCAAAACGAACCCGAAGACATTCGAATGCTGCTTCTATGGTCTCTGGAAATGCAGTATCATAGATACGCTGGTTTCATTAAAGAAATTTTAAAGGGAAGGTGTGGTTATGAGATGACAGTACAAGCCACTGGCTTAGTCGGTGGTTTAGATACCATCGTATGCAGAAAGGCTGCCAGTGGCAGGCTTTCTGTATAACCGGGAGTATTTTGTTGAAATATATTGTGCGCATATAAAATATTATCTACATATTGTTGCGTGATAACCCATATAAGGAAATGAATGTTATAATTAAAAAATAATATTTTGATTTTTTGCATTATAAAAGGACAGAACGTTTCTTAATATATGGAGGCTTACAATGGTGAATATACAGCTCTCATACAATTTGAAAAGATACCGGGAAGCCTACCGTTATACTCAGCAGAAATTAGCTGATAAGATTAACATTTCCCGTCAGACATACTCCAATTATGAGACTGGAAAGAGAGATCCGGATCTGGTTTTGCTGACAAAGCTATGCGATGTATATTCCATCACGTTGGATCAACTGGTGCGTCATCCGTTTTCTCATGAGGAATATAAAGAATCCGGTGTTTCCTATCAGGTTTGCTATAGACAAAATTCGGAAGATATCATTTATCTAACGGAAAGTGAGATCCAATTCGTGTTAGGATACCGTGGAGCTGAGTGGGAAAAGCAGCATCTTATTGCATACGTTTTGAATCAGGCGAACAGGCAGAAAAAATAATAAAAGTTTTTGTCTGTTTTTTGCGGAGAATTTTTGCGAGAATTTGTTGGAAAAAATTGCAGATTTTTCTTTACATTTCATCCGAAATCTCATATAATAGTATTTGTTGGCGGGGTGTGGCTCAGTTTGGTTAGAGCGCACGGCTGGGGGCCGTGAGGTCGCAGGTTCGAATCCTGTCACCCCGATGTGAGTGTAAGGTGTAAAGTCTTTATTGATTTAGTAAAGTCTTTGCATCTTTTTTATTGTCAGAAAAGGGCAAAGTGAAAAGTTAAATTCCACTGTCAGAAAAAGTGTAAAACTTCTGCCAAAGAGTTGACCGAACCCCGGCTTCGGATGTATAATAAACAGGTATGTATGTGTTTACGATGTTATCGGTAAAGGTGACTCAGGATAGTCATCTGACTGTTACACAAGATTAAGGAGTTGTAGAAAAACAAGTCAAGATGTGTCAGTTATTTTTCTACAATACAGAACGATAAAAAATAAAATAGACTATAGAGGGCAAGAACCATGATAAAGAGCATGACAGGTTTTGGAAGATGCGAGTATCAGCAGGATTCCCGGAAGTTTACGGCGGAGTTAAAGAGTGTAAACCACCGGTATCTGGATGTGAATATCCGGATGCCGAAGAAGCTGAACTTTTTTGACAGTGCGATCCGGACGCTGCTGAAGGA
>CAYQBE010000046.1:0-34412 GCA_964415625.1 uncultured Clostridium sp.
TCTACGAAATAGGAATAGTTGATATCTCCTCCGATTCCGATGATATCCGGATAGTTCTCACGGATAAACCGGGTCTTCAAAATGGTCATTGCGTCATTCGGTGAATCGATCTTGAGTACAATGTCATCGTGAGTCGCATTGAACTCTTCTTCCAGCTTCTCGAATACACCTACTGCTTCCGGCTTGTACTGCACCAGCTCAACCACGGTCTTGCCTGCGTTTTCATCTGTGCCGCATGCACTGAGACACATCGCGATCAGCATGACGCCTGCCAGAAGTACACTTACTGCTGCTTTTCTTTTTCTCATTGCTTCACTTTCTCCTTTCCCTTACAGAAACATCTTTGGTTTCTCTGATGAAAATATTATACCTTCCATAATGCGACTGTTAAATAGCCGGATTTTAGGCCTTTTATACCTTTATGCTATTTTATGAAAATTTAATAAAAGTCACCTAGCATTTTGATATATCGCAAAAAAATACACTTTTCCAAATTCTTTACACTTGCAGAAATAATTATTCGCGTGTATTATAAATAACGGTTCAATTCCAGAAAGTAACGGTACTTTTCCGGTGGATCCGGGTTAAGGAGGTTATTATGCAAGAAATTATTTTTTCCGTATTTCCGAGCGAAAATTTCGTGGACCTTGGGCTGTACCAATTCGGCTGGGAGCAATGCGCCCCTTCTCACTCCTATGGTCCTGCCGCAAGAAATCATTACTTATTCCATTATGTCATTTCCGGAACAGGCACATTGATGGCCGATGATAGCAACGGTATCACGCAGACCTACCAGGTCAAGAGCGGACAAGGGTTCATGCTGTTTCCCGGCCAGATCAATACTTATGTTGCCGACAAAAATCTCCCCTGGGAATATGTATGGGTGGAGTTTGACGGCCTCCGGGCCAAAGGGGCGGTAGAGCTTGCCAGCCTTTCCATGAATCATCCGATCTATCACGCGCGCTCCAAGGATCTGCGCGAAAAGATGCTCAGCGAGATGATGTATCTCGTCGAACATAAGGATATGCCCCCCCCTGCACCTGATCGGACACGGATATCTGTTCCTGGATTTTCTCACCCGTTCGGCCGCCAATGTGACATCGCAGAAGAGCGGAAGGGTCCGGGACTTCTATATTAAAGAAGCACTGACCTATATGGAACAGAATTTCCAGAATGATATCTCCGTGGAAGATATCGCCGCCACCTGCGGGCTGAACCGCAGCTACTTCGGGAAGATCTTCAAAGAAGCCTTGGGAAAGACTCCCCAGGAATTTCTACTCAACTACCGCATGATCAAAGCCTCTGAGCTTTTGAAGCTGACCGGCCTGTCCATCGGAGATATCTCCAATGCGGTAGGCTACGCCAACCAGCTGCATTTTTCACGCGCGTTCAAGAATATGTATGGTATGGCGCCGAGAGAATGGCGGAACCAGAACCGGGTGATGATCCAGACATGAAAGACAAAAAGCACCGCTCCTCTTTGAGGCACGCAGTGCTTTTTATATTATGATATCTTTTTTTCTTCTTTTATGATCTATGCCTCTCTTTTACTGTTCTTCATGACAACCAGCACCCCGATCATCAGCAGGATCCCTATGGGAAGTGCGATCACAGGTGTCTGTACGAAGCCCGCGACAATATAAGTCACGCAGGAGACCGCCGCAACGGTGATCGCATAAGGAAGCTGTGTGGACACATGGTTCACGTGATTGCACTGAGCCCCTGCGGATGCCATGATCGTGGTATCGGAGATCGGAGAACAGTGGTCGCCGCACACTGCGCCTGCCATACATGCGGAGATGGATATGATCATCATGGTCTCATTCGTTCCCGAAAATACATTTACAACGATGGGGATCAGAATACCGAAGGTTCCCCATGAGGTTCCCGTAGCGAATGCCAGGAAGCACCCTACCAGGAAGATGATCGCCGGAAGCAGGTTCATCAGGCCGCTTGCACTGGATTTTACGAGCTCCGCCACGAACACATCCGCCCCCAGGCTGTCCGTCATTGCTTTCAGCGTCCATGCCAGCGTCAGGATCAGGATGGGAGAAACCATAGCTTTAAAGCCTTCCGGGATGCAGGCCATAGATTCACTGAATTTCAGTACCTTCCGCACGGCATAGAATATGATCGTGATGATAAACGCAAAGAAGCTGCCCAGCATCAGTCCCACGGAAGCATCACTGCCGGAAAATGCTTCCACAAATCCGGCTCCTTCGAAAAATCCGCCCGTATAGATCATTCCGATCACACAGCAGACGATCAGGACAGCGATCGGGAAGATCAGGTCAATGACTCCGCCCTTCTGATTGTTTTCCTCTTCCTCCGCGTTGGCATAAGGGCGATCCGGCGTTGTATACAGATCTCCTTTCAGCGCATTTTCCTCATGCTTCCTCATCAGGCCGAAGTCTGCATTCATCACCGTCAGGCCAACCATCATGACAATGGTCAGCAGAGCATAAAAATTGTAAGGGATCGCGCGGATGAAGATGGACAGTCCGTCTTCCCCTTCCACGAACCCGGTCACTGCCGCCGCCCAGGAAGAAATCGGCGCGATAATGCAGACCGGAGCTGCCGTGGCATCGATCAGGTATGCCAGCTTGGCGCGAGATACGTTATGCTTATCCGTCACAGGACGCATGACGCTCCCCACAGTCAGGCAGTTAAAATAATCGTCAATAAAGATCAGCACTCCAAGGAGGATTGTAGCAAGCTGCGCACCTACACGGCTTTTGATGTGCTCGCTGGCCCAGCGTCCGAAGGCTGCGGAACCGCCGGCCTGGTTCATCATGCAGACCAGGATCCCCAGGAGCACCAGGAATACCAGGATCCCCACATTGTACGCATCTGACAGGGAACCAATGATCCCATCCTGGAATACATGGGTGATGGTCATCTCAAACGTAAATCCGGAATAAAATACGCCTCCGATCAGGATTCCTACAAACAGGGAACTGTATACTTCCTTTGTGATCAGTGCCAGCACGATCGCCACCACCGGCGGGATCAGCGACCAGAAGGACGCATACATGGAGGGCACATACTCTTCCGCTTCTTCTGCTGCAAATGCCAGCATCGGGCAGCACATCGCCAGCAGCATGGCTGTGGAGACTGCCCACATCATCTTGTGTTGTATTCTTTTCATCTTATATCCTCTCTATTCCTTTTGATTCCTTTTTATTCCTTAAACATGCTGAATACATGCATCAGCTCCTTTTGATTTTCCAGGCCCAGCTTTTTCACGATCCTTCCTTTTTGGTTCGCAATGGTCTTGGGGGATGACAAAAGTGTATTTTCTTTTCCCATCATAATATGGAACACCGCCTTCTCTGCTTCCGAAAGGCAGGACAGCGCCGCTGAAGCGATCAGATATTCCTGTGGCGTATGTCCCTCCGCAGTGGCCCGAATGTTTTCCACCAAAAAGGACATCTGGCTTTTAAAGATATAGCCCGATGCAAATGCCTCTTCCGCCGCCTTAAAGATCATATCCGGGGTGTCAAGAGCCGTAAGGATCAGCACCTTTGCGTCTGTATGAATGCGGATCTCCCTGGAAAGGCGGATCCCGTCCAGATTGGACACGCCCAGATTCAGATCCATAAGTACAATATCCGGATGCTCCTCGCGCACTTTTTCCAATACTTTTTTCTGATCTCTGCCGCCGACGATCACTTCGATATCCTTTTGTTTTTTCAGTAATTTCTGAACCAGATGTACAAAATCCTCGTCATCTTCTACAATCAATACTTTTATCATCTCGATCTTGTCTTACCCCCCCCTGATTCCCCGGGGTAAACACAATGTAAACTCTGTTCCATGCCGATCCGGCTCCGTAGAACTTCTCACATTGATATAACCGTTATGACGCTTGACTACATCCCTGCAGTAAGCAAGCCCCAGACCGAAATGGGAATAGTCCGCATAGCCAGTATAGTAATAATCAAAAATGTGTTTCAGGTCCTTTTCCGGTATTCCACGACCTGTATCAGATACACGGAGTAAGACAATATCCTTTTTCGGTCTCTGGGCGGCAAATGTCAATATGCCGTTCTCTCCCATAGAGTCTATTGCGTTTGCTGCCAGGTTATTTAAAACCTCCTTCATGTGATAAGGGTCGCCATACAGGCCGGAAACATTGGAATCCACTTCAATCCTGACCGTTCCCTTCCACTCTGCAAGTTCACCTGCGGTTTCTTCAAAAAGCGCCTTTATGTCTATCGGTTCCAGTTCAATCTGAATATCACCGGAACACATATTGCTTCGCCGGACGAATTCCTCAATGTGGGTAATGGAACGATCCAGGATGTCCAGCTCGTCTTCTGCCTCCGGGATTCCCAGTTCACGGATGAACTGCGTGCTCAGACGCAGCTTTGCAGTTTCATTTTTCAGCATATGGATGATATAGCTGACATCCTCCGGAAGCTGAGCCTTGTCCTCCGACCAGTCAAAATACTGCCTGTTCAGCCGCAATCCCCAGATCCCCTTATGGAACAGAAGGTAGAGATAATAAAACAGCAGGCCGATAATGATCAGCACATTGCCCTGCCAGAGCTTGTACAGCTTTTCCAGTCTCAGCATATGTATCGGAAATATCGTGAGCAGCCAATACCAGAGCGGCAGGAGCACAAACACGGCAATAAACCTGCGCTGACTGAACTGACGGCATTTTCTCTCCCGGAACAAAGTCACCATGACCAGTATGGTCATAAACACCCCATACAGGAGATTGTAGATCCCTATCAATATAAATGCTTCCGGATGTGTGTTGATGATCCGTTTTGTCTGGCTCCAGGGATAGATGATCGCAAACACCAGTGCAGGCAAAAACACAACAATCCGCAGCACCCGGAACAGTCTCGGTCTTCGCGTATCCATACAGTTGAAATATAAGCTGCAGATGACGCCGCATGGCATTGCGAGATAATAAAGCACCGCTGTCAGAACCGAGTTGACCAGTTCGTCCAGATGGTATCTCACTCCCAGAAAACACATACCGATATCTGAAAAAAAGCCGCTGTAATATATGTATTCTTTCCATACCCCGAGGCTCAGCAAAAAACCGGCAATGCAACACCATTGATTTACTTTATTCCCCGGACTGGAAAGCAGGATCATCAAATGCAGTACCCAGATCAATACTGTAAAGAGGAGCAAAAATGTGACTGGTAAGCCCTGTTCAACCACTGCCATCCCCCCAAGCCAGACTTTCTCTTTTATTTTACACCATTCTTATTAATGTTATAGTATCATTTTTGAAGTGTCAATATGATACTTCCGGATTCTTCCCAAATTTTGTAGGACTTCCGGCATTCCTCACCTTTTCTCAGCCGCGGATTAACTTTTCTACCTCGTCCTTCTCCGGCATAGCGCGGATTGCTCCCTTTCTTGTTGTAACGATCGCTGCCGCCGCATTTGCAAATGTAAGCATCTCTCCGAGCTGCTCTTCCGTCAGGTTCTCAAAATCATGCTCCAGGATATAATTCAGAGAGCTTCCGCAGAAGGTATCCCCTGCGCCTGTCGTCTCGATGGTCCTGCACGAAAAGCCCGCCCTCTCTACGCGCATGCCTTTATAATACGCACGGCTTCCGTCCTTCCCCATGGTCAAAAGGATGAGCGGGATCTGATATGTTTCCTGAAGGTAACGGATCCCCTCGTCATAATCCTCTTTGCCGGATACAAACTGGATCTCATTATCAGATATCTTCAGGATATCGCAGAATCCGAATCCATACTCCATCTGCTCCTTCGCCAACTCCAGGGAACTCCACAGCGGCGGTCTTAAGTTCGGGTCAAAGGAGATCAGAAGCCCTTTATCCTTCGCTGCTTTAAGCGCCTTTTTGGTGGCCTCGCGCACGCCTTCGTGGGTCATGGACAGGGTGCCGAAGTGAAACAGCCTGGTCTTTGCCAAAAGTTCTTCGTCTACCTCTTCTGCCGTCAGCATCATATCCGCCCCCGGATTCCGGTAAAACGAGAACTCCCTGTCTCCGTCCGGAAATGTGTGGACAAATGCCAGAGTCGTGTTCACCTGCTCATCCGTCAGCAGATTGGATGTATTGATCCCCACATCTTCCAGCGTTGCACGGAGCAGAGTCCCGAACTGGTCCTTTCCGACTTTTCCAAGAAATGCGGTCTTTTTTCCCATCTTATTTAAAAGCGCCAGCACATTACACGGCGCCCCTCCGGGGCATGCCTCAAACAGGTTGTTGCCCTGTTCACTCTGACCGCTCATTGTAAAATCAATTAAAAGTTCCCCCATTGCGATGACGTCAAATTGTTTTTCCATTCCTTCCTTCTCCTTTCATCTGGCCATTGTACCTTTTGGGTTACAGGACACGCTTGATGATGGTGCGGCCTGTAACCTTATTGGACATTTTTTACGATATAAGTATAACGGATTTCGATACAGAATACAATAATACAAATTATGTTCCGATTTTTTTACCGGATCATGCGTTATTTTACCGGAATCAGCAGCTTCTGTCCGATATAGATCATATCGCTGGTCAGACCGTTCAGCTCCCGGATCGCCTCTACCGTAGTATTGTACCGTCTGGACAACTCCCACAGGGTATCCCCTATGCGGACCGTATATTCAATATACGGCACCTCGGAAGCTGACGGGATCCTGAGCACCTGTCCGATGTACAGCATGCTGCCGGTCAGACCGTTCAGTGCTTTGATCGCATCCACCGTGGTATTGTATCTCTGGGACAGCAGCCAGAGCGTATCGCCCGGCTGGACTACATATTCAATATAATCGGTATCCGGTCCCGGCATGGGAACATTTTCCCCGATTCCCAGATATACATCATAAAGCGCCTTCCAGGTATTCACTCCCACAATTCCGTCCGGATCCAGCCCCAAAGCGTTCTGAAAAGCAATGACCGCCTGCCTGGTCCCGCTGCCGAAGATTCCATCCTGGGAGACCTTCGGAACCGTGGGATAAAATTCCGAGGCCAGATTCAGCAGATACTGCAGGGTGATCACATCCGCCCCCCGGGAGCCCTGCCGGAGCACCGAGCCCGGCGGAACCGTTCCGATACCTAAAGCCGTGCCCTCACTGTCCAGCTCCGCCAGCCTGGCTACAGCAGTATATAGATAAGAAATCTTATACCAGGTGGATGTTCCCACCACCCCGTCCGCCGCCAGATTGAAAATGCTCTGGAATTTCGTCACTGCGGCCCGGGTGCTGTCCCCAAATACCCCTGCCTCATCGGTGATCTCCGGAATAGCCGGATAATTCCTGCGGATCCTGTTCAGCCAGGTCTGGAGCACCTGTACATCAAGCCCCCTGCTGCCAGTCCGAAGAGGAGTCCCCGGATAGGAAGACACGACCCCTGTTATAACATTTGTTTCTGCGATTTCTATATTATTCGGGTAGTAGTTTCGGAGAATCTGCAGAGGTGTCAGCCCTCGCTCCGCCAGACTGACCGTCCCCCACTGGGACAGCCCGGAGCAGGTCACGGTCGTTCCGTTGCAGAATGAAGTAAAATAGGGGGCGTTCTGCCCCTGCCTGCGGACATACTGGTTAAAGATCTCATCCACGATACGGCTGATGGATTCATAGATCGTCCGCCCATGCACATAAGCCTGGTCATAAGCCGTACTGCTGGTGATGTCGAAGGGATAACCGCGGCTTCTGTACCACTCGGTGAACACACGGTTCAGCGCAAATGTAATGATCGCATAGATATTTGCCCGCAGCGACGCATCCGGCCAGGTCGGATAGATTTCGCTGCTGGCAACGTTTTTGATATAATCGATAAACCGAACCTGCACATTGGCTGCGGAGGAGGATGGGCTGCCAAGATGTACCGTGATCGGATCCGGAATGACCACCTGCCGCAGAACCCGCAGCCTAGGATCCGGCTTTTCCTGGATCCGCCTGATATCCGATGCGGCGGCAGGCTTCTCAATGGTGATCTCATTTACCATCGGGCTGCGCTGCATCTGCTGCATGGGCAGAAGCTCCGCCGGCTGGATCGCCGTCTCATCCTCGTAGATGGGCACCCCGGAAATGTAGAGGGAATTGAAGCCTGCCGCCCGCACAAGTACGTCATACCCGGTGTAAGGCGTTCCGGAATAGTCCGGATCCAGAGAAAGGCTTCTGTCCACGGTCTCCAGGGAAACCCGCTCTGTTTCCCCGCTTTCATCTGTCGTCAGCTCATAGACGCTGCTGCCCTGGGGATCCAGGATCCGGATCTCCGCTCCCACGATCGGGACGGCCCCGCCCGCTGTCCGCGCCTGAATGATCAAATATCCTTTCGCCATAAAGTCTGAAGCTCCCTGTTTTCGTCTGTTTTATTATATGACGTCCATGCGCGAAAGGTTCCTGTTCAGTTAAAATATACCAGTTCCTCAATCGGATCCGCCGGCTCCACATTTTCCGCTTCCAGAACCGGGCCTGTGCCACGGTACATCGCCATCCGTGCAAATCCGATCTTTGCCCGGACCTTCACCCACTGTCCGGGTTTCAGCTTCGGCGCGTAGGCGCTTTTGCATATATATCCGAGAAATGTCGTATCGTCCGCACAGCAGGTCATTGCCATACGTCCCGGCAGAAATGCCTTCGAGGGGAAGGAGCGGGGTTTCAATACTTTGGCCGTGTACTCTACGACCTTCCCTTTGTATTTGTCCGGATGCTCCATCATGTCCACATACCAGATTCCATAATCCTCCGGACGGATCTCGATAACCGGCGCATCCATATCATAGGGCACATCATTTTCGAAAATATTTTCCACTTCGCCCTTTTCATCCTCAAAAATGACCTCCGCCTGGGGGCTCACCACTTTCACGCTCCTGCGGTAGCCTGCCAGCGGCTTGATGTCATTGCATCGGTTGAACAGTACCAGCTCCGATCCCCGGACCATTTCTACAAACAATGGTTTCAGGTTCGTCAGATACATCTGGAATGTGCTGGCGTCTACAGTAGTCAGCTTCTGCTCAATTCCCCAGCCGTCCGGGAGCTTCAGCTTTTCAAAATCGCTGACCTTCCACATGCCGTTGTATTCTACCACAACCCGCTCCGGATGGTGCTTTTCATCCAGTGCTCTCAGAAATTCCTCCGTCAGCTCTTCCTGGGATTCCACCCGTTCCACAACAATATTGAACTTTTTCAGTCCTGCAGCGCCGTATTCTTCCTCCCCTTCTTCACAGAGGATCAGAAGTGTGGTCCCCGGAATCTGAAAATAATCCTGTTCCAATGTAAACTTCAAAAACTGGGTCTTCCCGCTGTCCAGAAAACCAGTCATCAGATATACCATTACATCTGGTTGATCCATTTTTCTTTCCTTTCCGGCCAAACGCCCATCTCTTACAGTCCGAAAAGCTCCGCCAGCTTTTCTTCGTTCAGCTTCGAGCCGATGACGCAGATGCGTCCCGTATACTCCGCAGCTCCGCTTCTAACCTCATGCTCCTCCGGTACCATATCGAAATAGATCCACTCGCCGTCCGCTCCGGCAACCATGCCCTTCGCGCGCAGGATCGTGCCGTAGATTTCTTCGGTTTCCAAAGATTTTAAGATGCTGCTGATCTCTTCCTTCGTATAAGCCCTGACCGTCTCCTTCCCCCAGCTTGTGAAGATTTCATCCGCGTGATGGTGGCCGTGGTGATGGTGGTGATCGTGACCGTGGTCTCCATGAGCCTCGTCATGATGATGCACATGCTCTTCATGTTCCTCTCCGTGGTGATGGTGTCCGTGTCCTTCATGATCTTCTTCATGATGGTGATGATGATGGTCATGGCCGCATCCGCATTCTTCCCCGTGTTCATGGACTTCCCCGCATTCCGGGCAGCGAAGCTCAGAGAGCAGCTCTTCCTCCAGGGATTTGCTTCCTTCCATGATCTCCAGCAGCTTTTCGCCGGAAAGCTCCGCGATCGGAGTTGTAATGATGGGGGATTTTTCGTTGATCTCCCGAAGGATCTTCACACTTTCCTCTATCTTCTCCTGTTTTGCTTTGTCGGTTCTGCTCAGGATCACCGCTCCTGCATATTCGATCTGATTGCTGAAAAATTCGCCGAAATTCTTGCTGTAGATCCTGCACTTCGTCACATCGACCATGGTCGTAAAGCTGTTCAGCTTCGCGTCGATCTGCTCTGCTGTGTCCTGCACGGCCTTAATCACGTCAGAGAGCTTTCCCACACCGGAAGGCTCGATCAGGATCCTTTCCGGATGATACGTGTCCACGACCTCCTTTAATGATTTCCCAAAATCCCCTACCAGAGAGCAGCAGATACATCCGGAATTCATCTCCCGGATCTCAATGCCGGAATCCTTCAAAAATCCGCCGTCGATCCCAATCTCCCCAAATTCATTTTCAATCAGGACAACCTGTTCTCCTGCGAATGCCTCCTGCAGCATTTTCTTAATAAACGTTGTTTTTCCGGCTCCCAAAAAGCCGGAAATAATATCAATCTTCGTCACGATATCAGCCTCCTGTTATTTCCTGTGATTCCACTTCTATATTTTACTCTTTTATTTGATTTGTGCAAGTCCTGATTTTTCAAAATGTTACAGGCTGCAGGCAATCGTTTCATAGCCTGCAGCCTGCACTTTACATCCGCACAACTTATTTATCATCCGTTCCTAAGATCCAGCTCAATCGGGCAATGATCCGACCCGTATACCTCTGTCAGGATCTTCGCATCCTCCAGCTGATCCTTCAGGCTTTCCGACACGCAGAAATAGTCGATCCGCCACCCCGCATTTTTCTCCCGTGCCTTGAACCGATAGGACCACCAGGAATAGATTCCCTCCTGGTCCGGGTAAAAGTACCGGAACGTGTCAATAAATCCGGCATCCAGAAGCTCCGTGAACTTCTGCCGCTCCTCGTCCGTAAACCCGGCGTTCTTCCGGTTGGTCTTCGGATTTTTCAGGTCGATCTCCTGATGTGCCACATTCATGTCTCCGGTCACGATCACAGGCTTCGTTTCTTCCAGGTGCTTTAAATAACCGCGGAAATCATCCTCCCATTTCATCCGGTAATCCAGACGCTTCAATCCGTCCTGTGAATTGGGCGTATAGACCGTGACGAAATAAAAATCCTCAAACTCGCAGGTGATCACACGCCCTTCCTGGTCATGCTCTTCCATCCCGATTCCGTAAGCCACGTTCAAAGGCTCTGTTTTCGTAAATACCGCAGTCCCGGAATAGCCTTTTTTTACCGCGTAGTTCCAGTACTGGTGATAGCCTGCCAGTTCCAGTTCAAGCTGTCCCGCCTGCAGCTTCGTCTCCTGCAGGCAGAAGATATCCGCATCCGCCTGTTTGAAAAAATCCAGGAATCCTTTCTGCATACAGGCACGGATTCCATTTACATTCCATGAGATCAGTTTCATCATCTGCTGCCATCCTTTCTTGGTCATTTTATCTGTAGTATTACAGGTCACACCTTGGCTAGGCATGGCCTGTAACCCTGTAGTATACTTCTTTCAGCGTCAGTCCGCAAGCCGGAACCAGAAATCCCGCCTGCCAGCGCTCCCCGCCGTTCAAAAGCGCGGCTGTCTCTTTGGCAGTCCGCTTCCCGGTTCCCACCTCCAGAAGCGTCCCGGTCAGGATCCGCACCATATGGTACATAAATCCGTTTCCCTCGTAAATGATCTTTAACTTGCTTCCCTCTTCCTCCATCCGGATATCATAGATCTTCCGAACCGTAGACTGATCCTCGTTCCGGTCTGTAAAGGCGGCGAAATCATGCTTTCCCACCAGGCATCCCGCGGCCTCTTTCATTGCCTTGATATCCAGTTTTTCCGGAAAATGAAAACAATATTTCCTGGTAAATACATCCGCCTTTTCCCGCGTATCGATCGTATATTCATACCGCTTTCCGCTGGCGCTGTAACGGGCATGGAATCCATTTTTCACAAGCTCCACGCCGGTCACCCGGATATCCTCGGGCAGCATCCGGTTCAGTTCCCCCTGAAATGCTCCCTCCTCCACCTTTCCCGGCAGGCAGATACTGGCCGTCTGGGCTTCTGCGTGTACGCCCCCATCCGTCCGGCCGGATCCATGGACTTCTACCGGAAATCCTTTGAGATCACAGATGGTCCGTTCCAGGGTTCCCTGAACCGTCAGCTCCGTGTCCGGCTGTCTCTGCCAGCCCTGATAACGGGTTCCGTCATATGCGATTGTCAGTTTATAAGTTCTCATAAATCACCTCTGAAAAGCAGCGAATGCGTAGTCCTAAGCCTTCTTTTCCTGCCTACGCCTCATCCAGGCTGCACACCTTCCCGTCCTGCAGAAACAGAACTCTCCCGCACAACATACTGACCACATCCAGATCGTGGGACACGAACAGATAACAGATTTTTTCTTTCTCCTGAAGTTCTTTCAGAAGATCGATGATCTGTGCCTGTACCGTCACATCCAATGCAGAGAGCGGTTCGTCCGCCAGGATGAACTTCGTCCCTGTGATCAGCGCCAGCGCGATGCTGACCCGCTGCCGCTGTCCGCCGCTTAACTCCCGCGGATATCTTCCGTAGAAATCCTCCGGCAGATGGACTCTCTGAAGCATTTCCTCCGCCTTTTTACGGCGCTCCTGCCTGGAGAATCCACCTTTTACCCTCAGCGGCTCTTCCAGGATCCAGCCGATGGTTTTCCTCGGGTTCAAGGCACTGAACGGATCCTGAAATACCATCTGGGGACGCTGGGTATAATGGACAACCTCCCCTTCATAGTCTTTCAGAAGTCCCAGCACACATTTACAAAGCGTAGATTTTCCGCTGCCGCTTTCTCCCACCAGTCCGACGATCTCTCCCTCATATAATGTAAAGGAAACATCGTCCAGGATCTGTTTTCTCGTTTTTCCCTCTCTATAATAGGCATTTACATGCTTCACTTCCAAAATCTTTTCCGGCAAAGCCCTCACCTGCTTTCTTCCTGCGCCTCAGCAGCTCATAATACCGGTTTTCTTTTGTTCTTGCCGGGATTGCCGCGATCAGCTCTCTGGTATATTCTGACTGCGGGTTCTCAAAAATCTCCGCGCAGTCCCCTTCCTCCACGACCTGGCCGTCCTTCATGACCAGCACACGGCGGCACAGCGTATTGACCACCCGCAGATTATGGGAAATAAACAGGATGCTCATTCCATATTTCCGGTTCAGCTTTTTCAAAAGCTGTAAAATGCTTTCCTGGGTCCCTACGTCCAGCGCAGTCGTCGGCTCATCCGCGATCAGCAGCTTGGGGCGGCATACAATGGCCGCGGCGATCATCACCCTCTGCCGCATTCCCCCGGAAAGCTCGTGAGGATATTTTTTATATAATTGTTCCGGATGGTCCAGCTCCACCTCTTCCAGCGCCTTCAAGGCAAGCTCTCTTTGCTCCCTTCTCTCCATGCAAAGCCGGCCTCCTCTGTCCCTGCGGCTTCTCCGGGAATGCAGAAGCAATGCTTCTTCCACCTGCTTCCCGATCCGCATGGTAGGATTCAATGCGGTCATGGGTTCCTGGAAAATCATGCTGATCTCATTTCCCTGGATCTGGCGCATTTCCTTTTCTGACAGACTGAGCAGATCCGTATCGTCCAACCAGACCCTTCCCCCATCCAGGACTGCATGCTTTTTTAAAAGCCCTGCAACGGTCAGCGCGGTCATCGTCTTGCCGGAGCCGGATTCCCCCACGATTCCAAGGATATCTCCATTCTCCACTGCAAAGGAAACGTTTTTTACAACCTCTTCCCGTTCACTTCGGTCTTCAAAATGAATCGACAGATTTTCGACTTTCAGCATTATCTTCCACCTCCAAACTGATCCAGAATCCCTTCTCCTAACAATCCCACGCCCAATATCAGCAGTACCAGGAAAGCACCTGGAAAGATGGCGCACCACGGCCCTCCTGCCAGATAAGTCTGGGATTCGGAGAGCATCCTTCCCAGGCTGGCATCCGGCGGCTGCACCCCAATCCCCAGGTAGCTCATGCTGGCCTCCGCAAGCACCGCATTGTTGAATCCGATCGCAAGGGCGGACAAAAGCGCCGGCAGGATATTGGGCAGCATGTGTACAAATAAAATTCTCGGTGTGGAAACGCCGATCAGCCTTGCGCTGGTCACATAATCCGCTTCCCGCAGCCGTAAAAATTCTCCCCGGACAATCCTTGCAAAGCTGGGGATAAACGCGATCCCAAGAGCCAGCATCACCTTATAGGTGCCCGGTCCCAGAAGGGTGATGATGACCAGTGCCAACAGAACACTCGGAAATGCGGCTACCGCGTCATTGACCCGCATCAGCCCTTCATCCAGCCAGCCGCCAAAGTATCCGGTCAAAGCCCCCACAAGGATGCCGGCAATCCCCCCCATCAAAATGGTTCCCAGGGCGATGAGCAGCGTACTCCCCGCCCCTGACAGCACACGGCTCAGGATATCCCGGCCGAACTGATCCGTACCGAACAGATGCAAAAAACTGGGGGGC
Source organism: uncultured Clostridium sp. (assembly GCA_964415625.1). GTDB lineage: Bacteria > Bacillota > Clostridia > Lachnospirales > Lachnospiraceae > Schaedlerella. The sequence goes on from CAYQBE010000046.1 coordinate 14,401, forward strand.
TGGAGCTTTAAGGAGCCCTGCATGGCCTCCGGATCGTATGGAGTCCAGACGAAGCCCAGCAGGATCAAAACCAGCATGAAAACCGTAATCACTGCACCAAGTATGAAATTATGGGAGGTTCTCTTTCGTTTCATGTGTTCTGCCCCTTTCCTTTTGTAACCAATTTGCGCAGCAAATTGATTGCCTGCTGAATGTAACCACTTGCATAGCAAGTGATTGCGTGCCCGCCATCTGCGAAGCAGATTTTTAATGCGGGCAATTCCCGTATCGTTTTTTCATACGATACTTTACACTATCCTGCTCAGACCTCGATCCGCTTGTCCAACCTATGATACAGCAGATCCACCAGCGTATTCATCACCAGTGTCACCACCGCGATCAGTACGATGATCGCCTCCACCACCGGATAATCTCGTTTGGAGATTGAACCGATCAGCGTCCTGCCGATCCCCGGGATCCCGAAGACATGCTCTACAACGATACTGTTTGCGATCATATCGGCAACCGCCATTCCCAGAAATGTGACCACCGGGACGATCCCGTTGCGGAATGCATGGCACAGCAGAACCCTCCACGGGCTGTTGCCCCGGCTGTAGGCAGTCCGCACATAGTCCTGATGCATTTCCGCGATCAGAGAGTTCCTGAGCATTTTCGTCGTCATGGCGGCCCTGGGAAGGGCAATCGCCAGAGACGGAAGGATCAGATAGCCAAGAAATCCCGATACGCTCTCCGTATAAGACACATATCCCCCCGGGGTAAACCAACGGAATACCAGTCCGAAGACCACGGTAAATATGATCCCGATAAAAAACGGCGGGATGGACATGGTCACCTGGTTGAGGATCAAAAACATCCGGTCGAAAAAATGGTTCTCATACCGGACACTCAGAATGCTCACCGGAACAGACAGAAGCAGCGTAAAACAAAATGCAAGAACCGTCATGGCAACCGTGATGGGAAGCTTATCCCCGATCATCTCCCGAACCGGGATCTGATAAAAATAGGAGCTGCCCATATCCCCTGCCAGAAAATCCTTTCCCCACTGTACATAGCGCTCCGGCAGAGGACGGTTGAGCCCCATTTCCTCCCGCAGTGCCTGCACTTTGCTTTCCGTTGCTTCCGTGCCCAGGATGGTCCTGGCCGGATCCCCCGGGATCACTTCAAAGGCAAAGAAGGCAAGTATGCTGACAATTAATAATGTGATTATAAGACCAATAATTTTTTTGATAATATATTTCATACCTGCCTCCTGTTGATTTCCTACTCTACCGCATAAATGACAGACATATCCTGCACATACAGCGGATAAAACTCATATCCGTCGAACCGGTCGCTGATCACGACCATATTTGCCAGATCCTGGATATACACATTTGCCGCACGCTCAGCCAGGATTCCTTCCGCTTCTTTATACAGCTTTACTTTCTCCTCTTCATCTGTGGTCGCGATCGCTTCCTGGAAAACTTTGTCATATTCCTCATCGCTGAACTTGATGAAATTCCCGTGGCCGTCCGTCGTAAAGCGTTCCAGCATTGCCCGGGCGGACAGGTTGGAAGCGTCCACTCCGACCACCGTAGATTCAAATTCGCTGTTGGCATAGACATCCTCCAGCCATGCTTCCCACTCTACTGGCTTGATGGTCGCATTGACACCGATATTTTTCAGCTGCTCCACGATCACCTGAGCCGTGTCCACATGGGGCTTGTCCGCCGCGCTGACCGTGATCTCCAGATCAAATCCATCGGCATATCCGGCTTCCTTCAGAAGTTCCTTTGCCTTCTCATAGTCTTGCTCATAGTAAGTGGAATATTCCTCGTCAAAATACTTTTTCAGCCCCGGATACATGCTGGTTCCGATCCGCGCGCCTTTTCCGTCCGCGATCATGTCCATGATCTCCTGGGGATCGATGGCATAGCAGAGTGCCTGCCGTACCTTCTCGTTGTTCAGCGGTTCCACAGAGTTGTTCAGATACAACGCCTGCACCAGATTCATGGTTCCCTCTTCCACATGGAAGCCTTCTGTCAGCTCCGCCGCCTGGCTGGTCGTCAGACGCATGGCCATGTCGATCGAACCGCCTTTTAAGTTGGTCACCAGCATATCTGCATCCGCTACTACCCGAAATTCCACCTCATCCAGATGCGCCTTTTCTCCCCAGTAGTCCTCATTTTTTACAATAATCACATTTTCCTGGGGATTCCGGGAATCATACTTGAAGGGGCCGGTCCCGATGGGAGCAGTCTCCAGTTCTTCATAATCCTTCGGCACAATGGCGGTGGTCATGTATGCCAGAAATTCCGTATTGGCCTCTGACAGATGGATCTCTACCGTCTTCTCATCCGGAATCTCCACACTCTCTACAATAGAATACGCCGATACCAATGGATCCCCATTTGACGTATCGGCGCATTTATCGATTGAATATTTAACATCCTCGGCAGTCACAGTGTCCCCATTGTGAAACTTCACTCCGTCGCGAAGTGTAAAAGTATACACCTTCGCGTCCTCGGAAATCTCATAGGACTCTGCGAGTGCTTCGACCAGATTCCCATCACTGTCCGGTTTTACCAGACCTTCATAAATGTTAAATAAAACCTCTTTTGTTCCTGCCGATACTGCTCTGTGTGGGTCAAGACTGTCGAGATCCTGGGAAATACCAACCTTGATACTTCCACCCTCGACCGGGTTTTTACTGTTCGGAAGCTCATTCTCCGTTGTAGACTCGGGCTCCTTCTTGTCACCTGAGCATCCGCTCAGTGCAACAGATACTGCCATCGTAAGCATCAAAAGAATACTTGTGATTCTTCTTTTCATGTTCTGTCTCCTTCTTCAAATAACCTTCATTATTAAATTGTCAAATTTATTTTAAAGGAAGAAACGCGGTTTGGCAAGTTTTTATTTGGGTACAATTTTATCTGATTTCTCCCACAAAGTAATAAAACTATTGACCAATGCTTCCTCTCGTTTGTTTCGACATTTCCGAATCAGTTGTTCCGTATCAGATAACATGTCCAATGTATGGTATTCACCAAATTTTATATTCAGCCGCAAAATATATTTTAACAATTTTTCATTTAGCTCCATACCAGCGTCTGCAAACATTTTTTTAACACCTGTCTCTTCCCTGAGCGCAGCCTGTTCGCTGATATAAATAGTCTCTTTTTCCTTCGTCTGTTTATCTTCACGTATGATTTTATTAATTTCGTATCGTTTGGATAAATGGCAAAAAAATAAGTCTCTTTCTCTGTCATCCTGATAGGTTGCCATAAAAGAATTGCAATGATAGACATTTCTCTTGTCCGCAGATTTCACAAGTCCGAGATGTAAAATTACATTTTCATGTTCATGCACCATAAGGTAATCACAATAAAAGTCTGTTCCCATATTCTCTGTCTTTTCATATAAATATAGCCTGGAATATGAGTAAAACATTTCTTTCAAAAGATAAAGGTTATTCAGTTTACGGTAAATCATTTCCAGTATAATTCTTTGTTTTTCTTCTGTCCGGTAATATTTCCTTACTAATTTTTCTATGGAATTGAGCGTCAGTCGCTTTTTCTTTATGGAATACGCTCCATAGTCTCCAGAAAACTGATTCGGTCTGCCAATATACTGCATTCCCATCAAATGGGGTATTTTCAATTCTGAATTTGTCAGAAAAAGCACTCGTTTAGTTGTATATATATGATAATCATATTTGCACAAAATGTCTTTCGTATTTTGAAAAATATCCAAAAGTGTCCGCATCTCATCCCCCCTGCTATCAATGAAAAAGTACATCAATACAGAAAGCCTGTCACTGGCAGCCTTTCTGTATACGATGGTATTAAAAAAGAAAATGCCTGGGCGGTCAGGCTCAGGCTTGATTTTCTTTTTTAGAATTGCAATTCCTGCTTGTTTGAACTATTCATGTTCAATAAAATTGGGAGCGGTCCTATGATCATTCCATAGGAAGAGACGACCTTTGTATCTTTATTGTCCGCAAAGTCGGAACGGGTAGCTCCTCTCTGTCGCCGCAAAAGCACTGAAGCTTTTCATTAACTACAATCTAACATAGAAACTTAGCAGTGTCAACTTATTTTTTCCCGTTTCCGGTATGATCCGACTCAATCTGTCATACATCCGCACTGTCACAGGAACCTGCACTCCCAGACGGGCGGCTTCTCTCACCAGGTAGCCGCTGAAGGTCTCGAGCTCTGTCTCTTTTCCTCCCCATACATCTCTCTGCAGAGAACTGGTGGCATCCTCTGACAGTTCTTCGTAAAACCGTTGGATGATCTTTTCCGCGTCCTCTTTCTGGATCTTGACACCTTTGGCTGCCGCGACCTCATATGCCTCATAAACAAGCTGCTCATATTCTTCCGCCTTGTCCGGGTCTCTCCGCAGCTCTCCGATCGTGTTGTTATAGCAGGCAGTGGAGACATTATATGCACAGTTCAAGATATATTTTTTCCAGACGTCCAATTCAATATCTTTTGAGATCTTATGGTGGATCCCTGCGTTTCGTAAAATCTCTGAGACCTGCTTTACCGCGTATGCTTCTTCCTCTTTCCTGGTTCCGATCCGCAGGCTTGCAAAGTTCCCCTGCTGGGTAATGGAATGATCCGGATTCGCAAACGCGACGATATAGATCAATGTATCTATTTCCGCTCGCTTGTACAGCCTAACCTTAAAACCAGGCAATGTCCATTTTTTTATTCTGTCAGTCAACATCCCTGTCATTATGCACAATTTTCACACCTTATTTTACAGCACTTTTCACATATTTTTCAAAACAGCTTGACATCGTGCATGAGTCACCTTATAATGGCACCTAGAAATTAGCTTGTATAAGTTCATGATTGGATGAGCGTGTCTACCAACTGCCGTAACAGTTGACTACAAGTCTTTGGGATATCCGAAGATTTTTAGTTGATTGTTACGGCAGTTTTTATGTTTCCATAAATCTGGCTGCCGACATGGGAAACGAAACCTGACACGTCTGTCATATGCATATTCCTTTGCGCGCGGGATAGTGCAATTTCTGTTTTCATCCGACGCATATCTGTCCGATATTTTCGCAGATACACGCCATACCATTCATGCAGCTTATCTGGTCAGCGTACACACTGACGCTATTTCACACAGTAAAATGAAAACACGATTTATTTCAGTAAACGTCCCCGCAGCAAACTTCGCGGGAATAAATTTGGAGGAGAAACAATGAGTAGCTTATTGATTAAAAATGCTTCTGCCATTGTAACCTGTGATAAAAATGATGCCGTATTGGAGGATTCCAATATCCTGATCGAGGACGGCGTCATTACATACATGGGCTGTGAGCCTAAGTCAGCGGACGAGACCATCGACGCTGCCGACTGTATCGTCTATCCCGGATTGATCAACACCCATCATCATCTTTACCAGACGTTCAGCCGCAATCTGCCCCAGGTGCAGAATATGGAGCTGTTTGACTGGCTGACCACGCTCTACGAGATCTGGAAAAATCTGGACGGCGACATCATTTACCAAAGCTCCATAACCGGAATGGGCGAATTATTAAAGACCGGCTGTACCACCTGCTTTGACCATCATTATGTATTTCCCGGCGGCAACTCCGGAACGCTTCTGGAATCCCAGTTTGCCGCGGCACGGAAGCTTGGCATCCGCTTCTATGCGTCCAGAGGAAGCATGGATCTGAGCAGGAAGGACGGAGGACTGCCGCCGGACAGCGTGGTGCAGACCGTGGATGAGATCTTAAAGGATTCCCGCAATGCAGTGGAAAAGTACCACAACCCTGCGCCCTTTTCCATGGAAATGGTGGCGCTGGCGCCATGCTCTCCGTTCAGCGCCAGCGAGGAGCTCTATCGGCAGTCCGCTATCCTGGCGCGTGACCTGGGAGTACGGCTGCATACCCATCTGTGTGAGACCATAGATGAAGAAAACTACGTACTTGGAAAATATAGGAAACGTCCGCTGGCCTACATGGCAGGCATGGATTGGGTCGGAAATGATGTGTGGTACGCACATGGAATCCATTTTAACGATGAGGAACTGAAACTGTTGGCACAGACCGGAACCGGTGTCGCGCACTGCCCCATCTCCAACATGAAGCTGTCCTCCGGCATCTGCCGGATCCCGGATATGCTGAGACTGGGCGTTCCGGTGGGACTGGCGGTGGACGGAAGCGCAAGCAACGACGGCTCCAATCTCCTGGAAGAACTGCGCACGGCATTCCTGCTACACCGTCTTAATTCCAGCAAGCTGGCTCCAAGCGGGTATGATGTGCTGAAAATAGCCACCAACGGCAGCGCAAAGGTGCTGGGCCGTGATGATATCGGTTCTCTGGAAACGGGAAAAGCAGGAGATCTGTTCCTGATCCGCAGAAACCGTCTGGAGCTGGTCGGCGCCGACCTGGATGTGAAGCCCATGCTCGGTACGGTCGGTATAAAGGGCACTGTGGACTACACCGTCGTAAACGGCCGGGTTGTGGTGAAAAATGGGGAACTTGTTGGGATCGATGAGGAAAAGGAAATCAGCGTCGGCAGAAAGCTTATCAATGATTACCTGAATCGGATCTGATAAAACGGAGGATATAGATTATGAGTGAAATCCAAGAGACGAAAAGCAAAAAAGAAATCGACCGCGAAATGGTCTACCAGCTTGACGGAAGACCGGGGCTTGCCACAGCAGTTCCGCTGGGCCTGCAGCATGTGCTTGCCATGTTTACTTCCAACCTGGCCCCCATCCTGATCATTGCCGGGGTCTGCAGCTTATCCGGCGCCGATACGGTCATCATGGTGCAGTGCGCCATGTTCGTGTCCGGCCTGACCACATTTATCCAGTTATACCCTTTGAGGCTTGGAAAGAATTATCAGGTGGGGGCAAAGCTTCCCATCGTAATGGGGACCTCGTTTACCTTCGTCCCCACCGCCTCCGCCATCGGGGCAGCAGGAGGGATCGGGGCTGTCCTGGGCGGCTGTATGGCGGGAAGCCTGGTGGAAGTATTTATGGGCTTCTTTTACAAGTATATCCGCCGCTTTTTCCCGCCCCTGGTCGTAGGCTGTACCCTGGTCACCATCGGGGTCAACCTGCTGGGGATCGGTGTAGATTATTTTGCAGGCGGGGCAGGCGCCGCTGATTACGGCTCCCTGCAAAATCTCGGCGTGGCGTTCTTCGTACTGGCCATTGTCATCCTGCTCCAGCGCTTCGGAAAAGGACTGGCAAAAAATTCCGCAATCCTGATCGGTCTGGTGGCAGGCTACATCCTTGCCGCAATTCTGGGGATGGTCGATACCTCACCGATCGCAGATGCCAAATGGTTCGGCCTGCCGCTTCCGTTCCAGTTCCATCTGGAATTTCAGCTTCCGGCGATCCTGAGCTTCGCGGCGTTGTTTGTAACTTCCGGACTGGAAACCATCGGAAATACTTCCGGAATCACGATCGCGGGATTTGACCGGGAAGCAACGGAAAGGGAAACCTCCGGCGCCATCCTCGCGGATGCCCTCGGCTCCACGACGGCCGCCATCTTCAATGCACTGCCGAACACTGCTTTCGGGCAGAACGCAGGAATCGTCTCCATGACAAAGGTGGTCAACAGATGGTGCATTGCGACCGGCGCGTTTATCCTGATGATATCCGGATTTTTCCCGAAACTGGGCGCTCTGTTTTCAGCCATCCCCAATGCGGTGCTCGGCGGAGCGATCATTACCGTATTCGGTATGATCCTGATCAACGGGATCAAGATGATCTCCAAAGCAGGCTTCAGTGAGAGAAATATTCTCGTAATGGGACTGACTTTCGCATTCGGCATGGGCGTACCTGGACACCCGGAGGCTGTCGCACAGCTTCCGTCGGCACTGCAGTTCATCTTCAATGATCCGGTTACGGCAACCTGTATTATCGCGATCCTTGCGAACATCCTGTTTCCGCTTAAGGACGAGAGCGATATTGAGAAGGCAAAGGAAGCGATGCTTGGGTAAATCCGACTTTGGGTGGGCCTGGCCTGGGCAAATCTGATTGGAACGTTTGTCCAAATGCATGGAACCTGCGATTGTCGGTTTCTTTGCAGGCAATTGTGTAAAAAAGCAGCACATTCCCTCTGCAAATCCAGAAGAGACGTGCTGCTTTTTTCGTATTTCCAGTCAGGAGCTGCCGCAAACGAATGATATACAAATAGCACAGGATAAATTTGTAGATTATTTTTCTACAACTCCTTACTTTACCGGAAGGAATTCAGGCTGATACGCCCCGGCCGCGATCATCCCGGCCAGCGCTGCCCCGTAGGCCGCTTCTTCCTTTTGCTCTGCCAGCCTCAGCCGCATGGAAAAACGTTCGGCCATAATCTCCTGCAAATACCGGTTCCTGCGCAGTCCGTTTCCTGAAGCGATCATCGTCTTTTTTTCTCCGTCGATCCCCTTTTCCATTTTCTTGTACATCTGATACAGTTCATCGGCCATTCCCTCCAGGACACCCCTTGTCAAGGCACCGGGCGTAAAATTATCCGTTCCGATATTTCCAATGCTTCCCTTGAGCTCCGGGCAGTCTCTCGTCCCGGAAAAACGGGTATCTACGCTTAGCCTTTCCTGCCCTTCCTCTTCTGTTTCCAGCAGATGCTCCATCATGCGGTAGGGATCCACATCCTCTGCTCCCATTGCCTTTCCTGTCTGTCTGAAAAAATCTGCCAAAAGCGCATAGGCTCTGCCGCCGCACAGAGAGGAGCCGCAAAGGATACAGCTATCCTTAATAAACGGCCTTGTTTCCACCCCTTCTGCCGCGAAGTATTTCTCCGAGTAAACGGATACCTGGCCGCCGGTTCCCATGTTTACCAGAATGGAGTCCCGAACATTTCTCACAGAGCCAAGGAAGCTCGCCTGATTGTCGCCTGTCGCGACGCAGACCGGAATCCCCCGGCATTTCCCCAGAATCCGAAATTCATCCGTCACCTCCGGAAGCATCCCGCAATCCAGATGCAGGTGATCAAAGACCTCTTTTTGAAAGCGGCATTTCTGGACATCAAAGATTCCAAGCCCTGCCGCATTTCCTGCGTGGAGCAGCGGGCTTTTTCTACCTGTCAGCACCATTCCCAGATAATCCGCGATCGTGCACAGGCTGACCGCCGTCTCAGGAACCAGCCCTGCCATACTGTTGTAGATGTGGGTTGCCATCCCGTAACCGGTATATAGCTTAACGCCATATGCCTCTTCCAGCATCTCGCAGATGCTTCTGCCGTCCCTGCATGGGATGTTTCCTCTTCCATCCTGCCAGGTATATAAGGGGCCGATATGCCGACCTTCCTGATCCGTATAGACGATTCCGTGCATCTGTCCCGTCAGCCCGATCACTCCGATATCCGGATATTCTTTCAGGATATCCTCCACCAGTTCTTCGGACTTTCTCAGGATCACCGCCGGATCCTGAAGCTTTTCCCAGGGATTTTCGGTTTCTATAAAACTGCCGTTGCTGATCGTAAAGGATCTCTCCACCTTTCCCGAACCGCTCTCCGCAACGACCGCGCTGATCGTTGTGGTTCCGATGTCAATTCCCATCGCTCTCATGATGTACCTCCGTTTTTCCGAACGTGCGCTCCCGAATCAGGAAGCACACTTGACCCTGCATTTCTTTTTCCAGCAGGCGATTCCATATTTGATAACCGTATCCATGCCGTCTTCTATCAGCTTTGCGGCATACTCCTTTTTTTCAATCTGTCTCAGTGCTTCTTCACAGCCCGCCTCCAGGTCTCCATTATCCGAATACTTGATCTCGATCACGATTCCTGTCTCTTTTTCCCCTCCTGCCTCCACCAGTATATCGCTGTATCCTGTCCCGGATTCTGCATTAGAACTAATTTCCCACTCTCCTCGGTGGCTTAGTAATCCTAAAAGAATACCATGATAAAAGTTTTCTTTTTTCTCTTTCTGTACTGCAGTATCTCGTATACTGATGGTTTTCTTCAGATATATATTAAACTGTTTCTCTATTGTCTCGGTATCCTCTTTTACGAACGCATCGCAAAATGCGTCTAATTTCATTTTATCTTTTCGAGTCTCATCATGAAACCAGTCCTGTATCTGTTCAATAAATATTTTTCGTATTTCCTGATTCGGTATGACCAGTTGATATACGCCTTCTTTTGCTTTTCCACGTTTCGTCAGATACCCGGCAGTAAAAAGTATGCTCCAAACATGATCCACACTTCTGTACAGATCACGATATGTCAGTTCCTGTCTAATCTTTTTTCCTATACTTTCCCCGCAGATGAGCTGCTCAATTTCCCTGCGGGTATTCTGACCGGCCATCTGCAGGAATTTTCGGATAATTTCATTGCCGCTTGTATTCATCCAGAAAGCCTGCGGTTCTGCGTCCGGTTCGGACATCAGCAGATCGACATAATTAATCACATCCCATGGACAGTACACATCTGCATTTCCAATACTATAACCATCATACCATTCTTTCACTTTCCGGTACGCATCCTCTACCCCATAGAATTTAAGAATTTCTCTAACTTCCTGGTCTGTGAAGCCAAAATATTCGTGAAACCGGACATTTGTAACCGAGAATACTTTAAAATTATTCAAGCCTGTAAAAATACTTTCTTTTGCAATCCGCAGACATCCTGTTAATACGGCAAACTTAAGGCTTTCATTCCCTTTCAGCGCCCGGCTGAACATATTTCGTATCAAGCTGACCATCTCGTCATAGTAGCCTGCCTGATCCGATTTATCCAGTGGAACATCATACTCATCGATCAGCAGGATCACTTTTTGGCCATAATGCTTACAAAGAAGCCGGGACAGAATCCAAAGGCTGCTCCTGAGTACTTCCTCGGACATGATAAAACCCTGCTGCCCCTTCGGATCGATCTTGATCAACTGCGCATACTGCTTTTTTTCCTCTTCCGCAAGCAGGCTGCTCTCCATCAGAAATGAAAATCTAAGCGCCTCATTACCAACCACAGTACACAATGCATCTTTTGCCCCTTCATAATCCCTGGCTTCCGTATCCTTCAAAGTAACGGCAATGACCGGGAACTTTCCCATAAACTTCTGACACAGCTCTGGCTCTTTCGCAATCTCCAATCCGTCAAAAAGCGTACTGTCGCATCCATACTCAAAGAATGCTTTCAGCATATTCATATTCAGCGTTTTTCCGAATCTTCTTGGGCGGGTGAACAGATTCACTTCCCCCCAATGATTCAATAACTCTGTTATCAGTCCCGTTTTATCGACATAGTAAAAATTTTCTGTCCGAAGTTTTTCGAAACTATCAATACCAACCGGCAGCTTTTTCATATCTTCTCCTGTTCCATTGTAGTCATATTAATGAAATATTTCTATACAGTTCCTTAGCTTAAACAGTATTTTAACATTATCAATTCAGCTGTGCAATGAAATTCGATCGATTCCTATTTTCCTTTGTATGGAGGTTCTCTATCCTGTAAAAAAATAGGGATTGATGTGTGGGATTTCGTGCGCTGCCTGGGCATTCTCCTGGACAACGCCGCCGAAGGAGCTTTGTAGACAAAAGCGCCCTGGGTAGATATCCTCCTGCTTGCCCGGGAGAATCGCCGACAGTAACCTTTTAGGAACAAACTGGGCCGTTTAGGAAACCTGACCCACAAATGGATTGGACCCTGCTATACTTCCTCTGACAGACAGGATTAAAAACAGTAGTAGAAAGGAGCGTGAGCATATAGCAAAGCAAAAAGAGCGCTTTGTGGAGGTTTACTCCCAGGGATTCACCAACGTGGAGAAGGTCATCGTGGATACCCAAACCGGCGTGAATTACTTACTGGCCGCTTCCACTCTGACGGCAGGCTGCGGAATGAGCGTCCTGGTAGGCGCAGACAGCAAGCCCATCGTCACCCCTATGGATTGATGCAGGTTCAACGAACACTGTATTATATTGATTTTATCTTGTCCGAAACATCAGGCAGTCTTTCTATATGACCTGCCTGATGTTTTGAGTCTGCTATTTTTTAATCCCAGATAATGAACTTCATGAATCTTTTTGCCGCATTGAACACTTTTGCGGACAAATATGCCTTTGCCAGTTTTTTCTTGGAATAGCACCAGACCGGATTTTCTTTTGTTTTATCTGTCAAGAATCTGGCAAAGAACTGTTCCCAACTGGCATATTCACTACTGTCGATATATTCTTCCGGCTGCTGAAGGATTGATGTACTATTGATATCTGGAATCACATTTATTGAAAGCAGCATCCATTCAAAAGACTCCGGCGCATAGAGAACGATATTATTTTCTGCAGATAAGCATTCACTTACATCTTTCATTTCCGAGCCAAAAGCCGCCCCGTCAACTATGATCAGCTTCTTGCCTGGAATGCTTTTACTGTCAGTTATTTTTTTCATAATATTGGATTTTCCATTTGCCGAAGCACATTCTATATGTTTTTGTTTAGACAATTCTGTAAAAAACTGATAGCCGCTGTTCGAATCTTCTGTAATCACAAATTTCGGATCAATCCCTTCTTTCTCAGATAGTTCCCCATATAAATGATAGATCTCATTATATTTTTGTTTTGCCTCATGAAATTTACCTGACTTACGAAATCCATAAATTTCCTGAATACTATATGGAAGCATGGGAAGCTTCTCTCGGGTCGCAAAAACAAAATAATTATCTGATGCCTGCACAAGCTCCGCAAATCTTTTTGAAGCAAGAAAACGATTCCCTTCATCTATAAATATAATACTTTTCGATATTTCACTTAGTTGATGCTCCCAGTCTTCATCGTCCAAAGTTCTGCAGGGACAGCCGCATGAAAGTGAAACGCCGCTGTCTGAACCAAATCTTCTGTACTCACGAATTAGATCAATCAATACCGTTTTTCCAGAACCGCTGTCTCCTGTAAAAATCGTAATGTTTCTTTTTATCCGGAAGTCGTATTTCACCTTCCTGGTTTCTACAATTACCCTGTACGCACCTTTCATTTTTCGCTACTCCTGCCCCATTTCGTTTAAATATTTACTGGCTACAGGAATCAGTTCTTTCATAGAATGTACGATTTCCCCGCCGTTTTCTATTTTTATTTCAAATACTGTGTCCTTCCCAAATCCCATCATATGTCTGAGATTGATTGTCAGATCCTTTATCTTTCCTATTTCCAGTATCCATTTTGCACAGTTATCTCCGCAGGTTGACGCATTGAATATTTTATCTGATTCATTCAGCATCAATAATAATGTTTTTACGCCTCCTGATAACCTCTCCGGCGGAATCTGTCCCAAAACCGGGCTGTTGATGCATTCTCCGCTCAAAACTTCTGAGTCGTCAACATCCCGGATCATCTCTTTAGCAAGTTCGGAATCAAACCACTCCGGCTCATACGTATTTTTAAAATATACGCTTGTATTATAAATGCTGTTTTCAACATCCCCGTAAATAATTGTAAGCATAAGATACCTCCTCCACTATGCTTCGATCGTAACCTCCCCAAATGCTTTCAAAAACTGCTTCCTCCCATACCCTGCAAACTCCACTTCCACCATCATCTCATCTTCCGACACCAGGATTCCCTCCCCATACTTCGGGTGTCTTGCGCGCTTCACGGCTGTTTTCTTCTCTTCCTCCTGCTCTCTTTTTTCCCGGATCTGTTCCTGAACCTCCCGGCGGAGCTGCTGCAGATTGCTCCGCTTCTCCCCTTCACCGCGCAGCTCCTCCCATTCCAGAAGATGGGGCGGGAGCATCCGCAGATACCGGCTGTATTCCCCGGAAACCCTGGGTTCTCCCGGATTGGTATAGTAGGACAGTTCCAGTTCATCCTTCGCCCGGGTCATCCCCACGAAAAACAATCTCCGCTCCTCTTCCTCCTGCTCCATGCTCTGGCTGTGAAGCGGGATCAGCCCCTGGTTCATCCCGATCAGGAATACAGTCTCAAATTCCAGCCCTTTGGAGGCATGCAATGTCATCAGCTTCACAGTATCTCTAAGAAAAGTACCATTCCCGATTTCATCATGATTTCCTGTAAAATCACTCTCTTCCGTTTCTCCATCCCCGCTCAGCAGATTCACCCCATACAGCGCCGACCGGTTCACAAATTCCCTGGTTCCGTCAATCAGTCCCAAATCTTTTTCTCTGCAATATCGGCAGATTTTTTCCAAAAGCTTTAACACCAGCTTTTCATCCTCGTAATAGGATGATGCCGTCGGATGCAGTGCTTCCTTCAATCCAAAATACGCAAATATCTCTGCTGCCCCGGGAACTGTTTCCTTTTTCTTCCATTCTTCCTGCTCCTGAAACTCCATCATCCTCCGGTACAGCAGAACATTGTCCCGTTTTTGTTCCTGAATGATCTTCTTCGCTTTCGCCCGGGTACACTTCTCCCCGTACTGCGGATCGGCAAGCACTTCCATCCCCACCTGCGCATCAGCAGGATTGACAGAAAACCGCAGAACCTTGATCAGCCAGTCCAGTACCGGGATATCCCTGACGGTCTTCCGTACAGATACTTCATAAGGGATCCGCTGCCTCTCAAATACCTTTTCCAAAATCTCCGACTGCTTCTGCAGCCGGTAAAATACCGCGATCTCACCATATGCCCTGCCGCTGTCATGAAGCGCGCGGATCCGCTCCGCCAGGTATTCCGCCTCCTGAAATGGATCATAGTGGTTCTTTACAATGATCTTTTCCCCTGTCTCCCGGCTGCTCTGGATTCCCGTACCGGACTGCAGAAACCGGTTTGCCGCTTCCAGGATGGACGCACTGGAACGGTAATTGACAGGAAGGGACAGTTCCTTCGCCTGAAAGCGGTGTTTCAGAAGGTAGAACATATTCTCCCCTGTTCCCCGCCAGCTGTAGATCACCTGATTCGGATCCCCCACTGCAAACAGCCTGGTATCTTTCCCTTTCAGTGCTTCCAGAAATTCAATCTGCAGCGCGTCGCTGTCCTGCACCTCATCCACGATGATCCATTGCGGATGCCAAGGCGATGTCGGCTTTTCCCCATATTTCCCCGGCAAATCCTTTGTCCGGCCTTCTCTGATATGCGGCAGTTCCTTTATCTGGCCTTCCCTGGTATATAACATTTTCTTTTCTGATACAGGATTCCCCATTCTCCCCGCCGACAATAATTTTGTACACACCCGCAGCAGATCGGAAAATGACATTTTATTCTGCTGTTTCTTTTCTGCCTCCAGCAGCGGATACAATAAAAACAGATCGTCTTTATATCTGCTGTTTTCTTTCCCTTGCAGATATCCCTGGAACTCCTGCTCCAGGCGTTTTTTCAATCGGTTCTTATACTTCACCTTCAGCTTCCGCGCCGCGATCACCTCCGCCGCCAGATCCGCCTCTTCATCCGGACTGATCACCGTGAACTCCCGGTTCCATCCTATTCGTTCCACAGGAAGCTGATTTTTCAGCAAATGCAGCGCCACACTGTGAAATGTACCGAATCCCCGCACCTGCTCTCCAGACAGATCGGCTTCCTTTTCTCTCAGCCTGTCGGTGATCTCATCCGCCGCCTTATTGGTAAATGTCAGCACGACCATCTCTTCCAGCGGAACCGCCTTTTCATAGTGCAGATACAGGATTTTCGCGATCAGCACCGTGGTCTTCCCGCTGCCCACATTGGCATTCACCACACAGGCCGGCGACTCGTCCAACACCGCTTCCATCTGATACGGATTGAGATGCTTCCACTCTTCTTTAAAATCTGTCCTCATAATTTCTTGCTTCTTTCTTTTTCTCCATCAACATATTAAGAAATCTTCCTAACTGTACGGTTGCTAATCCAGAATCGCCTAAAATTGAAATTTCGGATTGCAACCGTATAGTTAGAAGCCTTCACTGCCCGCGCCCATACCAATCTACGGCACAAGCAATCATATTTTCGTATAATGTCTCTGCAGCTTTTCCTTCCGTTTTTTATTCTCTTCTGTGCTCTCCTGCGCAATCACTTCGACTGCCATATCAGAAGGACACTGTGCATGCCTGCGCAGTATGTTTTCTATCTCCCGCATATTATCTGGTTCCTGCAGCCATGTTTTATAGAATGCATTCTCAACCGTCAGCATCAGACAATGCCCGGACACTTCCACCTGTTTTACGGTCTGCAGGAAAGCCGCGCCGCCTTCACCATGTTGCACCGCGTTTTCGCAAAGCTCTGCCCACTGTTCCGGTAATTTTGAAAATGCATATTCTTTTCGGATGACCGGACGCTCCTTCTCCGCATATTTCCCGCCGTACTGAGGCGGTTCGCTCTTTTCTTTCAGATTTTTCAGCCCCCACAGCACCATGTTCTTATCCAGGCTGTAATCCCCCACGCAGGCAGGGCAGCCATTTTCACAGGCACACCCGCTGACCATGCGGATGGCATTGTCTATGATCTGCGGCACCAGGTCATAAATTTTCTCCGAATACCCCAGACCGCCCTCATATCTGTCGTAAATGTACAGCGAGACCTGCTGCCCGGACGCATTCGGCTCCTGAAAATCCACCGAACCAGACTGATATCCATCCTCAGATCCTGTATTCAAAGGAATGCTCTCATTTCCCAGACTCATTGCTTCTTTCGGCACACCTTCATTTCCGGCATTCTCAGAATCTTCCCGGAGCACCACGCCGCCGGAGATCACTGCGTCGATGTCCTCCCGCGCCGTCATTGTGACCATCATGGCCGCATTCTTTATGGCATGGGAAATGCCTTCGAAATGGTCATTCAGCACCAGCTCCCCGGCCGCGTTCGGCAGCAGCAGGCTATGGTACACTTCGATCACATTCTGAGGGATCGCCATCCAGGTACTCTCGGTATCATAATCCTTCTGCAGAGCCTCCGGAAGCTGCACATATCCCAGGTTTTGATGATTGTGGAACTGCAGCTTCTTGAACATGTAGATCATTTCGTTGATATTGATGTCCCCAAAATGTACCCGTGTCCGCCCAAACTCCCTCTCTTCAAATACCTGCAAAATCTTCGTATCCATTTCTCCGGCCGGAACCGTATAGTAATTTCCGGAAAATGGGACGGCTGCGGCGGTCCGGCTGACCAGATCCAGCCTCAGCACCTCATAAAGCGCTCCCTCATGCATATAGACCGCCCCCGGATGCAGTTCGTGGTAGGCCTGGGACTCATCCATTTCCGTGATCACTCTTGAACCGGACAGTTCCCGCATCTGCTGTTCGGATTCCCCGCTTTCATCCAGGATCAGCTTAAACCGTGTCTGATCCATATTCCGCAGGCTGTAATCCCCTGCCGGAAATGCCGGTCCGGCCCAGGCGAAACGCCCGGAGATGGCTTTTACTTCTTCCGCGTTCAGCAGCACCGGGATGATCTCCCCCAGGTCTGGAAATAATCCGATATCATCCATCGTCAGCGGCATTTCCGCCGCAGCCGCACGGACATGGGACAGCTCGATCAACAGATTATTCGGATCTACAATGGCGTTTTCACTCTGCATGGAAAAGAGCCATTCCGGATCGACCGCAATGTACTGGTCAAAGGGCTGGTTCGCAAGGATCAGATAATTGACGCACTTTTCTCCGTTTCTCCCGGCCCGCCCGGTCTGCTGCCAGAAGGAAGCCCGGGTTCCCGGATAGCCTGCAAGCACCGTGGAATCCAGCTTTCCAATGTCGATCCCCAGCTCCAGCGCATTGGTCGAGACCAGACCGGACAGCTCCCCTTCCAGCATCTTCCGCTCAATTTCTTTTCGTTCCAGCGGCGTATATCCGCCCCGGTAGCCTGCGATCCGGCTGCTTCCTCCGTTTCCCAAAAAGGCGGCCATATCCAGCTTGTCCCTGGTTTCCTTTAAAATAACCTCCACGTTTCTCCGTGATCTTGCAAATGCAATGAAATTCTGATCGTTTTCCACCAACCGGCAGACCACCTCCGACGCAATGGACGAAGCTGACTTTCTTCCGTATATCTTGTCACGGGATCCCTTGATCAAAGGAGGCTGAAGGATCCGGTATTCCTTTTCCGGAGCCGGAGATCCATCCTGATCGATCAGTACAAAGGAGGCTCCGCAGATCAGCTCCGCCAGCTCCACCGGGTTCGCAATGGTTGCCGAACTGCACAAAAACTGCGGTGAGGACTGATAATAATTGCAGATCCGTTTCATACGGCGGAAGAGATTGGTCAGGTGCGCGCCGAAGGCTCCCCGGTAGCTGTGCAGTTCATCGATCACTATGTATTTCAGATTGGAAAAAATAAAATCGAACCCGAATTTGCTGTGGTTCGGGAGAAACGCAGAGTTCAGCATTTCCGGATTGGTCAGGATGATATTGGCGCTTTTACGGATTCGGCTGCGCTCTGCCGGCGCGGTGTCTCCATCGTATACCCCGGCCGAGATCCGCCCCGGGCCGAAGTATTCCAGGATTGGAAGTATCGCGCGGTACTGGTCGCTGGCAAGCGCCTTGGTGGGATAGATAAACACCGCCCTTGTCAGCGGATTTTCCAGGATCCGCTGCAGAACCGGGAGGAGGAAGCTGAGTGTCTTGCCGCTGGCGGTTGAGGTTGTGATGACTGCGTTTGCGCCGCCCATAGCCGTCTCATACATCTCCGCCTGGTGGGTATAGAGCCGGGGGATGCCGCGTGTATTCAGATATTCTCGAATCTCCCTGCACAAAGAATCCGGAAAATCCGCATAAGCGGCAGATTTTTCCGGAATGATCTTTCTGTAGATTGTCAGGTTGTCCATCGCTGTTCCTCCCCCTTTCAATACTAAAATTATATCATATGCCTTCCCGCTTGTGTGAAAAAATTTCAGCTGTGGGTTTCTGGGAAAACTCCGCGTCCACCGCCGTCTGCGCCGGTCCGTCGATCAGCCTTCCCCGATAGTCAAACCTGGATCCATGGCACGGGCAGTCCCAGCTTTTCTCATCCGGGTTCCAGGTAAGCTGACAGCCCATATGGGGGCATTTTACGGACACTGCAAACACCTGGCCATCCTCCGCTTTATAGACTCCCGCCTTTTCCCCGTGGTACTCTACCACTCCGCCGTGCCCCGGTTTCAACTGATCCAGCTTTTCTTTTGGAGGAATCCATTTTTGTTTCAACAAATTTGCTGCCGCATAGGTTCCTTCCGTAAGAAATGGTTTCGCAGATGTCATGGGATGAAGCCTCTGGGGCGAAAATACCTCCCCGCATGGATTTTCCCGTCCGCAGATCTGATCTGTGAGCAGCACGGCGGCGGCCATAGAGGAAGTCATCCCCCACTTTCCAAATCCTGTTGCCACATACCAGTCCTCCGTCTTTCTTCCAAACTGCCCGATATAGGGAATCCCGTCCAATGTCATGCAGTCCTGCGCGGACCATGGAATCACATTTTCTTCTTTGTTCCAGCACTTTTCCGGCCAATACATTTCTGCCTGATGCAGCAGAAATTCATACTGCCCTCCCATGGGATTTTCCCCGGTTCTGTGGTTTCCGCCTCCCAGCAGCAGCATATCCCCGGCAGGCCGGAAGGAGAGCCTGTCCCGGTCAATGCCGAGGTACATCCCATGCAGGGTCTGCGCCTCTTTCAATGCCAGAACATAGCTCCGTTCCTGATGCATCCGCAGGAAATAATATCCGGGCCGGTTGACAAACGGATAATGACAGGCGAATACGATCTTTTCCGCCTCCACGCTTCCCCTGCTTGTGGTCAAAAGGTGGGGCTTCACCCGCAGCACCTTTGTTTTCTCATAGACCTGGAGATTTTCCGCAATGGCCTGCAGAAATTTCAGCGGGTGAAAGCACGCCTGATCATAGCAGAACAGCGCTTCCTCCACTGCAAACGGCAGCTCTGTCCTTTTTTTCAGTTCTACCGGCAGCCCCAGTTCCTTTGCCGCATAGTATTCATCCCGAAGCGTCCTGCCGTTTTCCTTCGTATACAGACAGGCCGGACATTCATTCCAGTCGCAGTCGATCTTATATTTATCAATCAGGATCTTGTACCGCTGGATCGCTTCCTGATTGATCTTCGCGTATTGCTCCGCCTGTTTTTTACCCGCGCATTTCATCAGCTTCTGATAGATCGGGCCGTGCTGTGACGTCACCTTTGCCGTTGTATGCCCGGTCTGTCCGCTCCCGAT
>CAYQBE010000047.1:0-33808 GCA_964415625.1 uncultured Clostridium sp.
GACTCTCATTATTCACCGCAAGTACCTGGTCAAATGTATAAGTCTCTCCAGCTTCTACACCAAGCTTTTCTACTTTAATGATATCGCCTTCGGATACTTTGTACTGTTTACCACCTGTTGCTATGATCGCGTACATATGGCACCTCCTATTATCATTACTCGCCAGCTGCGGTGTCCGCATTCCTGTATATCAGCCCTGCGGAACTTTGTAAACCTCGCTGTGCGGCATACTCATAAAATATACCATGGGGATTTTATAAAGTCAAGAGCTTCTTTGCATTTTCCCCAAGAATCTGCGTCTTTTCCGCCTCTGTCAGATCCATCTTCCGGAAATATTCTACCGATTCCTTCTGACCGGACCATGGGGAGTCTGTGGCAAACAGGATCCGGTCCGTGCCGTGGTTTCTGCAGATGCGCAGAAACTGCTCGTCCGGGATCTGTCCGAATACGACCGCCGTGTCAAACCAGACGTCCCTTCCCACCAGCTCCTGCTCCACCTCATCCCACCGCAGAAATCCGCCCATATGAGCCAGGACCAGCCTGGTCGGCCGAACCTCTTCCAGCACCTCTGCGGCCATGGCGGGGGTACAGTGTACGCAGTCCGGGTATCCCGGATCAAAACCGGCATGCACAGAGACGATCAGATCCAGCTCACTGGCAAAGGAAATGATGCGCTTGTACCGGATATCGTTGAAAAACGTATCCTGATAATCCGGATGGAGCTTGATCCCGGAGAATCCGTGGTCCTTCAGATACAGAAGCTTTTTCTTATAATCCTCGTTTTCCGGATGGATGCCGCCGAAGGACAAAATCCGCCCCTCCCGGTACTGCTCCGCAAAACGGTTGATGCTGTCAAACTGCTCCGGATTGGTCACGACCGGAAGGGCGACGGAGCATTCGAGCCCGGCTTCCTCTGTGGAAGCGGCAAGACCCTGAGGCGTTCCGTCGGTAAATGGGACGGTTTTGCATCGTTCGCTTAAAAAATGCAGTGTCTTCTGGGCGATCTTTTCTGGAAACATATGTGTATGAAAATCAATCATTTTCTCCTCCTGTAAAATGCGATGTACTCCCGGATTTCTTGAAAAACCGATGAAATCCTGAGAGTACATTTACTGTTATTACATACCGTAAATCTAAAGAGTAACAATCCGTCAAAAACCCGTTTCCATTGACAGGGTCTCCTGACTTCGCATCATCAGATCCGCGTTTCCACAAAAATCTCATACAGGGCGCGGATCGCATTTTTGAAATCATCATGGCGGACGCCGATGATGATATTCAGCTCACTGGAACCCTGGTCGATCATCTTCACATTGATATGCGCATGAGCCAGTGAAGAGAAGATTCTTCCCGCGGTTCCCCGGGTGGCCTTCATCCCCCTGCCTACCACAGCGATCAGAGCCAGATCCGATTCCAGCTCGATGTGGTCCGGATGTACGGCCTTGTGGATGCCTGCAATGACCTGCTGCTCCTTTTCCTCAAAGACGTCTTTATGGACAAAGATGGTCATAGTATCGATCCCGGACGGCATATGCTCAATGGAAATATCGTTTTCTTCAAAGACCTGCAGCACCTTGCGGCAGAAGCCCACCTCGGAATTCATCATGGACTTTTCAATGGTAATGGAAACAAAGCTGTCTGTCCCCGCGATTCCCGTGATGGTGTACCTGGGCTGCCGGCAGGTGCCCTCTACGATCAGAGTTCCCTTGTCCTCCGGCTGGTTCGTATTGCGGATGTTGATCGGGATGCCCGCCTTTCTCACCGGGAAAATGGCATCCTCATGAAGCACGCTTGCTCCCATATAGGCCAGCTCCCGCAGCTCCTTGTAGGTGATCGTCTCAATGGCCTTGGGATTCTGGACGATCCTTGGATCCGCGATCAGGAACCCGGAAACATCGGTCCAGTTCTCATACAGGTCCGCCTGCACGGCCAGAGCCACCAGGGAACCGGTAATATCCGAACCGCCTCTGGAAAAGGTCACGATGGTTCCATCCTCCATGGCTCCGTAAAATCCGGGGATCACTACCCCGGAAGAATTGCGCAGCCGTTCGGCAAGAAGCATATTCGTCGTCTCATCATCAAACACCTTCTCTTTGTCAAAGCGGACTACCTCCGCAGCATCAATAAACTCAAACCCCAGATATGCGGCCATGATCTTTCCGTTAAGATATTCTCCTCTCGACGCGGCATAATCCCGGCCAATCTTTTTGCCGAAGTTTTCCCGGATGGTCTTGAATTCGTCCTCCAGAGACAGGGAAAGCTTCAATCCGTCGATGATCTCCTGATACCGGGCCTTGATCGCCTCCAACTGCTCCGTAAAATCTTTTTCCCGGATGGCCGCGCCATAGCAGCCATAGAGCATATCCGTTACTTTGGTATCGCTTGAAAAACGCTTTCCCGGCGCAGACGGCACGACGTAGAGTCTGGTCTTATCCGCCCGGATGATTCTTGCGGCTTTCTTAAACTGCCCTGCGCTTGCCAGGGAGCTTCCCCCAAATTTTACTACTTTTTTCATTACCCTGTTTCCTCCATGTACCTGTTGCCGGCTGTTCTAAGAAGCATTCCTAAAATAACTGTCCGTGTTCTGCTCCCGGCACTCTTTTTGTATTCCCTCCAACTGACGGTCGAATCATATTATAACGCTTTCTGAAAAACTTGTAAATCAAAATTTGCACATAATTATTCAGATTATTTCAAAAATATTCCGAAAATATACAGAAAATCATGTATGAGCTTCCCGGCTCCCGTTCAGGAGGACATCCGCGTACTCCGCACCGGCTGCGCGCTTCAGATCCTCCGGCCGGAGCTTTAGCTGCATGCCGATCTTGCCGCCGCTGACATAGATCCGGTCAAATCCCTGCGCACTTGCATCCAGAACGGTGGGAAACCGTTTCTTCATCCCGATGGCCGTACAGCCGCCCCGCACATATCCGGTCACCTTCGTGATCTCCTTCACCGGAAGCATTTCCACAGACTTCTCTCCCACCGCCTTTGCCGCCTTTTTCAGATCCAGTTCTCCCTCGATGGGAATGACAAATACATAATGCTCCCCGGTCTTTCCCGTGGTCACAAGCGTCTTGTAAACCAGCTCATGGGGCAGTCCGGTCAGATCCGCAGTGGAAACGCCGCTGACAAATTCGTCACATTCATAGGTCAGATATTCATAAGGGATCTTCAGCTTATCCAGCATGCGCATGGCATTGGTCTTCAATTCTTTTTTGCTCATCACTCTCTCCCCTTCCAGCATTCATGCAGCGGCTTGCGGAGCTTCTTCCGGGTCACCTCCACAAGCTGCAGAGCGGTCACATCGATCAACGTGGTCTGGATCGGATCCCGGGAAAGAAATTTCCGAAATTCCCGCAGCAAAAGCTGCATATCTTCTGCTTTTTCCATATTGATAAAATCCACCACAATGATCCCCGACAGATTCCGAAGCCGGATCTGCTTGGCAATCTCCTGGGCCGCTTCCAGGTTCATCTGCAGGAACGCGTCCGGACGGCGCTTTTTGGAGACGCATTTTCCCGAGTTCACATCCGCCACCGTCAGCGCCTCCGTGGGCTGTATGATCAGATAGCCGCCGTGCTTTAACCAGACCCGTTCCTTTAATGCCTGCTCCAGGACGGTCTGGGTGCTGTACAGCTTTCCCAAAGGCAGCAGCGGATCCTCATAGAGCCGAAGCTTGTCAACAAATTCCGGCTGTTCCCTGCGGGAATACTCCAGGATCTCCTCGTAAAGCGCCTGGTCTTCTACGAGAATTTCAGACAGCCCGTCTGCATATACATTTTTCAGATCCGTGAGATAGGGCCTGGCCGCCGTATGCAGGCAGGAAAAGCAGGTCCGTGAGCCTGCTGTCTGCTTTAATTCCTGGAACCGGTCCTTGAGCTGGGAAAGTTCCGCAAGCACGGTTTCCGGGGGCACATCCCTGGCGTTGGTCCGCACGATCACCCCGTATTCTTCATTTTTCCAGTCCTGCAGCCGCTCCTTATAGTCGTCCCGCAGAGCCCTGGGCAGCTTTGCCGACACGCCGATCCGGGTATTGCCGGAGGTGAGCACCGCATAACGTCCGGTCAGGCTGAGATTGCTGCTGACGGTGGGGGCCTTTGTCTTTACGGCTTCCCGGCTCACCTGCACGAGAAGCTCATCCCCGATGCACAGCGGCTTTTTTCCCATCTTATTTGTAAAAATGGCATGAGGGACCTGGCTCGTGTCATAGTAACAGCTGATGCCGCCGATATCAATAAAGGCTGCCCCGATATTTGCCACAATATTCTGGACCTTTCCGATATAAATATTGCCCAGCGCGGCCTGCTGCCCGTCCGAATCCTGCCGGGAGCCCGGATGGATCTCCACGATCTCCCCGTCTTCTATAAAATATGTGCAGACAGATTCCTCTTCCTTGATAATCAGAATTTTCCTGGTCATTCGATATCCTTCCCCAATGCTTCCAATGTCACGAGCCTTCGGATGCCCTTTGCTCTCTCCGCCTCTGTTGCCAGATCCGCATACATCTCCAGCCGGCGCCGGGTCCATGCCATGGATGCCTCGTCGATCCCGGCAAACCTGCACAGCGCGGATATCACAAGCTCCGGCTTTAAATTCTGCGCGCTTCCCGCGGCAAGCTGAAGATAAATGCCCTCTCTTCTAAGCTCCATCTGGTAGATCAGCGGACGGATGTCGGCCTCCTGCTCACTCCGTTTTGTCTGCTTTGTGACAACAATTTCCTGCAGCTCTAAAAAGCCGGTGATCATCTCCTGCGTGAAAGCGGCTCCGTTCTCATGGCATTTGCAGCCCACCAGATAATCGGCCGCCGAGACGATGGCCATTCCGGTCATTTTCTTTTCCTCCGCGATCTGCCGGAAGCTGATCACCTCAATGCCCTCGGCTGTGACGGCATTCATCCTTCGGACCGCTTCCGCACTTGAAATGTGCCCGGCCAGCTCAATGTCAAAATATTCTCCCTCGCTGATCAGCCCGATCCCCAGGGGGCTTGCGAAGGACATAATCATATGAGGGTTGTACCCGGCCGTAAAGGCAATGGGGATCTGCGCCCTGCGCATCACCTTCTGGAAAAACCGCATCACATCCAGATGGCCGATAAACCGCAGGCTCCCGCCTTTTTTGAACTTAATTCTGACCTTCATAACACACCCCTCCTCCAAAGGCAGACGCACCGCAGCCGGAACACTGCTGCCGGCAGTTTTTCGTTACCGTTTCTTTCATGGCTAGTTCCCATTCTCTGCGCAGAAATTGCCTGCTTACCCCGATATCAATAAAATCCCAGGGGAACAGTTCGTCTTCGCCCCGGCTCCGCATGGTGTAAAAGTCCGGATCTACGCCTGTATTTTCAAAGGCCTGCATCCACGGCTCATTGCGGAAGGTCTCGGTCCAGGAGTCAAACAGGCAGCCCAAGCGGTATGCCTCCTCCAGAACCTTCCCCACTCTCCGGTCGCCCCGGGCAAATACGCCCTCTAAGATGGTCACCTCGGCATCGTGCCAGTTGTACTTCAGGCTCTTCCGGTTGAGCTGTTCTGCAAACGCGTGCTTCACGATGGATGCCCGCCGTACATATTCCTCCGCCGGGCACATGGACGCCCACTGAAACGGTGTAAAGGGCTTCGGCACAAAGAAGGAAGTGCTGGTCGTGATCTGGCATTTCCCGTGACGCTGCTCCTTGGGGAGTTCATAGTATTTCCGGGCCACCTTGTCCGCCAGGACCGCAATCTCCGCCATATCCTCTTCCGTCTCCGTGGGAAGTCCCAGCATGAAGTAGAGCTTTACCTTGGCCCATCCGCCAGCAAAAGCCTGGCCAGCGCCGTCTAAAATATCCTCCTCCGTAAGCCCCTTATTGATCACGTTGCGCATCCGCTGGGAACCGGCCTCCGGCGCAAAGGTCAGGCTGCTCTTTCGGATATCCTGTACCTTCTGCATGGCATCCAGGGAAAAGGCATCGATCCGCAGGGACGGCAGGGAAATGTTGATTCCCTTACCCTGATATTCCTCGATCAGGAAGGTGACCAGTTCCTGCAGCCCCGAATAGTCGCTGGAGCTTAAGGAGCTGAGGCAGATCTCCTCGTGTCCGGTGTTGTCCAGCATGGCTTTTGCATATTGCTTCAGAGTCTCCACACTCCGCTCACGGGTAGGCCGGTAGATCATCCCGGCCTGGCAGAACCGGCATCCCCGGATGCATCCACGCATGACCTCTAAGACCACCCGGTTCTGGGTTGCCTTGATAAAAGGAACCACCGGGCTCATGGGGTACACCACCTCATCCATCCCCATAACGGCCTGCTTCCTTACCTTTGCGGGGGCGTGTGGGCTGACGGGACGAAAATCCGCCAGGGTGCCGTCCTCATGATAGGACGGTTCATAGAGCCGGGGAACGTAGATCCCTTCGATCTCCGCCGCACATTCCAGAAATTCCAGGCGGCTTTTGCCTTCCCGCCGGCAGCGCTTGTAGGTGTCCATCAGCTGATCGTAGACCGTCTCCCCCTCCCCGATGTAAAACAGGTCGAAGAAATCCGCCAGAGGTTCCGGATTGTAGGCGCAGGGGCCGCCGCCGATGACAATGGGGTCATTCCAGGTACGGTCAATGCTGTGCATAGGGATCTGGCCTAAATCCAGGATCTGCAGAACGTTGGTGTAGCACATCTCATACTGGAGGGTGATGCCCAGGAAGTCGAACTCCCGGATCGGATCCTGGGATTCCAGTGCAAACAACGGGATCTGCCGCTCCTTCATGATCCGGTGCAGATCCACCCAGGGGGAATAGACCCGCTCGCACCAGACATCCTCCCGGCGGTTGAACATGTCGTAGAGGATCTGGATCCCCAGGTGGGACATGCCGATCTCGTAGACATCGGGAAAACACATGGCGAAGCGGATGTCCACCTGTGCAGGAGCCTTTGTCACACTGTTGACCTCGCCGCCGATGTAGCGGGCGGGCTTTTCGATATTCAGTAATATTTCATCAGGTAATGCTAATTTTCTCATAGGATTCCTTTCAATTTATGTATGGATTTCACAAGCTTCTGTCTGTTGGAACTCAATTGTCAATATTATATACATTTTAAGGGAGAACTTCAAGCAAATGTATGATTTTTATACGGACGCATACCAACGATTCCATCACGGTGGATGATGTGGCAAGACATGTGCATCGAAGCAGTTCTTATACGATGAAACGGTTTAAAGAAGAGCTTGGCATCCATATCGGTTCCTTTATTACCCGCTGCAAACTGGAGGAAGCCAAAAGCCTGTTGGCTTACAGCAAAAAAAACCTGGCTGAAATCAGCAGCTATCTCTGTTTTTCCAGCCAGTCTTATTTTCAAAATGTATTTAAGAAGCAGTATGGGGTTACACTGTTCTCTTCTATAACTGCAACTTTTTCCTTAAATCTTTTTCCACATCATACGCGCTGAACTCCATTGGGATCACATAGTCGTCTCCATCCCCGTGAAGCGGCTTCCACACCTGCGCATAGAACGGATTTTTCTTCGCGATATCTCCATAATGCCATTCATGTGCCAGACATTCCGGACACCAGTGGCCGCCCTGGAGAACCGCATTGACTGACATCTCAAATATATGCCCGTCCGCGCACTTCCACTTGATAGGCGTATAAATATCCGTCGGCATTTCTTCTGCCAGACACTCTCCTCCGCGGAATCTGGCCGCTTCCCTTAAATCCTCGAGTTCCAGGTTTTCTATGCCCTTCTCCTCATCATAGCCGTGATCCAGATACGTCACTTCCTCACTGGGATGGAATAATTCCACGTCGTTCCAGCTCTTGATCGCTTCCCTTATTTCCTTTGAGCCATAGAAAGCCTTGATCCAGTTCTCGTCGTCATGTTCCAGGGCATAATAGAGCCCGCCTTTTTTCATTCCGATTTCCTTATTATGGGCTTTCATCTGCTCCGCTGTCGGGAACATGGATGCGATCATCGGGTTTTTCATCATTCTCTGCATTTCCTCTTTCACGCCGCCCCAGTATACATCACCGGGAATACAACGGAAATGGAGGATGTCATCCAGCTTGCCGCTGTCTGAAAAATAGTGTCCGTGGAAATTATAAAGCGGCATTGCGTCTGCGTCAAACAGATCTTTCACACTGATATTCATCCCGGATAATTCGATATCCATCAGTTCCCAACAGGTCAGGCGGTACTCCGGCCCGCTGCTCAGATTATAGGCTTTTCTCCAGAAGGATTCCGGAACCCAGTCTTCACAGACATTTGCCATACAGATACCGGATTCGATCGAAGTACTCCATTCCAGGACATTGTTGACAGGCTGGTGGAAAATGATCGGTTCCTCTCCGCCGCCTTCCGTACTCGGATGCTGTCCCGTCTGCCGGATGGATACCCAATGCTTTAAGCCGGATTCATATACTGCCATCTCAGAAAATACTTTTGACAGCGCGTAATAATCAAAAATGGATGGATTAATCGGATCTCCTACCCTTCCCCAGTGGATCGGGTATGTCCTTGCGCCGGTTTCCGCCACAGTTCCCACATATACAAAATGAACTTGATCCGGATCCGGCTGTTCTTTGATTGCCTTAATCATGCTTAACGTGGAACCTATATTGGTATATAAGGTCTGCTCCGGATATTTATCCGCAGCCGGGGATACCATAGCACCGATGTGGAGTACATAGTCTGCCCCGTCCACCGCTCTCTTGATATCTTCGTAATTTGACAGGTCTCCCCAGACAACCTCCAGGTTGAGTCCCGCATATTTTTTCATTTTCTTTTTATTCACTTCCGAAGGCCGGGCAAAAGCACGTACTTTAAACCGGGTGCCCCTCTCCAGAAGCTGCTTCAATGTTTCCTGTCCCATGGTTCCCGTTACCCCTGTTACAAGAACCGTTTTCTGGGGTTTTAAGACCTCCGCGTGCACTTTCGGATCATCGAAGGTCAGCGCCGCGTCATATGCTTCCCTTACGGCATTCAGCGCACGTCTTGCCATGCCGGCGTCACCGATCACCATATACCCGGCTCCGACAGCCCTGGCGCCCTCTTCGATTTCCTTTCCGCATCTGGATCTGGAACCGATCGCTATCACTGCATGGTCACAGGGATATTCTGCGGTTTCTCCGTCTTTCTGCCCAATAACCTTCCCTTCTTCAATCGAAGTGACCGTGATTCCCGTAACCGCTTCAATGCCTGCCTGTTCGATACTTTCTGTCACGCAGAATTTCCTTGCCATACCCATATCCGCGCAATATTCCTCCAGCATTTCCAGGACTGTAACCTTGCATCCTTTTTCCGCCAGGTACTCCGCGGTTTCCATGCCGACCATTCCGCCGCCGATCACAACCACCCTGCCGTCCACCTGTACAACTCCATTCAGCACATCATGGGAGTTTGCCACACAGGGAAGATCATGGCCCGGAATCTGGGGGATCAGCGGAACCGCGCCGATTGCATTGAATACCGTATGGGGTTTGATTTCTGCGATCAGCTCTTTCGTAACCGGAGTATTCAGCCGGATCTCCGCGCCAAGACGTTCTGCTTTTTTGTCCATCGCCTGAACTGCCGCCTTCATTTCTCCTTTCCTGGGAGCCTCACCTGCCGTAAGGAACTGGCCTCCCACTTGATCCGAAGCCTCACATACTATAGCTTTATGCCCGCGCTGCCGCAATACGATCGCGGCCTCCAGACCGGCAATCCCACCTCCGGCGATCAAGACGGTTTCAGCTTTTTCCGCCTTGCTGATCTTGCACTCCGCTTCCCTTCCTACGGCAGGATTCCGAAGACAGGTGATCTGCGGGCAGTCTACATCCGCAAAGCAGTCCAGGCATCCCTGATCACATCCGATACAATAGTCAATCTCTTCCACCAATCCTGCCTTTGCCTTGTTGCAGAATTCCGGGTCCGCAAGCTGTGCACGGCCCATGACAACCATATCCACCTTGTCTTCTTCCAGGATTTGTTCCGCAAGTTCCGCCGTATTGATGCGTCCTACGCCAATTGTCAGCATTCCGGTTTCCTTCCGGATACGGGACGCGTTTTCTATATTAAATCCCTTTGGAAGATCGATGGGCGGCACTTCATACTTATTCGCCGGTGAAATCACATTTCCTCTGGATACGTCCAGGACATCTACGCCTTCTTTTCCCGCAAGCTTACAGAATTCAATCACTTCTTCTATCGTCAGCCCGCCTTCCAGATAATCATCATGTGCGTCAATACGCATAAATAACGGCATATCTGACGGAATATTTTCCCGGATCGCCCGGATACATTCCAATGGGAATTTCGCCCGGTTCTCAAAACTTCCGCCATATTCATCTGTCCTGTGGTTGATTCCGCCGGACAGGAACGAATGCGGCAGGTAATTGTGGGCGCAATGGAATTCGATACAGTCAAAGCCTGCTTTGACAGCCCTTGCCGCAGCTTTCCCGTAGCATTCTACAATCTCTTTGATCTGTTCGATGGTAATTCCCGGAAGCGTGATATCCGACCCCATCGGGGTATCACTGGCCATCAGGATCTGTGCTGTCTGATCCATCCCGACAGCCAGGGAGCCCTGCCATAACTGGAGTCCCACCTTGCCTCCCTCGGCATGGATTGCATCTGTCAACTGCTTCAAACCGGGAATGTATTCATCCTCACTGATGGAAAGGAAATGTCTCGGCGCGCTCGGCGTATGTACGCTGCAGACCTCCACGATATTGATTGCGCTGCCGCCTTTGACCCTTGCAACATGATAGTCGATATGTTTCTGGGTCACGTAGCTCGCATTCCCTGAGAATTTTGTTCCCATTGCGGGCATCACGATGCGGTGTTTTAACTCCATGCCGCGAATTTTGATCGGTGTAAATAATTTTTCAAACATCTTTTTGTCCTCCTTTTTTCATACGCTTCCTTACACTCTTTTGTCAGCTTACACTTTTTGTCAGGCATTCAAACCCATGAGCAATTGATTCAGTGCCTCCTTCGTCACGCCCGGCACAAAGCTGACAGACGTTCGATTCCCTTTGTATGCCAAAAATCAAGTCCTGAACATACGCCGGCTTTTTCTTCCAGTGTCATCTGTGAGATCATGTTTTTCATCTTTGTCTGTTCCATTGATTCATTTCCTCATGTTCTGATATTCCTAAAAATTCTATTTTTCAACCGCTAACCTGGTCATTCATAATCTTCTATTTTCCATTCATCTTTCCACTCAATCACAGGATATTCTCCCTCCAGATTCAGTGGCAGCCATACATATTCTGCGATCGATGTATTTGCGTTTCCAAGAAACGGAGCATCCATGGCTGTTTTATAATCTTCCTCCGAAGGATGGATCTCCGGGTTGCTCTGGGAAGCAATCACTCTCTCCAACTGTTCATAACGCTTCTTTGTCATGATATATTCCGGCACCCAGCGATCCGCCATGACAAGATAAAGCCCCGAGCGCACAGGGTCATGGAACACACAGGATATCTGACTATTAAAGGAGGCACTGCTCTCATCCTCTACATGCGGATCGCCGAGCACTTTATATGGACCAAGCGGGCTGTCGCTCACTGCGATCTCACTCGGATTCGGGATATAACCGATCATACCGCTGGTCAGCAGATAATGCTTTCCGTTATATACGAAATGTGTGCAGGCTTCCCTCGTATACGGCGGATTCAATCCCGTAAACATATCCAGATATTCTCCCTGAGTTTCCAGAAAATTCTCCGTTAACTCTGTTGAAATCACTCCTGCATGATCATGTTCAAAATATAGGAATCCCTTTCCCTCCTCGTCCTGCCACAGATCAAAGTCCCCTGCCGACATGCCGAACGGCCGATAGTGATCCTTTTCAATCCGGTACGGTCCGAGCAGATTCTGTGAGCTTAATATCACGAAATATCCCTCTTCCTCACTTAATTTCAGCCAGCATATATACTTTCCTGTCTTCCTGTTGTACAGGATATGCGGGCGGTCCACATGCTTGGACGGGTGCAGGCTGGATTCCTTATTCTCCGTATCTGGAGGGATCACAAGCCCTTCATCCTTCCAGTTCAGCAAATCTTTTGAGGAATAAAACCGGATTCCCCAAGTCCAGATATCTGTCTTTCCTGTCGTGTGTTCTTTGTTCTCACCGTACCAGTAATAAGTCCCATTGTCATAGATCATACCCGCGCCATGCGCCTGAATCCGCTTTCCATCTTCGTCTTTCATTGTCCGTCCAGGACAGATCCTTTTATTCTCAACCATATTTTATTACCTCCATAAAGTGAAGCTGTTATTTGTCACCAATTTCTGCAAGGAAATTGATTACCTGCTTGCGCTTCAGCGCAATTCCTAATATACAGATATCTACTCTGAAAATAGCGTAACTGCCATCAATTCCATCCTATCCGTTTTCTCAAAACGCAGCATGAGTTCATATTCCCCCGCATCCATTGTAATCGGCGCGCTGACCGTCTGTACCTTTCCTTTTTCCACGGATACGGTGGCTCTCCCTGCTTCTTCCCCGTTCAGAAATACCAAGACCATGCCGCTTCCGGCACATGTAAGTTCCATCCTTTTCCATGATTTTTCACTCTTTACATAACGGAATATTGCCTCATCACCATCGCTCAGATTGGTTAGCTTTTCTTCAAATCCGTATTCCCGGTCCACATCAATGTAGCAGCTTCCCTTCACGCCGCACGCCTGATATCCCAGAATCCTTTCCCCCGGCGCAAAAGGATCTCCGGTTCCCTGTGAGGTCATCTTTACTTCATCGATCGTCCCGTCTTCGTTGATATGGATTTTTTCAATACAAAGGCGTCTGTGCATCTGGGAATTCCTGCTGCACCGATGGTAAAAGACATACCATTGGCCGTCAATGCATTCGATGGAGCCATGATTATTCCAGCTTGCAGGGTCGCATTCTTCGTTATCAATCAGAATCCCCTGATACCGAAAAGGCCCCAAAGGAGATTTCCCTGTGGCATATCCAAGCGCAGTCGGCTTTCCGCGCTCCACATCCGCAAAGATATAATAATAAGTCTCCCCTATCTTTCTCACAGATGACCCCTCATGGAAAAAATGTGCTTCTTCTGTAACCAGATTGTCCACCACATCCTCCGGCCGGAACGAAACCATATCCAAATTCAATCTTACGCCGTGCGAAAAAATCTGCCCCCAATAATAATATGCCTGACCGTCGTCATCCACAAAAACAGCCGGATCGATCCCGCCGCATGGGAGCTGCACCGGGTTCGTAAAAGGCCCTTCCGGACGTTCTGCTGTGGCCACGCCTTCACGGTTATCTGACAGGCAGAAATACAGATAATACTTTCCATTATGATAGATACAATCTGGGGCAAATAACAGATATGATTCTTTCTCCTTTGTTTTTTGCTCCTGTTCCTCTGGTTTGCTCTCGCTTTTTTCCCAGTCCTCCATCATCTGTGTGATCATCTTTTGGAGAAACGGGGTCGGGTGATACCAGTCGATCCCCGGATATGCAGGAGAATCTTCCGCATGAAGCCATGGAATATCCTGAACCTGAAAGGAGACATCGTGAATGGTCCAATGCTCCAGATCCGGCGTGGATACCGCATAGTATCTTTCACTGCAGAACCCATCCTCCTTATTGTCAAAGCTTCCGTATACATACAGCCTTCCATCTGGCATCACATGTGCCTCACTGTCCGGTATATGAATATCCAACGGTAATATCGGATTCCGCTGATTTTTATATTCTCTCATTCTTTCCTTCTCCCTTCGTCTGATATTCCTTATGAACTGGCTCCTTATTTGGATTTTCTTGTTGCGATCTCCTCTTTCATTCCTGGCAGTAACTTTTCAAGATCAAATTTACTGATAAGGACAAACAAAATGAGGAACAAAATAAACGGTATCACGATCGCGAATCCGTAAATCGCCGTTTTGGTAGCTTCCGTTGCTGCCGCAAGGGTGGAATCATATCCGGCTGCGGCAAGAAGCCAGCCGATCATGGATGTCCCCAGCCCGCTCCCCAGCTTTCCGCCAAAGCCTGACGCGCTGTTTGAGGTGGCTATCATCCTGACTCCATATTTGTATTCATTGTAATCAATACTCATTGCAGTCATCACACCGGCCAGGCACATCATCGGGATGGTGGCAAAGGTTGTGATACTTCCGAACAGCGCATAGCAGAAAAAATTCTCCCTGGTAAAAAGAAGCAGGATATTCGCACCAATCCCCAACCCCAAACTCAGCATCAATGTTTTTACGACACCCAGCTTCCTGATCAGCGGTGTAACCAGCATAAATCCCAACACGGTAGGTATCATTCCGATCGCGCCAAGGATTCCGATCAGATTGTCATTTCCAAAGATCCATTTACAGTAATACGCTCCGGATCCCGCTGTAATCCCATAAATAATAGAAGCAATCAGGTTCGTTACCAGGACGATCACCCAGTATTTATTATGGAAGAGTTTCACGATTGCTTCCCGGAAAGGTACCATCTCTTCTTCCGGCTGCTCTGCCGCTTCCCCAGCTGCCCCAGACTCCGCTGCCGTTTCGCGGCTTGTCGCATATGCAATCAAAGATGCAAAGATGACCAGAATCCCAATCACAAATCCAAACTTGATCCAGGCGCTCTGATTTCCGCCCATTGCATTGGTAATCGGGATCAGCCCAATTGCAAAAATTGCGCCTGCGATATATCCGGCGGCCGATCTCCATGTTCCCATAATGCCCCGTTCCTCCTGGCTGTTTGTCCGGACCGTCATCAGGGCACTGTATGGGATTGCCATCGCGGTATAGAATACGGCTGTCAGGAGAATATTAGTGATCATGGCATAGGTAAGCTTCCCTGTATGGCCTGTCTCAGGCACGGTAAACATCAGAACCACCATGATCCCTCCCGGGAGCCCGGCCTTTAAGAGCCATGGGCGGTATTTTTCCTTTCCCGGCTTCGTATGGTCCACGATATTTCCCATGACCAATCCCGTAAAAGCATCTACAACCTTGCAGATCAGGAACATCACGGCAACAGCCCCTGCAGCCATTCCAATCTTATCCGTATAAAAATAAGTAAGCTGACCTGCCAGCGTTGACATTGCATTCAGAGCAAACTGCCCCATGGCGTCCCCAAAATAATCCTTCAGGCGCATGACCTTCTGAACGCCAAATTTATCTTTTCCCAACGGTTTCCTGTCCATGGCATGCTCCTTCCCCGTCCCTATAAAACCACAAACCTCTTACCCATGAAGGGGTTTGCGGCCTGTTTTTCTATATTCACGGCCGATAAAATCTGCCGTGAATATCGCGCCAGCCGCAGCCGCAAAAGCGGCAACATTCCTCATGCGGCTGTGCGCATTATATTATGCTGAACGGCAGATTTATCTGGCGCTCAGCATAAATTTAATTTGCAGCTGCCTGTGCTTTTCTTGCAGCGATCTCCTCCTTCATCTGAGGAAGTGTTTTCTCAAGATCAAATTTGCTGACAAGAATAAACATCACGACAAACATGATCAGCGGCAGCACAATGGCAAAGCCATAGATCGCCATCTTCGTAGCCGCCGGCGCAACTGCCAGCGTTGCGTCATAGCCTACAGCCCCAAGGATCCATCCGATCAGGGATGTCCCGACTCCGCTTCCTACTTTTCCGCCAAAGCTGGATGCACTGTTGGAAGTCGCGATCATCCGCACGCCGTATTTGTATTCATTATAGTCGATGCTCATCGCGGTCATGACTCCAACCAGACACATCATCGGGATGGTGGCAAAGGTATTGATGCTTCCGAATAACGCATAGCAGAAAAATATATTTTTTGTAAAAAGAAGCAGGACATTTGAAACAGCTCCCATTGCAAAACTCACCAGCAGTGTCTTTATAACACCAAGCTTTTTCACCATCGGCCCTACGAGTACAAATCCTAAAACTGTTGGGATCAGGCCGATCGTGCCAAGTACCCCGACTAAATTATCGTTGCCGAAGATCCACTTGCAATAATAGGCTCCTGAAGCCGAGGTTAATCCATAAATAATGCAGGAAATCAGATTGACGATCAGCACGATCACCCAATATTTGTTGTGGAAAAGTTTTCCGATCGCCTCTTTGAAAGGAATCGTTTCTTCCTCAGGTTCCTGTGCCTGTTCTACAGCCGCCCCGGATTCTGTCGCGGTCTCACGGCTTGTAAGGTAGCAGATCAGCGCTGCTAGGACGACAATAATCCCCATGATCACGCCAAATTTGATCCATGCGCTCTGGGTTCCTCCCAGTGCATTGGTGATCGGGATCAGGCCGATCGCAAAAATCGTTCCTGCCACATACCCGGTCGCTGACCGGAAGGTCCCCATCTTTGCCCTTTCTTCCTGGCTGTTTGTACGGACTGTCATCAGCGAAGTATATGGAACCGCCATTGCCGTATAGAAGACTGCCGTAATCAGTATATTTGTGACCATCGCATAGATGAGCTGGCCTGTTTTTCCTATATCCGGCACCATAAAGATCACCATCATCATGATTCCCGCAGGAACTCCGGCTTTCAAAAGCCATGGGCGGAACTTCTCTTTTCCGGGTTTGGTATGGTCGATGATATTTCCCATGATCAGATCGGTAAATGCGTCGATCACCTTACATACGATCAGCATGGTTGCGATCGCGCCGGCAGCCATTCCCACTTTATCCGTATAGAAATATGTAAGCTGTCCTACCATGGTTGATATCGCATTCAATGAAAACTGTCCCAAAGCATCCCCAAAATAGTCTTTCAGCCGCATCACCTTCTGTACGCCGAATTTGTCTTTCCCCAACGGTTTCTTACTCATCATTCGTCCTCCTTTTCTCTTTCCGGAAACTGTACAAAGCCGTCTTATAAAAGCATATTTTGTACAGTTCCCTGTTCATATTATGTTTCAGATCTGATGAACTAAAGATAGCATATAAATGGAATCAAGTATTGTATATTTGAACAAAATATTATAAATTTGTTTTTATTTTGCATCTCTTGCAGCTTTGTTCAATGCATCTATCACGGACTGATACAGCGGCCCTGCATCCGGAGTCTGCGCAAGCAGCTCTGAGATCGTCATGCCGTAGGCGAATTTGATCATGGGATTGTCCAGCATTCCCGGTTCTGCCTGTTCAAACATGTCCCGTCCCAGTTCTTCCGCGGCCAGTTCGCCTAAAGTGGATTCCAGACTGTATTTATCAAACTCCAGGCAGGTATCCGTCTCATATTCATAATGATAGCTTCCGGAACCCACTGTCAGCTCACCGTCTTTCTCCGGAAGGCACAGCACCGCAGTCGTATTCGCCGGGATCAAAATATCCACACTGATTTTCCCTTCCTTGCAGCTCCATGCGCTTTTGATCGTTCCATAAACAGATTCATACTCTGCGGATACTTCGGTCATCCCTTTTGTCAGCATTGGCTGGATACGGATTTTTTTATACCCCGGCTCCATGCTGCGGATACCTGCCGCCTTCTCATACAGCCAGCTTCCGATAGATCCATACGCATAATGGTTGAGGGAATTCATGCCTGATTCATCAAAATCCCCGTTTTCCAGAACAGAATTCCAGCGTTCCCATATGGTGGTAGCCCCTTTCTTTACCGCATAGAACCATCCCGGAAAATCTTCTTTCATAAAAATCTCATCCGCCAGCTCATGCTGTCCGTTTTCTGACAGGCAATGGCACAAGTACGGCGTGCCCACAAATCCTGTTGTCAGGTGGTTATGGTGTTCCCCGATATTCCGGGTTAATGTGCCAAGGATTCTTTCCCTGTACTCCGGTTTCGCCAGGTCAAAGTGCAGCATCAATACACAGGCTGTCTGTGTCTCGCTTACGACCCTTCCGCTTGCTGTAATAAATTCACGGTTTATGGCATCCCGGATTTTTTCATACAGACCGCCATATGCTTTTTCCTCTTCCGCATATCCCAGTTCCGTCGCAGCGTCCCGGACAATCCTTGCAGAATACGCATAGTATGCGTTTGCTACCAGATATTTGTCCGTCCCTCCGGTTCGGTCCGTGCTTCCCGATTCAATGTCCAGGGCAAGCCAGTCGCCATACTGGAACCCGGTCTGCCAAAGCCCGTTTTCCGATGCCCTTGCGTGAATATAATCTACCCAGGCTTTCATCATCGGGAACTGCTCCGAGAGCATTTCTTTATCTCCATAGACCTGGTAAAGCGTCCAGGGGATAATGGTTGCCGCATCGCTCCACGCCGCGGCTCCCGCCTGATCTCCCAGAATATTGGGAACCACATGTGGAACTCCCCATTCTTTGGAAGTTTCCGCCGCCATATCCCGGAGCCATTTGCAGAAGAACAGCGCCGTATGAAACTGATAGGAAGCCGTCCCGCAGAATACCTGCGCGTCTCCCGTCCAGCCAAGGCGTTCATCCCTCTGGGGGCAGTCTGTCGGGACATCCAGGAAGTTGCCTCTCTGTCCCCACTCGATATTGCTCTGCAGCCGGCTGACCAGACGGTTGTCCGAAGAGAAGATTCCAGTCTGACGCATATCCGTATGCAAGGCACAGGCTGTAAAGTCTTCGGGCGCAACATTTTCCCCGGCGCCTTCTACGCAGATATAACGGAATCCGTGGAATGTAAAATGGGGCATCACGGTCATGCCAACCTGCGCGTCTTCATAGAGATATGTATCCGTACATTTGGCGGTTCTTAAGTTTTCCGTATAGAAATTGCCGTCCTTATCCAGGGTCTCCGCATGCCGGATCACCAATTTCCCTCCGGCGGTCTTGGGAAGGCGCACTTCCACAAGTCCTGCCATATTCTGCCCAAAGTCAAATACCACCTCTCCTTTTGGCGTGATGATCTTTTCCTGTACGGCAAAACGCTTTGTGACACGAACCGGCTCTGATTCCTGTGCCACTATCCGTCCGATCCGTTTTGTCTCTTCAAACAGCACCGCATTCCCTGCCTGCTGTTTTCCGATCGTATAATCCTGTGTTTCCCCATGGTAAATTTCGGAAAAGCGGATCACACCAGTCTCCACTGTCCAGTCCGTATCCGTACCGATGGATTCGGTTTCCCCATCCTCATACTCGACCCGCACCATCGCGAGAAGCGCTGTCCGGTCACCGTAGATGTACGGTCTTGCGTCAAATCCGAGTTCTCCTTTGTACCATCCGTTTCCTACTGTAATGGCGACCTCATTTTCCTCTGCGAGTAAAGAAGTGATATCATAAGTCTGATACTGGATCCGGTTGTGGTAGGAAGTCCAGCCCGGAGCCAGAAATGCGTCTCCTGCCTTTTTTCCATTCACACTTGCCTCATAGACCCCGCATGCGGTGGCATACAGTCTGGCTCTCTTCACCTTTTTTGCCGCTGAGAACCTGCGGATGAATACGGGACAAGCTGTTTCTTCTTTCGGCAGGCCGTGGGTGATCCATTTTGCCTTCCAGTTCTCCTCTCCCATCAGCCCGGTCTCAAAGCTTCCGGAAGCCTGCCCCATTTTCCCATAGTTATCCCACACACTGACCTGTACCTGATACGGGGTCATAGGGGTTAATTCTCTTCCGCCATAAGGAACCAGCACAGACTGATCGCTCTCTACCCTGCCGCTGTCCCATATAAATTTTCCCTCGCTTGCCATCAGGATCTGATAGCTTTGCTGGATTACGTTTTGTTTTTCACTCTCAATCTTCCATGAAAAACGAGGTTTCTCATCCATCCCGATCGGATTTTCTCTGTACTCGATCAAAAATTCCCGCAACATTGTCTTTTCCTCACTTTCTTTTTCTGTCTAAAGCAAATATACCATATCAAAAGAAAGGATTATTGCAATATCGTCCATATTATTATAAATTTGTCCTTGATTATCTGAGATTATTTTCTTATACTGTTTATAACGATATCTACAAAAGGAGATCCATATGATTACAGATATAAAAGAATTTTGCCAACTGTTTTACAACATGACATCCATCCCGATTCATTACCATGACTTAACAACAAACAAGAGTCATTCCTTCCCTGCTATTTTAAGCGATCAGTCTATTTTCCGCGGGATGCTGCATGGTTTTAAGAATTTCGAGGATACCACACAGAATCCGGACTATTTCATCTCACCGTCCTTTAGTTATTTTGGATGGATCCGGTGTGAAACTTTAGACTGCGCCATTATCTTAGGTCCTGTTTTCAGCATTCCATCCTCTGATGTTACGCTCCGGAATTTTATGAAGGAATGGGCCGTCAGCCCGGAGTACCGGCAGGAAATCGCCCAGTTCCTTGCGGATACCCCTGCCGTTTCCTTTAACCGGTTTCTCTATACATTGGCTCATATCCATCTGTGCCTGAATGACCAATGCCTGGATATCAGCCGTCATTTCCATCTGACGGATACCCGTGCGATCCAGGAATTGTCCGGCCAGCATTCCGACCGGGTCTATAAGGCAAAAGAAAACCAGAATTATCACAACACCTGGCATTTTGAACAGGAAATGCTGCGTTATATCCAGAATGGCGACACGGAGAGTTTAAAAGAGCTGCTGGAACATTCCTCGGAACTGGCAGAGGGCGTCATGGCAGACGACGCCCTCCGGCAGCGGAAAAATATTCTGATCACTACGATCGCCCTGGTCATGAGAAGCGCCATCGCCGGAGGCATGGATATGGAACAGGCTTATCAGCTTGCAGATGTCTATATCCAGGAATGTGAGCGCTCACAGAGCGTTGTCCATGTCTCTAATCTGGAGTATTCCATGCTCATAGATTTTACGGAAAGGGTATCGCAGAATAAGATCCCGCAGGGGATGTCCCGGGAAATATTCGACTGCATCCAATATATCACCCACCACATCAATGAACCGATCCAGGTCACAGATGTGGCGGAGCACATCGGACGGAGCCGTTCCTATCTCTCCGGCCATTTTAAAAAAGAACTTGGTTTTGAGATCGGTGGCTTTATCATGAGATGCAAGCTGGAAGAAGCGAAAAGCCTTCTGACCTATTCCGATAAGAGCCTGATCGAGATCAGTAATTATCTCTGCTTTTCCAGCCAGTCCTATTTTCAGAATGTATTTAAAAAGAAATATGGGATCACCCCAAAGCAGTACCGTAACCAGACACGTAAGATTTAATAATGAGGATCTGTAAAGGGAAAACTGGGACGCAATAAACCATATTTAGAATAGCCATTAAAATACAGAAAGCCTGCCACTGGCAGCCTTTCTGCATACGATGGTATTAAGAAGCTGCCACATACCAGATATTTCAACTGGTATATGGCAGTTTCAGTTATGCTTTTTATGCATCAAATCCCCCAGAGGAATCTTTACAAACTTCGAATTATAGGCATCAAATTTTCAAGAACAATTCGATATCCATTTGGATACATATGAATTCCTTCTATGGTAAATTCTTTTTTCAGCCTGCCTTCCTCATCTGTCAACCCTTTATTTAAATCAATGTACAAACAACCCTTTCGATCCGCAAGATCTTTTACCGCAGTGTTTGCGGCAGCAATCGCTTCGTTTGTTCTGGTTGACAAAACTCTCTTTACCCATTCTTCCGTCACTACTTCCGGCGAACCATTAACAGGGTAATACGCCAGCAAAAACACTTTTACATTCTGCAGCCGTTCCTTAATCTGATCTAAAATCTTTTCATAGTTTCCAATCAGATGTTCCAACGTATAGTCAGCGCTACCGATATCATTCGTTCCTATATTTATGAAGATTACGGATGGTTCTGTTCCAAAGACCATTTCATCCATATGAGCCAGCATATCATCACTGGTAAAGCCGCCGATTCCCCTATTGTATGCTATAAGATTTATCTTATTTGTCATTAGCAGCTCATTAATTGGAAATTGTTCCATAAGCGAGGAACCAGTAAAAAGTATTTTTCCCTTTTCTGCTGTCTGATTTAAAATTTGATATCTTTTCAAAGTCTTTTGACGTTCCCCTGCAAAAAATCTCTGCATTCTGTCATTTGATTTTACTTCTTTTTCTTCCATATTCTTTCAATGCCTCCTAACCGTTAAAGTTTTTTTATTCAGTCTTTCAGATAACCAATCGTACTTCATATCACATCGATAAGCATAGAAATCAGCGG
Organism: uncultured Clostridium sp.; assembly: GCA_964415625.1. Lineage (GTDB taxonomy): Bacteria > Bacillota > Clostridia > Lachnospirales > Lachnospiraceae > Schaedlerella. The sequence continues at coordinate 21,992 of CAYQBE010000047.1, forward strand.
CATAGAAACAATGCTGAATATTGTACTCAGGCAAACATCCTTTACTGCTTTTTTGTAATCCTTATCATAAAGCTGTGCGAAAATTGCTACATTAGAACCTACGGGTGCTGCCGCAACCAGCAAGACAGCACCTTTCAACACATAATACCGTTCTGGAAGTACCATAAGCGCAAGTGCAGTTACGGCCGGTATGATTAAAAGTCGAATTCCTGCGCACAAGTATGAATCTTTATCCTTTATAATCTCTCTAAAATCTACCTGGGCAAGATAGGTTCCCAAAACAAACATCGCAAGAGGACCATTCATTGCGGCTGTCGTAGAAATCACAGATTGAATCATATTTGGAACTTCTATCGGTGCCGCAAAAAGTATCAGGCCTGTTATCAGACTGATTACGATAGGATTTGTAATAATTTTCTTTATACTTACAACATTTTTGTCTCCCGTGAAGATAAATAGTCCATATGTCCATTGTAAAATGTTCAGCAGTGCCACAAACGATGCTACATAAAATACCGCTTCGTCCCCAAAGATCATCTGAACTAATGGAATTCCTATAAATCCCGCATTTGAAAATGCAGCCCCAAATTCTTGAACAGCCGATTTTTTCTTGAAGAATACATGACTGATCATCATCGCTAATATCAGCACAAACAGCGAAACCATAAATGAAACGGCAAAACCTTCCAACATACGCATAGAAAATTCACGGATATAGGATTTAATGATCGCCATTGGCATTATGAGATATAAAAGCACTTTTCCAATATCACGGCTTCCATCCAGAGTCACAATCTTCTTTTTATGCAAAATATATCCCATAAGCATGTAAATAGCCATAACAAGGTTTTGATATATTAACAATTCCGCAACTTTCATGAACTTTACCTGTTATCCATCTCTCTCAGGGTTTCCTCGATTTCCGGGCGCATCTTCTCAAGCCTTCCGAATGGGAGTAATAAAAGGATAATTATAATACAAGGAATTACTGCGCCAAAAACATAAAGATATTTAATTGCCGCAAGCGCAGTCGCTGTTTGAACCTCTGCCAGCCCATCGTAACCAGCCCATGCCAGGATTCCTCCAAGTACCGCTCCGCCAAGCCCGGCGCCAACCTTATTTCCAAAACTCGTACCACTAAAATAGATACTCTGCATTGGAAGCTTTGTCTTATAACGCCCATAATCTGCCGCCTCAGAAGTATATGCACTAAAGCTGGCCAACAAAGGCGCTGTTCCAATTCCCTTGATCAATAAGGCCGCAAATACTACTGCTACACTATACGGTGCTACTAAAATCATACACATACCAGCCGCAACCAGAGCAAGCCCACAAATCGTTACATTCCTTTTCCCAAATTTTGCCATAAGCGGAACACACAACGGGATTCCAAAAAATTTCGGCGCATACATTGCAACAGACATCAAGGAGAAGATAATCGGATTCTTCAGAATCTGATTCGCATAATATACACCTGTGCTCCCAACCAGTGCTAACTGGAGATTCAGCATAAGTCCCACCAAAGTAATACAGATGAAATATTTATTGGAAATTAACGCCATTAATACCTTGCCAAGACTTATTTTTTCTTCCTTCTTTCCTTCTACTGCATAGCGTTCCTTTGTATTCTTCATAAAAATATATAAGAATACATATCCTACAAGACCGGCAAGAATGATAAATACTGACCATCCTTTTTGTCCGCCGCCAAAAGCCGTAACCAATGGAAGCGCGCATACGGATATGATCAGACTGACTATCGACTGAACCGTCTGAAAACTGGCGCCCAGGGCTGTACGTTCGTTGGAATTATTTGTAATCAAAGCAACGGAAGTAGACGCTCCCACACCGGTCATCGTATTAAAAATACCTGTGAACAGGAAATACAATACAGTACCGTAAATGATCATCCCAGTCGTCCCTATCTTTGGCACATTAAACAGCAGGGCACAGGCCGCTCCACTGAACAATCCACCGACCAGAATCCAGGGTTTTGCTTTTCCGATTTTGGTATGTGTTTTATCTATGAGAATTCCCATGATAATATCTGAGATACCGTCAAAAATTCTTGCGACCAAAAAAATCATTCCAACTGCCGCCACAGGGATACCTGCGATATCCGTAAAATACATTGATAAAAATGATCCGCATATCAAAGCACCGATATTTACTGCCGGTGACACCAATCCATAGGAGATAATTTCTTTTTTTGACAATTTTTCATGCTTTATGCTTTGTTCGTTACTCATCATTCGTCCCTCTTTCTTTCCTTAATTAGTGTTTTTTAACTTGTTTCACAATACTTGACCGCCTATTTTTTGAAAGAAAATTCATATTCGCCGCTTCCAATATAAACATCCTTCTGGTCGGGTATCTGAATCTGCGCTCTCGTATTGCATGGAATTGTTACCTGCATTGAATAGCTATCTCCGGCTTCTTTCCATTGTACACGGAGAATTCCATTTGGCGTATGCTGTTCACAATTTAAACTTTTCAGCCCGCAACTAAAATCCGGATGGATTTTAACCGTTTTATAGCCTGCATCCACATTTTGAATTCCTCCAAGCTCACGATACATCCAATCTCCCACACAGCCAAAAGCATAATGGTTGTAGCTATAGGTGCTTACCTCCCCATGCTCGCCGATCGCTCCCCAGCTTTCCCACATCGTTGTTGCCCCATGCTCTACTTCATACAGCCAGCTCGGGCATTTCGTCTGGAAAAGTATTTTACGGGCAGTATCCCGATATCCGTTTTCACAGAGAACATCCAGAAGATAATGCACACTCAGGAAGCCGGTGTCCAGACAGTCGCCATTCTGATGGATCATTTCGTTTAAATGTGCTGCCATGAGAGGTTGGATCTCTTCCGGACAAAGGTGATTTTTTAATGTGATTACATAAATTCCCTGCAATTCGGCTGTCATCGTTCCATCTGGATTTACATATTCCTGGATAAAGGCATCCCTGATTTTTTTATGCAGGTCTGTAAAGTATTTCCTATCCTCATCTTGTCCAAGTATTTCAGCAATCCTTATCATTGTACTTACACTGTTTGCGTAATATGCAGGAGCCACATATTTCATGGTTGCCCTTGCCGTTTTGATCATAGCTGTTCCGTCAGGATTACCGAGAACCATACTGGGAACCAGCCAGTCCCCATAATGAAAGTCAGTATTCCACAGATACCTGCTTCTTTCCTTATGCTGCGTATCCCAGCTTTCATACTCTTCCGGATGGTGGTTTTCTGCCCTGCCGCGGATATAAGAAATCCATCTCTTCATTGCCGGATAATTTTCCTCGAGAATCCTGCGGTCTCCATACTCCTGATATAAAGTCAGCGGAACCCAGATGACGGTATCGCCCCATCCACAACATGTATGAAATTTTGTCGTGACCTCTGCCATCTGTTTATAGGATTTTAAATAAGGAACCACATTGGGAATCTCACCGTTCTCCATCTGGTCTGCCCTGACATTCATCATCCAGCGTGTAAGGAATGCGTCCGCTCTTCTGTTTTTGCAGAGAGTCGGCGCAAATACCATGATATCTCCGCCCCAACCGGCACGTTCACGCTGCGGACAATCCGTAGGGATAGAAATGGTATTTGTAACCTGACTCCACCAGATATTTTTCAGAAGGCGGTTCAGTTTCTCGTCGGAGGTTTCCATATGTCCAATATCTTCCATCTGGCTGCTAAAAACAAAGATACGAAACTGATCCGGAGAAATTTCTTCCGGCCATCCAGTGACCTTCACATATCGGAATCCATGCCAGGTAAAATGAGGCCTGTAAGTCTGTTTTCCTTCTTTTGTGATGTAAATATCCTTCTGTTCTTTATTTACGCCGATAATGTTGTTATAATAATTTCCTTTTTCATCCAAAACCTCCGAGTGTTCCAATACAATCACCCGACCGGCCTCTGAACAAAGTGAAAATTCGATGTTTCCGGCAACTACCTGCCCCACGTCCAAAATGGTTTCACCTGCCGGGCTATGAATAATCTGAATCGGCGTTAAGACCTTTACCGGAGTTACAGGTTCACCATACTGACCTGTGATATTCTCATAACCATATGCAGCTTTATGTACCGCTTTCCATTTTTCATCCTCAAATCCCGGCTCGCACCAACCTTCCATTTCAAGACGTGCATCATACTTTTCGCCTACAAAAATATCAGAAAAAACCAGAGGGCCTGTGGTTGATTTTCCAATATCTCCTGTTACGATCTCTTCTGTCCCATCTGTGCAGGTGATCCTCGCTTCCAGAAGCAGTCCTGTTGTACATCCAAACTGGCAGCTATCCCCGGCCATGCCGGTTCTTCCGGCCCACCAGCCGTCTGCCAGCTCCACGCCAATTACATTGTCCCCTTCTTTCAGTAAAACTGTAACATCGTAAGTTTGATACGGCAGCACCTTTTTATAGGACATGAGATCCGGTGCAAACTCGCGTTCATCTGCCCTCCTTCCATTCACATAAAGTCTGTAAAAACCATGCGCTGTAGCATAGACTCTGGCGGAGGCGATCTCTTTTTTCATGCAGAATGGAATCCTGATATATTGCACAGGCTGAAATTCTGCATAATCACGCTCCCTTCCCTTATGGGGATCATTGAACAAAGTTTCTCGATTCATGGTTTTTCCTTCAGCACTGTCAACTGTGGGGATTTGTTCTGGTTCTATCCAGGATGCAGCCCACGGAAAACCCAGTCTTCCTGTCTCAAACTCTTCTTTGATCTCAGCCTCTTCCTCATAATTATTCCAGACAGATACTTTGACACAATATACCGTCATCGGTTTGAGATGAATACCCGATGCCACAACCAGCGTATTCGTATCGTCAAATATCTTGCCTGTATCTGCTGCTTTCATCCCCGATGTGTCTGTAATGACAATTTGATAAGCTGTCTGGAATACATCTTTTTTTTCACTATGCAATTCCCATGAAATTCTGGGATTTTCGCAATCCAGACCAATCGGATTTTTCTGATTTTCTATCAGCAGATTTTCCAACTTAAAGCCTGCCATCCCTTTTCCTCTCTTTCTTTTTTAATATTTACTTGCTATCTGTAAGCAATTATAATATGATGTTTTTAGAAACAAAACAGATTAACTTGCTAAGATAGCCGATAATCTTGCTGTATTAAATTTGTCAAATGGAGGGAAAAAATATGTTTGAAAAAATACCTATGATCCGTTTTGACTGGGTAACTCCGCGGACTCCGACAAATAAATCTGCATTTTCCAACTTTTCCTATTCTTTTCCGGAAGATGTACAAAATGCATTAAAATCTGATTTTATATTAGACGGGGCCCAAAAATTTATACAGCCGCATCCGGCTTCCGCATACGCCCTTACACATTGCCTTTATCTACAGTCTTTTGTTTATCTCGAATCAAAGTCTGCGTATTTTACCCGCAGAAGCAACTATGATTCCTATCTTTTGTCCTACACTTATGGCGGTACAGGGATTTTAGAATATAGAGAACGAACTTATACACTGACGCCGGGCAGCGGATTTCTGATTGACTGCCGAATTCCACATTATTATCATACAGAATCCGATTATTGGACTCACGGTGATATCCATTTTAATGGAATCAATGCTGAATTCTTTTTTGATATATGGAAGGAAAATGGGAATGTTACGTATTCCATTTCTTTAAATGAATTTCAAGAACAATTAGAAAAGCTGTTATACGACTATATAAATTTCAGCATGGAAAGGGATCTGCTCGTCTCAAATCATCTGGATTCCCTTTTGCTACATTTACTGCGCCATAAAAAAGCTGTATCTAAACCAATCGATATTCCAGAAAATATTCGCTATCTCATCAAATATATGGAAAGCAACTATACTCTGCCGCTCTCATTAGATACACTTGCTGATTTTTCCGGTCTAAGTAAATACCATTTAAGCAGAGAGTTTAAACGATATACTGGGAAATCACCCAATGAATATCTGATTGAATTGCGTCTGTCCAACGCCAAATTTCTGTTGTGCAGCACAATGCTTCCCTGTTATAGGGTCGGCGAATTGTCCGGAATCCATGATTTCGATAATTTTGTGCGGCTTTTTAAAAAGGAGACCGGTTATACTCCAACCCAATATCGTAAACAGGTAAATTAATGTACAGCCTGCCCTTAATGAGTACAATAATTACAGATATCCTTTTTCCAATTCTAAGCAGAAGGAAATTCGCGGCATATAAGCCGCGAATTTTGTCAATTAAAATACTGTAAGGCGTGATGCAGAAAAAGCATTATTGAATTATATCTCTTTGGGAAATCTGACTCTGGCCAAGACATTGGTGGAAGAAATCCGCTCAGACGATTTTATGTATCCCGTGACCATACAGGTCACCGCTCCCGCTACTTAAGATTAGTTATTTCCCGACAGCCCCTTGCTTTTATCCATTATTTGTCTGTATACTGTTCTTTTTGCTGTTGGTATACAGCGGCAGCCTCGGACCATGCTGCCACAAAATCAGTAATTTTTCCGCTTTTGCCGCCGCTGTAAATATTTCCGGAATCGGCGCAGGATTTTGTGTATTCATCATATTACTTCAAGCTCAACGATCTGGTCTTTACAATCCTCTGCCGAAAAGACTGCTTTCGCCATCCCCGGCTCTCGCCCCGCGCGGATCACTGCCATGACCTGTCCGTCATAAGTCTCCCACTCGGGATCATCATAGCTTCCCATTGCCTGGGGATTGGCATTTCCAAATCCAAGCAGCTCTGCAGCTCCTTCCACATGTACGGATACCCGCTTCTTCTGGAAAAGATTCATCTGTCCTTCCTTGTCTTTCAGTACTACGGTGATAAATGCAAGCTCCCTGCGGGCCGCGCTTAATTTCGTCTTATCCGCCCTGGCCTCCAGTTCTACGCTGTCGTTGGCTGTGTCAAGGCAGAAACGCCCTGTCTCCCGGCCGTCCGTGTACGCCACCGCCATCAGGCAACCGGGCTGATAGGGGATATCATATACTGCCTCAAAGGTTCCTTTTACAGACTTCTTCCCGCAGGAGTTCCCATTCAGGAACAGCTCCACCTCATCTGCATCCGCATAGACATCCACAGAAGCTCTCTCCCCTTCATATCCCGGCCAGGTCCAGCTTGCGATATTGTCCTTCCACATCCACGGCGTAACCGACGATTTCTGTCCGTTACGGTTGACCCTGCGTACCGCAATATAGGGTTCTTTCCGAAGTCCATATACAATCTCCCGGAAATAGCTGATCGGCCTGCGGTATCCATTCAGGTCAAGATCTCCGATATACGCAGTCCGGTCCGGCCAATGGCTGGTAAAGTTTTCTGTCCCATCATAATGGAAAATTCCGCATCCGGCCTCCCCCAGATAATCATATCCCGTCCAGGTCATGTCGCCGATCACATGAGGGTTGCTCTTTACGATATCCCACAGGCGCACAATATCTGCCGGAAATGTTTCTGTCCCCAATACAACCCGGTTCGGATGCCGTTCCTTTTCTGCCTCGTGAAGCGCGGTCAAATAATTATATCCGGCAATGTCCGTGACGGAGACATATTCTTCGATCATCTCCGCAAGAATTGGGCTGGTGGCGATTGCATCTGCCAGCGGCCCTGTCATCACCGACATCATACCATTCAATGCGTCGGCCCCGCCGCCTTCATTTCCTGCGGATGTCTGCTCTGTATCGGTTCCGCCATTCTCATTTCCTGCGGATGCCGGTTCTGTGTCTGCCTGACCTGCGCCCTCCTGTCCTACTGCCATTCTCGCAGCCAGCTCCTCCTGGCTGATCCCCATCGCCTGTGCCAGGATCTCCCCAAGTCTGTCCTGTCCGGCCAGCATGCCGTTGACAGCGCTGACCGTATAACGGGTATCATCCAGCTGCTTTATTTTCTCATTGATCCTGCGGTTCGTCTGCGCCCCTTTCGCGCTTCCGGCCTCCTGGATCTCGTTGCCCGTACTGTACAGGATCACAGAAGGATGATTGAAGTCCTTTTCCACCATCCGCTTTACATCCTCCTCCCAGGCATCCTCAAATACCGTGGAGTAATCATGGACATTTTTCTGTCGTGTCCATACATCCGAAAATTCATCCATGACATACATGCCCAACCTGTCGCAGACTTCGAGCATCGTTTTTCCGATTGGCTGATGGGAGCTTCGGATGCAGTTGAAGCCGGCTTCCTTCAGCAGGCAGATCTTCCGTTCATCCGCATCCGGATATGCCGCCGCTCCAAGAATTCCGTTATCCAGATGGATACAGGCTCCCCTTAGCTTTACTTCCTGTCCGTTCACCCTCAGTCCTGTGTGTGCCGAAAGCTCCAGCCTCCGGATTCCAAAGACAGTCCTGTCTTCATCCAATACCTCATCGTCACAAACCGCCCGGACAGAACAGGTATACAGATTCGGATGCTCCGCGCTCCACAGCCTGGGTTCACAGATTGGTATCCTTTGTCTGGATATCAGGCTTTCCCCTGCATATGCCGTGACCGGAATCTTAGATTTCGCGATCTCCTCTCCCATCCCGTCACAGATGACTGTCTCAATCCATACCTTCGGATTCCTCCGTCCCTGATTGCAAAGAGAGATCTCTATGGCAATGACCGCTTCTATTTCGCTGATATCCGGTGCGGACACTTTCAGGCTGTCTGCTTCAAAATAAATCTCCCCGCCCACCAGCAGGTTCACATCCCTGTAAATCCCTCCGCCGCAATACCAGCGGGAAGTCTCCTCCATGTTGTCTGCCACTACACGGATTTCATTCATTTCACCATATTTTAAAAGTTGCCCCAATGAAATATAAAAGTTAGAATATCCATTCCGGCATCCCCCCGCATAGTCTCCGTTTACATAAACTTTCGGATAATTGGATACCCCTTCAAACTCCATGAGCAGGGTTTTTCCTTCCCATTCGCCGGGCACGTCCAGCTTCCTGGTATAGGTATAAAGCCCTCCCGGATAAAATCCTGTCTGATTCCGATTCTTTGTATCCGGTGTCCTCTCTTCATGGATCATGGCGTCATGGGGCAGTTCCACTGCGTTCTGGTCTTCTCCATGGTTCTCAAAAGACTCGATCATGGATACTAATTTACTTTTCACTTCCCAACCATCATTGAATTTTTGTCGTAACATATTATTGCTCCTTTCACTATATACTGTCCTAAATATATAGTAAAAGGAGCACTTTGTATTGTATTTATGTCTTTATTTTTGCAATTTTGATTTCCCATACTCATAAAAGCTGCTTCTAAACGCTCAGTCGCTTCCCCGCATCCTCTTTTACAAACTCAACCACGACTGCCATGAGCGGAATAAAAAATATAATCCCTATGATTCCAAACAGTTTTCCTCCTATCATTGCCGCGATCAGCGTATATAATGGCGGAAGTCCTACAGAACCGCCTACTACTCTCGGATAGATCAGCTGGTTTTCAATAACCTCTCCGGTATTATACCCTGCCATCTCTTTTTCTCATTCTGTACAGGATGCCTATAAGTTTTGGACGGATATATCGTTGTATGATGATGTAAGGAAGATTTCCAAACAGATAGAGAACAGAAAGAATCTATCCCCCAATGCTTTTCCAGATCAAAATGCATCCAAAACCTGAAACACCTAATAAACCATGAACCAGTTCCGCAATGCAGGTTTCCTGAATCATCCGTTCAATCTGGCCTACAGTGACCGCTTTGGGCAGTCTTTTTGAAGGCATGAGGAAAGGGATAATCCTGCTCATGTCCGGAAAACGCTCTTTCCATCTGTGTACCCCGATCCGCTGATAAATCTTTCCGCCGCTTTCTATCGGAAGAGAACAAAATGGAAATTTTTCAAACGAAAACCTTATTTCTGACAATACACGCCCCGCCAAAAAAGAAATGATGCCAATCAATGCCAGGTATATCACGCATCTCCAAAATCCAATCACAAAAAACATCCTCCTGTTACTTTCCGCTGTTTTTCAGCAATTTCACATTGCGGATTCCATAAAGCACAAATGAAATCCCGATCATCACTGTACAGGCAATAATGGAAACCATAGAGGCCACAGGTGTAATCTCTTGCCAGAATATATGCAGGATCATCATTCCATACAAAAAGCAAGTCGCTGCTTTTCCATGCCACTGTGCGCCGCACACAATTCCTGTCCTTTGAATCACCAGGATACCACTTACACTCATATAGATTTCTTTTGCTATCATCAGGATAAACGGCACGATCATCCAATGAAAACGAAGCACCAAACACAGCAGCATAACCCCCTGTGTCAGTTTATCCGCAATGGGGTCAAGAATCTTCCCCAGGTTGCTTATCATATGAAAATGTCTTGCAATATAGCCATCCGCCATATCCGTTACACCGGACAGGATCAGGATATATCCTGCCCATACATAATTATTTTCTACCCCATATAACCATACAATCACCGGAAGCAGACATATACGGAAAAAGGAAAGGATATTCGGAATAGTAACTATTTTCTTCTCATATTTTGAAGTACTATTTCTTCTCTGTTCCATAAATTTTTTCCTCTTAATCAAAATCCGCCCAGAACTGCTTAACCGTCTGTTCATATAATTTTTTGTCTATCACATAGCTCATTCCATGTCCGGCTCCAGGAATAATAAGAAGCCGTTTCTGCGATACACAGGCTTTGTAATTCTCATAGGTCATTTCAACTGGAACAAAATCATCATCTGTGCCATGAATAAAAAGCACCGGAACCTTACATTTTGTTAACGCATCCTGACAGGAATAATCTTTAGAACCAACCTGTATCTTTGCCCGGCACATCTCATCAGCAATACTGCTCATCATATTGTCGTAATAAAGACGCAGATTATTTTCCACAACATGCTTCCATATAGCATGAGGTGAAGTATATCCGCAATCGGCAATGATTCCATGAACATTCGAAGGCAGTTCAAAACCCGATGCCATCAAAACGGTAGAAGCCCCCATAGACACACCGCACAGATAGACCGGGAGATTTCCATATTCCTGTGTGCCTGCCCAATTCACCCACTCAAGACAGTCATACCGTTCTGTCAGGCCAAATCCCATATATTCACCACCACTGTTATTCTGGCCTCTCTGCTCCGCATACAAGACATGACAGTCATTATTATGAAAGAAATCAGCTATCAGCCCAAAATCTTTTGCCCAGGAAGACCGCCAGCCATGCATGGCAATAATGATACGTTTCGGGTTTTTACAGAGCCGCCAGTGGCCAACCAGTTTTATGCCGTCCCAAGCTGTGATCTCCACTGTATCATGAGAACTGCCCTCCAACTTTTCCGCTGCATTTTCACGTACTTTTATAAACGCACTTGTTTCTGGATTGCCTGCAATGTGTTTTTTAGATTCCTCTACGGTTTTATCTTCCTTGCGGTCTAAAGCAATCTCCACCAATTTCCTGGTGATTGCATAAGACCAGGCCCCGGCAGCAACAAGTGTTCCCACTGCCAGTCCACTTCCAATCAAAGCTTTCTTTACGCTCTTTTTCACAAAATGTCCTCCCTTTCTTTTTCTGAAATATTCAGTCTCTCTTTTATCATCGTACTAACCAGTTCCGCTGTTTTCTCAACTCCTAAAAAGTCACTGTTTATGCATATATCATAATTTGATTTATTGCTCCAGTTTCTATTTGTATAGTGTCTGTAATGGATTGCCCGTTCCTTGTCATTTCTTCTTATCTCTTTTTCTGCTTTTCCTTTATCCAGCCCATAATATGTAACTGCCCTTTTTATTTTATCTATCATACCGCTAAATACAAAAACCTTTATAAGGTTCTCTCTGTTTACCAGTATATAGTCCGCACACAGACCAAACAT
>CAYQBE010000048.1:0-33156 GCA_964415625.1 uncultured Clostridium sp.
GAACCGGCGGATGAGAGATTTTATTACTGACCTTCTGAAAGGAGCGATCAAGTGAGAGTCTGCATTGTTGTAGAAGGATGTTATCCATATGTGACAGGCGGCGTATCCAGCTGGGTACACGGCTTGATCCAGTCTTTTCCGAAGCTGGAGTTTGTGATACTGGCAATTATCAGCAACCATTCCATGAGCGGAAAATTTACATATCAGCTTCCGGAAAATGTGACAGAGGTACATGAACTGTATCTGGAGGATGCTGACTGGAACCGGAAGGGCAGAAAAAAATTAAAGCTGAGCAAATCCGAGTACCAGGCATTCCGCAGCCTGGTGCATAACCGGCGTGTGGACTGGGAAGCGGTATTCCGGCTGTTCCAGGAGAAGCCGGTTTCTCTGGATAAGCTGCTGATGGGGGAAGACTTCCTGAAGATCGTAAGGGAATATTATGACCTGCATTACAGCCAGCTCGTCTTTTCGGATTTTTTGTGGACGGTACGCTCCGTGTATCTGCCGCTGCTGTTTACTTTAAAGATGGAGCTTCCGAAGGCGGATCTGTACCATTGCGTGGCGACCGGATATGCCGGGGTGCTGGGCAGTATGGCGAAGGTGCTTTATAACAGCCGGCTGCTGATCTCGGAGCACGGAATCTATACCAGGGAGCGGGAGGAAGAGCTGCTTCGGGCGGAGTGGGTGCAGGGGGTATACAAGAATATTTGGATCGATCAGTTTAAGAAGATGTCAAAGCTGGCATATGAGAAGGCCGACCTGGTGACCAGCCTGTATGAATATGCCAGGGAGCTCCAGGTCGATCTGGGCTGCCCTGTGGAAAAAACGATGGTCACGCCCAATGGGGTTTCTGTGGAAAGGCTGAAAGACCTCCCCGGCAGGACGGCGGAGGACGAGGGAAAGATCAATGTCGGCGCCGTGCTCCGTGTGACGCCGATCAAGGATGTGAAGACGATGATCCAGGCCTTCAGCTTTGCCAAGGAGCGGGAACCGAGACTGAAGCTGTGGATCATGGGTCCCATGGATGAGGATGAAGGGTATGCCCGGGAATGTCTTGAGCAGGTCGAGGCGCTTGGGATTGAGGATGTGGTCTTTACCGGAAGGATTGATATCCGGGAGTATCTAGGCAGGATGGATATGACGATCCTGACCAGCCTCAGTGAAGGGCAGCCCCTTACCATTCTGGAGGGATATGCCGCGCATAAGCCTGCCATTGCCACGGATGTGGGAAACTGCCGGGGGCTCATTTATGGTGAAAGCGATGATTTCGGGGATGCGGGGATCGTGACCCATATCATGAACGTGGAGGAGATCGCCCAGGCCATGGTGGACCTGGCGAGGAATGAACCGCTGCGCCGTCAGATGGGCGAAAATGGCTACCAGAGGGTGATGTCGGGCTACCAGATCGAGCATATGCGCAGCAACTACCGGAAGATCTACAAGGACTTTTCAGACAGCCTGGGGCTTCCATGGGAAGAATAGAGGGAGGAGAAGGTCAATGGAAGGCATAGGAGAGAAACTGAGTAAGATATTTGAAAAGAATACGATCACCACCTACCTGATCGGATTTGCCTACAGCTCCATGTCCACGGTGACTCCGATGTTTGTGATCATTATGGATATTCTGCTGATGGGGTACTTCCTGGAGTTCAGCAGCCTGGGACTGATCGAACGGGAATTGTTTTCCTGTACGGTACTGTATATCTTTATTTTTGCGCTTTTGACCTGCGCGCCGTTTAATTCGGTCCTGTCCAAGTATATGTCTGATGTGATCTATGAGGAGCGCTATCAGGATATCCGGCCCTGCTATTACCTGGGGCTGTTGATGAATCTTACCCTTAGCAGCCTGCTGGGGATTCCGTTCTGCCTGTGGGAGCATTTCGTCGGCAAGGTGGATGTGTTTTATGTATTTACAGGCTACTGCGGCTATATTGCGCTGGTCCTGGTTTTTTACTCCATGATCTACCTTTCCATCGCGAAGGCATACGAGAAGATCTCGCTGTTTTATACACTTGGGATGGTATGGGCATTTTTCCTGTCTCTTTTCCTGAGATTTGTTTTAAAGTGGGGCATCAGGGAAAGCATGCTGTTCGCCCTGACCACGGGATTTTTCCTGATCGCTTTTCTGGAGATTGCGGTTGTGAAGCGTTATTTCATGCAGAACAGCAACCGGTACGGATCGGTGCTGAGGTATTTCAAAAAGTACTGGCAGCTGGTGATCGCCAACTTCTGTTATATCCTGGGATTGTATATCCATAATTTTGTATTCTGGACTACGGACATGAAGCTGGTGCTTGTTAAGACCTTCGTCTGCAACCAGCCCTATGATATGGCCACATGCCTGGCGATGTTTACCAATATATCCGCCACCATCATTTTTATCACCCGTGTGGAGATGTTCTTTCATGAGAAGTATAAGAATTATTCCGAATCGGTCATCGGGGGGCGCGGAAGAGACATTGACATTGCCAAGCAGGAAATGTTCCGCCAGTTGTCCTCGGAGCTGATGAGCCTGGTGCGCATCCAGTTTATCATTACCTCCGTGGTATATCTGCTTTGCGTGGTATTCCTGCCCAGATTTGGATTTTCTGATCTGACGCTCAGGATCTATCCCTGTCTGGTGGTGGGATACTTTATCGTGTTTTTGATGTACTCCGAGATCATCTTTTTGTATTACTACAATGACCTGACCGGTGCCGCGCTTACGTCATTGACCTTTTGCCTGGTCACGTTTCTGGGAAGCATCCTGGCAACCAGACTGCCGGAGCTGTGGTATGGGATCGGCGTGGTGATGGGAGCGTTTTCCGGATGGACGGTTGCGTATTTCCGGCTGCGCTATATTGAGAGGCATCTAGATGCCCATATATTCTGCGTGGGTTCGCTGCTAAAGCCCGGAATGGGGACGCGGCCGCCCAGGAAGGTATACGATAAAAATGTACTGAAGCAAACAAGTGAGGAGGCTTAAACATGGATGCCAATATGATAAGGATCGGAATTGGGCTTGGAGGAGTCCTGCTCATGGTTGTCAGCTTTCTGATGCACTCCTATAAGAAGATTACAGTGAACTATACCGTGATCTGGGTACTGCTGGGGTTTGTACTGTTTCTGATCGGCGCGATCCCGGTATTTTCAGAATGGACGAGATACCTGGCGACAGGGACGGGGCTGGCATTTTCCTGCGTGGGAGCCATATTTTTGTTTGAGGAATTCCGGACAAGCGCGATGATCTCCCAATTGATCCTCAAGGAGCGGGAAATGGCCATGCATGTGGCGCTGCTGAACCAGGAAAACGAGGCGATCCTCAAAGAGCTTGACAGGCTGAGCATGCTGGTGGAAGAGAACCAGGAAGACAAGGAAGAACACGATGAAGAAAAGTAAAATTCTGTTCGTTGTGAACACATTGGGGCGCGCGGGCGCGGAGACAGCCCTCCTGGAGCTGCTGAGACACCTGGACAGCCTGGAATATGAGATCTCTCTTTATGTGATCATGGGACAGGGCGTAATGATCGATGAATTGCCGTCTCATGTCAGGCTCTTGAACACAAGGTTCAGCAATCAGTCCGTACTGACGAAAAAGGGAAAGCGGCTCATGGCGCGGACCGTATGTGCTTCCTTTTTCCGGAATGGAGGCTGGTTTCGGAAGCTGCGCCTGATCATGAAGTATTATACGGCCATGAGGAGGGCAGGGCATGTTCAGACGGATAAGCTGCTGTGGCGGATGATCTCTGACGGTTCTCCCCGTTTTTCAGAGCGGTTTGATATGGCTGTCGCATATCTGGAAGGAGCCTCTGCCTACTATGTGGCGGAGCATGTAAAGGCGGACCGGAAATGTGCGTTTGTACATATTGACTATGAGAGCGCGGGATATACCAGGGAAATGGATCAGGGCTGCTGGGAGCGGTTTGACCGGATCTTTACGGTTTCCGATGAGGTGAGATCCCATTTTCTGGCGGTGTACCCTGAATTTTCTTCAAAGACAGAGATCTTCCATAACCTGATCGACCAGGAAGGAATCCGGAGACGGGCGGAGGAAGCGGGAGGCTTTTCGGATACCTGCCAGGGGACGCGGCTTCTGACGGTGGGGAGGCTGACGTATCAGAAGGCCTATGATATTGCGGTGGAAGCGATGAAGCTTTTGAAGGATGCCGGCTGGCGGGCAAGGTGGTATGTGCTGGGGGAAGGTGACCAGAGGAGTATGCTGGAGAAACAGATTGCCGCTGCGGGGTTGGAGGAGGATTTTGTGCTTCTTGGAGCTGTGGCCAATCCCTATCCCTACTATGCGCAGGCAGATCTGTACATCCATGCCACCAGATTTGAAGGGAAAAGTATTGCCATTCAGGAGGCGCAGACATTGGGCTGCGCGGTGATCGCTTCGGACTGCAACGGCAACCGGGAGCAGATCACGGATGGAGAGGACGGCATACTCTGCGAACTGACCCCGCAGGCGATCGCAGAGAGTATTGCAGACCTTCTAAAGGATGACGAAAAGAGAAAAAGACTCGGACAGGCGGCCGCAGAGAAAACAACGGCTCAGAAAGAAGAGATCGAAAAGCTGCTCAGAGTCTTGCCAGGGGGACAGAGATCATGAAGAAAAAAGAATTACTGATCATCATACCGTCTTATAATGAAGGAAATAATATCCGGAGGCTGCTTACGCAGCTCGAAGCGCTGGATATGAAGGATATCGCGGACATCCTGATCGTAAATGACGCCTCCACAGATTCCACAAACTGGATCGTAAAGGAAATGCAGTATCCCATGCTCACCCAGCTCTATAATATGGGGTATGGCTGTGCGCTGCAGACGGGGTATAAATATGCGGTGCGCAGGGGATATCAGTATGTGATCCAGATGGATGGGGACGGTCAGCATGATGTGTGCAATATTCCGGTGATCTACCGGAGGCTGAAGGAAGCAGACGCGGACGGACGGTGTCCGGATATCGTGCTTGGGGCAAGGTTTATGAAGGAGAGCTCCGACTTTCCGGTTTCCCTGCCGAAACGGATCGTCTATGCCATGTTCCGCTTCCTGATCCGGATGATAACGGGAAATCAGATCGCGGACCCGACCACCGGACTCCAGGGATTAAACAGAAAAGCGTTTTTGTATTACTCGAAGTATGACCACTTTGACGATAAATATCCGGACGCGAATATGATCATCCTGATGATGCTGATCAAGTTCCGGGTGGTGGAGATCCCGGCGGTGATGCATACGAGGACCGAGGGAAAGAGCATGCATTCCGGGCTGAAGCCGTTCTGGTATATGCTCAGAGTCATGTTCAGCGTCCTGATCGTAGTATTCCGGGTAAAAGTCCTGAAAATGGATGCGGATGTGGGACTTCTGAGCGCGGATAAGATCTGACGGGACAAAAGAGGGAGGACTCCTCTGCCCTCTTGTTCTCGAAAAGCGCAGAAGAGCCCTACTTAGGGAATATGGTGATATCCAGGCGGCCGAGTGTATGTCCGCTGTCAGTGACAGTTCCTTCATTGGCAAGAAAAATCGGACTGCCGGAAACAGGGTCGCTGATCTTGAGTGTGATATCATACGTTCCTGTCGCATATTCGCGGATATTGACAGGAAACGTGAGTGTGACCTGTTCGCCCGGTGCCCAGAGACGGGTATCTGTCTGGGCAGGCAGGGTAAAGATCCTGTTTGTGGATGTTTCCGTTAAATTTAAGGATACGTCAAAGGACCGATAGCAATTGGAAAAGCCGATATTTTCCAAAGTGACGGCCAGCTCTGTAGCTTTCTCCCAGGGCTCCACCGGAGTACATTCGGAGGAACGCAGAACATACCGATATCCCAGGTGCCTGGAAATATAGTCAAAACCATTCATGCCGCGATACGGTGAATCTTCCGTACTGACAGCGGTCCTCCATTTGGAGAATACGGCTTCATCGTAGGCGCTGTTGAGATAAGAAACACGGATAGCCGAAAGGTCTGCGGCAGCAGCAGGGAAGTCGTTGTATGGATTGGGCACCACGACTTCTCCACCATTGGGGACATGAGCGCATAAAAGGTTTTGGAACGCAAGCTCCTCCTGACGCCCATTTTTCAGATACCGGGAGTATTCCCCAGGGGTGGAGTCAGCCGAATAGGTGCTCAGGTCCGTATCCGAGCCCAGCATGCCGTCATTGAACAGACTGAGCCTGGAAGCCAGGGATCCGTTAAAAGCGTCAGCTTCAGAAATCGGCTCCGTAGAATCCGCAAGAAGCCGCCACTGCTGCGGAGTGCGGACTGCCAGAAAGATATCCGGATCCGTGACGGAAGCCAGATGGCTTGTTAATGTGACGATATCCTCGTTGTTTGCGTAACGGGAGCTGTGCATCTCTCCCCAGGGGCCGATGAAGACTCCCTGCAGGATATAGACACAATCGGAATAACGGTTTACGGTTTCGGATGTCTGCGACATATGTGTCAGGATCATGGACAGGTCCTGGGGTTCCGCTTCCAGTGCATTGCCGTCCCAGTCATAAAAAAAGCGGAGGATCAGCTGTTTGCCCGTGGACTGCCAGGTTTTCAGCACCTGGTCGAGCAGGGAAAGCCCGTGATCACTGATGGGGCGGTCCGCATAGTTCTGCAGATTAAATTCCAGCAGTGCCAGGCTGCCACGCTGCTCCCGGCCCAAAATTTCGGAAGAATCATAGGCTGTAGTGTCCGAGAGCATGTAATTGTGGATCTGATACCAACCAATGTATGGATTCTGAAGTTCTTCCGTGGATTCCGCGCAGGTGTCCGGACTGTAATTGACAAAGCGCACTGTCAGGAATAAAAAAAATATTCCGGCGACCATGCAGATACAGAGTGTGGAAGAAACAGCGATCAGAAGTTTTTTGAATTTCATAGTTATAAGATTCCTGTCTTTCATAAGTTATTTTTGAAACAGGAACATTATATCATCTTTTGGAGAGAAAAGCTATTATGAAAAAAGTTTCGGTTATTATTCCAATGTATCAGTCGGAAAAGTTTATCAGACAGTGTTTGAATTCACTGCTTGCACAGACGTTTCAGGATATGGAGATCATCGTGGTCAATGACGGCTCCACGGATCGGGGAGCTGAGATCTGCGAAGAGCTGGGGCGGACGGATGACAGGATCAGGCTGTACTGCCAGGAAAACAAAGGAGTATCTGCCGCCAGAAATTATGGAATAGAAATCGCGGAAGGAGAATATGTTTTTTTCCTGGACAGTGACGATGTGATTCATCCTTTTCTGGTGGAGAGCATGGTAAGGCAGGCGGAAGAGCAGCAGGCGGATCTGGTATTCTGCGGCTACAGGAAGCTGGAGGCATGGGAACTGGATGCGATGCTGGATATGGCATGGGCGGTGAGACCGGATGCAGCGATGGATGCGGTATCGTCGTCGGCGGAATCGGATGCAGCATCGGCGGCGGAGGTGCCGGAGGCGGCATGGGCGGCAGAGACATCGGCGGCAGGCCGGAGGCCGGATCTGCGTATCCGGTTTGAGACCGCAGAAGGAAAAGAAGCGGAGAAATGGTTCCATATCCAATATGCGAACGTGCTGTCAGGCATCGGCGGCAAGCTGCTGCGCAGGGTAGCCATTGGATCTCTGCGGTTCGACAGAGGTCTGAAAAATGGAGAAGATACCCTGTTTTTATATTATTTTATTCGAAAGCAGATACGGGCTGCCTGCCTGCAAAAGGACTGGTATTATTACAGGATCCATCCGGAGAGTGCGACACAGTCTTCGGCAATGCTCAAGGGGAAGCGTTATTTTGAAAGCAGCAGAAGGATCCGGGATGAAGAATATAAAAGAGGGCAGACCGACTTTTCGCTGACATGGGAACGGTTTTGGGTAGTGCAGATTGAGAGGATCTATACATTATTGAGAAATTCAGGGAATCAGGCGGGCTTGGGGAAGCTGAGGAAGCTTGCGGCCAAAGAGAGAAGGCATCCCATGTTCAGGCGTCTTGTCCTGAGTGAGAAATTGCTGTATGACCTTTGTTTTTTTTGCTATCCCATTTATGCCCTGGTCAGTCGGCTGGTTCCCGGACTGCTGAAATGGAAGGAGGCGTTTATGATGAGAAAAAAGTGCACGGATATTGGGATCATCACGTTTCATTGCTCCAATAACTATGGCGCCATGCTGCAGGCATACGGCCTGAAAACATTTTTGCGCAGAAATGGGAAACCGGCGGATATCGTCCGTTATGAGCCATTTTACATGACAGGCAGGCACTGGTGGATTCCGTATACGCCGATCAAGGGGCTGAAGGGGCGGATCTGGGGCGTGTTCAATATGTGGAATGAGTTCCGGCTCCATCTGCAGACGAGGGAGGATTTTTCCAGGCAGCGGAAGAATATGAATTATTTCAGATATAAGTATCTTGTAGATAAAAAACAGAGGAAGGTCTTATCCTTATCAGGACTGAAAAGGCTGAAATATAAATATTATGTGGTCGGAAGCGACCAGATCTGGAACCCGGATATTACCTGCGGGCTGAGGAAAGCATATTTCGGGGCGTTTGAAAATAAATGGAAGGAAAAAGTGATTTCCTATGCGGCAAGCTTTGGCGGAGCGGAGCTTGACCGGCGGTACGATAAAGAATTTGCAAAGCTGGTCAGCCATCTGGACAGCGTATCTGTCCGCGAGGAGGCGGCCGTTCCGTATGTGGAAAGGCTGTATGGAAATGAAGTGACAGCTGTTCTGGATCCGGTATTTTTCCTAAAAAAGAAGTCCTGGCAGAAGGTAGAGCGGATTCCGGCCAGAGCAGAGAACAGGAAGTATATTCTGGTATATGTTACGGAGCCGAACCAGGAGATGTCGGATTATGCGAAAACACTCTCCCAGGAAACAGGGCTTCCGGTCATTGAGGTGCGAGCCGGACAGCTGGGCACCAATGCGGGCTTTGAAGTGGATCATACGGTGGGGCCTGCGGAATTATTGGGATATATTCACAAAGCAGAGTATGTGGTTTCCAATTCATTCCATGCGGTGGCGTTCAGTATTATCTATGAGAAACAGTTCCTTGCATTTGTACACAGCAGCCTGGGCGCCCGGGTGAGGAATATTATCGATATTCACGGACTGCAGGACAGACTGTGTGAAGACGGCCAGGCGACGGATATCCATGCGGATATAGACTGGGAGGCTGTAAGGGAGAGGACAAGGAAAAGTGTGAGGGCATCCGGCGGATACCTGCTGAAGAATTTGGAAACCGGAGAATAAACGGCATCTGCGCGCTGTGCAGGGTGCATACCTTGATCTGAGCAGTGAAGGCAGTGGTCTACAGGAATGATAAAAAAGGTGCGGATATGAAAAAATTATTTGTGAAAAAGGAAGAGTGCTGCGGCTGCGGCGCGTGTGCAGATGTCTGCCGGAAGGACGCGGTCCGGATGGTCATTGACCGGGAGGGCTTCCGCTATCCGAAGATCGACGGGAGATTATGTGTGGACTGCGGGCGGTGTGAGAGCGTGTGCCCTGTCAAAAAGCAGAACCTGAAAAATGAGGCGTCCAGGCAGTATTTTGCAGTCCAGGCAAAAGAGGAAAAGATCCGGTATGCCAGCTCCTCCGGTGGGATGTTTCCGATCCTTGCGGAATATGTATTCCGGCAGCAGGGCGTTGTTTACGGCGCGGGCTACACCAAAAATATGCGGGTGGTACACCGGGAGATCCGCGGCAGAGAAGAGCTGGATGCAGTCAAAAGGACCAAATATGTCCAGAGCAGTATGAAAGGAATCTATCGGAGGATCGAGGCACAGCTGAAGAAGGGGCAGTGGGTGCTGTTCTGCGGGACGCCCTGTCAGGCGGAGGGATTAAGGCTTTATCTGAAGCAGCAGTATCCAAAGCTGGTCCTTGTGGACCTGGTCTGCTATGGAGTGCCTTCTCCGGGAATCTGGGAGGACTATGTGAAGCACCTGGAAGAGAAGCACGGCGGAAAAATGTCAGATTTCTCATTCCGGGACAAGAGGATGCGAGACAGCGGGCACACTTGTGCCTATGTGATCGGCGGGCAGGAGTACTCCGGCTCCCTTTATGCGGATGAATACTGCAGGATGTACTTTACTAACCATATCCTGCGCCCGTCCTGCCATGACTGTAAATTCTGCACAGTGGAGAGGAACAGTGACATTACGGTCGGGGATTTCTGGGGGATTGAGAAGGTGAAGCCGGAGCTTGACGACGGCATGGGAACCTCGCTGGTCATCCTTCATTCGGAGAAGGCGAAGGAAATATGGGAAGCAGTGAAGGATGAGGTTTCCTGGTTTCCGTGTGAGGAAAAGGATGTGCTCCAGCCGCGGCTGACAGATCCGACAGAGGCGGCGAAAAGCCGTGGATTCTTTATGGCCGCTTACAGAATCCTGCCATTTGTACAGCTCCTGAAACTCCATAAGGCGCTTGCGTCAGGCGGGGCGCTGCTAAAGAAGCTGAAGAAATGAGAATGATGCCGCGGATGGCCGGAGGGTCTGTGTGATAGGCAGAATGAAAACGAGGGAAATGATATGGCGGAAATGTTTAGATACCTGACAGGAATATTGGATACAAGGGAGCAGAAGATATGGAAAGTATACGCGGTGTTCAGTCTGATCAGCCCGATCGTAGATATCTTCAGTTTTTCTGTGATCATTTATATCATCAATATTGTAGTGCGTGAAAATGGAGCGGATCCAAAGCTGACGGCGTTTACCTTTTTTATGGTGCTTGTTTCTATATTAAAATGCCTTTTTGAGCTGTATAAGAGCAAGATCGCAAATCGGTTCGTATATGACGGCGCGCAGAAGCTGTCTATGAAGATTTATGAACTGCTGATCAAAGAGGAACTGATGGAGCACAATAAGAAAAGTGCCATTCAGGCGATGAATATCGTACGGAATGATACGACAAACTGTATCCAGATCATTACGGATTTTATTGAAGCGGTGATCAACGGCATTACCATGGCGGGATTTGCTGCTGTGCTGATCTACGTCTCCGGCGGGATCGGAATTGTAAGCTGTGTGATCCTCTTGCTCCTTATGGCTCTGATCTTTTTCCGGACTCGAAAAAGGATGCAGGATTATGGGGAAAAAAGCAGAGCCTGCTCAATTAAAGCAAACTCCCAGATCACTATTGCGTACGGCTCTTTTAAGGAAATGAAAATTGATGACCGATCTGCCTTTGTGCTTCGTAAATATGAGGACGCGAGCCAGGCATTTGCCCAGGTTCAGGGAGAATTCAAGTATAAGATCAGCAGTATTGCGGTCATCCTGCAGAATTCCATTATGGCGGCGATGTTCGTGATCCTTGCGGTGATCATGGTATTTGGGACGAACCTTGCCGCGATCCTTGCGCCGATGGTGGTGTACATTACGGCGCTGGTCCGCATGCTGCCGATGGCATATAACATCCTCAATGGGATGAATAAAATAGAGTTCGCGAAAAAGCCTTACGAGGCTGTGAAGGAAGCGATGGCGGATTATACCCGGATGAAGGAAGAGGAAAAACGCTCCGAAACGGTCCGGCAGAAAAAGCTGACCCTTCAAAAAGGAGTCTCTGTCAGAAATCTGACATTTGGATATTCTGACCGGGTGCGTATTTTTGAGGACGCGTCGATTGATATTCCGGTGGGCTGTTCTATTGCGGTAATCGGCGCTTCGGGCGCGGGAAAGACAACATTTGTGGATCTGCTCCTGGGTCTTTTGAAGCCCCAGGGCGGCCATGTCCTTTTTGACGATTATGATATCGTCACCCAATCTGACGGGGAAGGGCCGTGTAAGGCCGGAATGGGGGAGATGGTCAGCTATATTCCGCAGACGGTCTATCTGAATGGAGAAACAATTCAGAACAATGTGGCCTTTTTTGAAGAGGAAGAGGAGATTGATGAGGCGCGGGTGATCGAATGCCTCAAATGTGCCCAGATCTGGGAGGACGTTCAGAACATGGAGAACGGTGTCCACACATTGATCGGTGCGAACGGGATCACATTGTCCGGCGGACAAAGGCAGAGGATCGCGCTGGCAAGGGCGCTTTATAAAGATTTTGAACTTCTGGTTATGGATGAGGCTACGGCAGCTCTGGATATGGAGACGGAAAAAGCAGTCATTGATTCCATCCGCCAGATTAAGGCGAATAAGACTCTGATCATGGTAACCCACCACATGAGCCTGGCAAATGAATGTGACGCGGTGTATAAGATTGAAGACAGGAAGATCGTGCGGGTAAGATAACAGACAGGAGGAACGGATGGAACCTATCCAATATGAATACAAGGAAGGCAGGGTGTCTGTTGTGACACCGGTCTACAACGGGGAGACGCATTTGGCGAAAATGTTGGATTCCGTGCTGGCCCAGACTTACCCGGACGTTGAGATGATCCTCGTGGACGATGGTTCGGCAGACGGTACGGTTGGGGAGGCACAGCGCTATTGTGAGAAATTTGAGGCAAAGGGGTACGGATACCGGATCGTACAGGCGGAACATAAGAATGCGTCTGCCGCGATCAACCAGGGACTGAGCCTGGTGTCAGGGGAATTCCTGATCTGGCCGGACAGCGACGACTATCTGGAGCCGGAATCCATCCGGCGCAGGGTAGATTTTCTGCGGAAACATCCACAGTATGCGTGCGTCCGGTCACTGTCCTATTATTTTGACGCGGAGACAGGAGAGAGAAGTGAAAAGGCAGACGAACAGAGAGGAGACCTGACGAAGCTGGACCTGTTCTGGGACATCTTAGAGTCCAAAACCTTTGTCTGCTGCGGATGCTATATGCTGCGGACAAAAGAGTTTTTTGAGGTATATCCGAAGCGGAGGATACCGGAATATGATGTGGGGCAGAACTTCCAGATGCTGCTGCCGTTCATGTACCGGCACGAATGTCCCACGATGGAAGAAGAACTGTATGGAGTTGCGATCAGGGAGGGCAGCCATTCCAGGACGGTACTGACCCAGGCGCAGGAAGAGAAAAAGTACAGGGATTATGAGAAGCTGGTGGATGATATTGCGGAAAACTGCCGGATCATGGACAGGGAATCAAGGAAGAGGCTCCTCTGCTGGAAAGCAAGGCGAAGATATAAGATCGCCCTCAAGTACGGACGCAAAAAGGCTGCGGCCAATGCGCTGGCCTGGCTGCACAGGTGCGGCGGGTTCAGTGTCAGCGAAGCGCTGAAGGAGATCATCTGGCTCTATTTCGTGAATGGGTGGGTGGAAGAAAAAATTTATCCCGTATACCAGAAGATCACCGGCAGAAAATGATAAGGCGGGCAGAGCCAGACGCGGTATTCAGGCATACCTCTGCCCGGACGATGGAAAAATATATCCGATAATAACTGTTTCCTTAATAATCGTTTCCTTTCAGATGTGCGTAGCTGGCTCGGCAGATCAGGTCCGTAATACGGTAACATCTCATACGGAAAAAGAAAACGAGGATCTTTCTGGGCAGGATACCACTTTTCAGGTTGTATCTCATGGCCTGACGATAGAGTTCATTTTTCAGCATAACTGCGCACATCCTGCATTTCATGCGGTAGGGCCTGGGACTTAAGGGACTGAATACATCCCAGATCAGGACATAGGTTAGATTCTCCAGGCAATAGGAACTGTATGCAGCCTTCAGAAGGGGGAGCATATGGCATTGCTCCAGGAGTATCTTCAGCTGGCGCTGCAGCTTTGCGTGGTTCTGCATAAGCCCGGGACGAAAGCCGTGAGTTGCGGAGCCCATGTGAATGTCATAAAAATAAACAGGGACAGAGGTATATACACAGGATTCGGCCTGCAGCTGGTATTCCATATTAAACAGCAGGTCTTCCCCGACCGTCAGTTCGGGAGCGAAGCGAATGGAGCAGCGGTCTATCACGGATTTTTTATAGGCCCTTGCACAAGGGGTACGGAAATCCGCGTGTCCATCTACGCACAGTGGCTGAGGAACAAGGATCCGCCGGATGAGCTGCTGCATTTCTTTTCCATGAAATGTCAATGTATGCACAGGGTAATCTGCGGAAGTATGCCCTGATATGTATTTTGCAAGGTCAAATAGCAGAAGGTCTTTATCCTGATATTTTTCCTGTGCAATAAGGCTTAGAAAATCTTTGGAAATGAAATCATCGGAGTCCACAAACACGATCCACTGCCCTTTGCAGTGATCCAGGCCTGTGTTCCGGGCAGAGGAGACTCCCTGGTTTTTCTGGCAGATGACTTTGATCCGGCTGTCCTGCCGGGCATATTCTTCGCATATGGCAGGGCTGCTGTCCGTAGAACCATCGTTGACAAGAAGGATCTCAAAATCCTTACAGGTGGAATTCAGGATAGAATCAATGCAGCGCCGGAGGTACGTTTCGGTGTTATAGACAGGGACGATTACGGAAATCATTTTTTGGATCCTTTCATTTCTAAGGAACTGGCACGAAATAATATGTACAGATTATTTCAGGGCTGTTCCTAATGTTGTGCAGATTGAGAATTGGTTACATGTCATACAGAAAGCCGGCCACTGGCAGCCGTTCTGCATACTATGGTATATATACTGCGCGCCAGATTTCATCGGCCGTGAATATAATATAATATAATATATATGACCAAAAAAAGCAAATGTAAATCAAAACCGATGATTACAGGAATCTGTTTAGGAACTGTAGGAAAATAGATTTCATAGATAGACAGGTCAAGATGCAAAAGTTATTTCCATACTAGATGAGGTGAGGTGGAAAGAATGAGTACAGATGAAAAAACAGAGGGGAAGCAGTCAGTGAAGAAGGAGCCGGGAAAAGCTTTAAAGTATGGGATCGTGGCTTTGGCCGTGCTGCTGCTGATTGTTGGATTTGTGGTTACCATGAGGAGAGAGGCGCTGGATGAGCCGCCGATTGACAATCCGGATTATCGGATCGTGATCAGGACCAATGAATTTGCGGAAGTGTTTCATCCGTCTATGGAGATTTCGGCAGTCGGAGGAATGACCCTCAGTTACGGGGAAGAAAGCCAGAATGTGGCTGCGGGGGTGGTCGAGAAGTTTACCCCTGAAGACCCAAGATTTGAAGAGGGCGCTGTCAATATCCGGATTACTGCGAATGACGGCGGAGAGATTACCCTGCACAGTATCCAGAGGGCCTACGGGACGCCTTCTTATGCGGGGGTAATCGAATTGCGTTCGACAGAGGAAGGACTTGTAGTGATCAATGAGCTTCCTCTGGAAAAATATTTGTGTAAGGTCGTACCAAGTGAGATGCCTTTTTATTACGAGTTGGAGGCGTTGAAAGCCCAGGCAGTCTGCGCGAGAAATTTTGCGTATAAGCAGATGATGGATCCGGGATATCCGGAATATGAAGCGATTCTGGATGACAGCAACGCGCGCTATCAGGTATATGGAAACTGCCAGGAGGATGCGTTTGTAAACCAGGCCATTGAAGAGACGAAGAACCAAGTCATGCGTTATAAGGGCAGCCTGGTCACAACCCTTTACTTTTCAACTTCCTGCGGTTATACGACAGGACTGGAGGCATGGGGAACGGAAAAGGATGAGGCCAGCCGGTATCTGAAATCCGTAGAGGTGAAAGGGGAAGATGGAGATTATGAGGCGCTGATTCCGTGGTATCGCTGGGAAATCAAGATCCCCGTGGAGACGCTGTCGGCTCAGGTAAGCGCAAATACGGAGACAGACCTTGGCACCATTCAGGATATAGAGATTACAGAGACCGGAGAAGGCGGTGTTGCACTCCAGATTGAAATCACAGGCGATAAAGACTCGGTGACAGTGGAAACGGAAAATAAGATCCGAAAGGCTTTGGGCGGCACTGGCGCGGAAACGGTAAGGCAGGATGGTTCTATTGAGCCGGGAACGGCAATGCTTCCAAGCGCGTTTTTTACCATCGAAAAAGAGGAGGATGAATTTGTGATTTCAGGAGGAGGATTTGGACACGGAATCGGAATGAGCCAGAGCGGTGCGAATGAGATGGCGAAGAAAGGGAAGAGCTTTGACGAAATATTGACTCTTTTCTTCCATGATGTGGAGATTGACACAGGAGAATGAAGGCTGGCCCGCTGATTGATCGGCTGAATGTCCTGCAGCGGAGTGTAAAGCGCTGTGAAGCGGGTACATAAAAGAGGGAGAGAAATGTTTACATTTGTAGTTACATGCTATAATCAGGCAGAGGTTGTGACACATGCCCTGGAGAGCATCCGATATCAGATCTGTAGATTTGGAAAAGGGCAGGATTTCCAACTGATCGCTGCGGATGACGGCTCTGAGGACAACAGCTGTGAGGTCATAGAGAAGTGGATCGCGGGGAATCAGAATATTTTTGCAAGGGTGGACAGGCTCTTTCGGGAGAAAAACGCCGGAATATGTAAAAATTATGCAGAGGCTTTAAGGCTTGTAAAAGGGGAGCGATTTGTTGTCCTGAACGGCGATGATCTGTTTTCCCCATACAATTTATTTGAGGTTACGGATCTGCTGGATGAATATGATATCATATGTACTGCATTTATAAAATTTACCGGTTCCGGTGATATGATCCGAACCTATTCTACCTATCTGGATGTGGTGCTGCAAAATTTCATCCGCGGAGAGGTTCTGCGCCGTTCCATAAAGCTTGGCTGTGCGGTCATGGGGACGGCAGTGTACCGGAAGGAGCTGCTGACGGAAGCGGTATTTGATTTTATCCTGCGTTTCAGGACTGTCAATGACCGGGCCTGCTTTCAGAAGATCGTGGATGATCATGAGGAGCTCAGAGTGTGCTATGTGAACCGGCCGTTTGTTCTGTACCGGATATCGGAAAACTCGATTTCCAATTTTAACAGTCCAAACAGGCGTCTGCATAATCAGGAGGTTGCGCAGCTGTGCCGGGAGGAACGAAAATCAGAAGCGTCCGTTTTTTTCAGGGCGATGCTCTATCTCCAGGAAAAATCTGCGGCAGTCAGGGCAAATCCGAATTATTTCGTGAGGCTGCTGCGGTTTTTCTCGCCATATTATTTTATTATGCTGTGGTTATTCCTGAAAAATTATCGGGAGATTGTCAGGATGGAGCATGAGTTGATTGATCCGTTCTGGAAGCATTGCAGTGACTTTTATAGGAAAATTAAAAAACGTGCTGAGAAATCTGAATCTATGCAATGAAAATATTGCAACCGTACAGGTGGAATATATTTATGTGAACTTGCGGTGAACTGGGTTACATTATTGGAAGGGATGTGCTATACTGGACAAAATAAATTGAAGGAAAGGGGGAGTAAAATGTTAGATACAAACGATTTAAAGGCAATTGCGGAATTGCTTGATGCTCGCGCGGTAGAGACAGAGAAGCGGCTGGAATCGCTGGTCGACACCAGAATCAAACAGACGGAAGATTTGATTGACACCAGAATCAAAGAGACAGAGGATCGGTTCGATACCAGAATCAAACAGACAGAAGAGTTGCTCGACACCCGGATCAAACAGACGGAGGAGTTGCTCGACACCAGAATTAAACAGACGGAGGATCTGATTGACACCAGAATTAAAGAGACAGAGGATCGGTTCGATACCAGAATCAAACAGACAGAGGGTCTGATTGACACCAGAATCAAACAGACAGAGGGTCTGATTGACACCAGAATCAAAGAGACGGAAGATCTGATTGACACCAGAATCAAAGAGACAGAGGATCTGATTGATACTAAAATCAGCCAATCAGAAGAATTTTTGGTGGAAGAGATGGAGCGGTATGATAAAAAATACGAAAAGCAATTCGATGATGTGAAGCAACGTCTCGGAGCGCTGGAGGGGATCTACCGTATGACGAAAAATGAAACGGAAACCATCAATCTATCTCTGCGGTTAATTGAAAACCTGGATAAAAGGGTTACGAAGCTGGAGGCCAGAGCCGCAGTCTAAAGGAAAGAATGATCCCGGGGAGAATGGATATGCGTGATTGGATAGACTCTTTTGGAAAACAAAAGACAAATATTGGTTTTCAGGCTGTAAAACTGACGGAATCCACGTCGGAGCTGTCCAATCCTGCCAGAGGCTGGTATCAGATACATACCTTTTTGGCGGAACGGGAGCCGGACTTTGAGGAGCTGCGCTGGTGCCTGCATCCGAAGGACACTTTGGCATTCCTGCTGATAGACATCGGGTATTTTCGGGACAGGGATCTGGAGCAGGAGATTTTGGATCGGATCAGCCGGATTTTTTCTTTTTTTTCGGAGAGATCCTATGATTGTATTGTAAGGGTAGTCTATGACCATGAGGGGAAGGCTTTCCTGCGGGAGCCTTCTCTTTTTTCGCAGGTAAGGTCTCATTTGGAGCAGATCGGGAAGCTGGTGGAGCAGTTTACGGACACCATTTATGTGTTCCAGGGAATGCTGGTGGGCAACTGGGGGGAAATGCATTCGTCCAGATTTTTATCCGAAGCCAGGCTGCGGCAGATGGCGGAGATCTTGCGTGGATCCAGGGGGGAGGAGACATATCTGGCCGTCAGACGACCGGTATACTGGAGGATGCTGCATGAGGAACAAAAAAGAAAGGGATGTACTGCGGCGGATGATATGGGGATTTTTGACGATGGGATCCTTGGATCGGAGAGCCATCTGGGAACCTTCGGCACAGAGAGCAGGAAAAATGCGGCATGGAATGAACCGTGGAAACGGGATGATGAGCTTTCCTTTGAGACAGAGATCGGCAGGGCTGCGCCCAACGGGGGGGAAACGGTATACAGTGGGAACTATCTGCAGGAGCTGACTCCGGAAATGGTACTGGATACACTCTGCCAAATGCAGATCACGTATTTAAACAGAGTCCATGATACGAGAATGCTGGAGGTCTGGAAAGAATGGAAGTACCCGGGAACCGGCGTATGGGAAGGGAAAAGCCTTTATGATTATGTGAGCGCCCATTTAGGATATCGATTTCTTGTTCGGAAGGTATATATTGTTCCTAGGAGGAAGCATCACATATACTATGTCGAGATAGAAGTCGAAAATACAGGCTTTGCGGGATACTATCAGGAAGCGGAGATCCGTCTGGAATATACGGACAGCAGCGGTGCGGATTCTTCTGAGGTATTGGAAACCCGGATGAAGGGCTGGAAAAGCCAGGAACACAGAACCCTGTCCTGTACGATAGAAGCGGGGGATGGAGGATTGTATGTAACGGCAAGGCGGAAGAAGGATGGAGCGAGGATCCGTTTTGGAAATGGATCTGACGAACAGGGAAGGGTATTCCTGGGGGAGATCACAGGGCGGCAGGAAAGCAATCAGAAGTAAGGATCATATGAAAGGAACGGCGGATTATAGAAAAAAACTATAATCTGACCGTCCTTATTTTGTTTTCCAATTAGACGTAGGTGAAAATAAAAGTTATACTGATATTTAGGGTGTATTCGGCTATCAGGCAGCAAAAATTTCCAGCTGTCCTGTGTAAAAGATGATTTTCCTAAGACAGAATAGGGCAGGAATGAAGCATGAGAACGAAAAAATTACAGCTTGTGGTGACGTTTCATACCACGGCGGACGCAATGGCGATGGAGCAGGCCTGCAAGGAGCGTCAGGCAGACGGGCGGCTGATCCCGGTTCCGCGGGCAATCTCTGCGGGCTGCGGGCTAGCCTGGTGTGCCGGCCTGGAGAGCAGGGAGATGCTGAGGAGTGTGATGGAAAGCGTCGGCATCCGGGAGCAGGATATGCATGAGTGCATGGTCTGAGCGGGTTAGGAACTGTAAAGAAATAGAAGCTGAAGAGAAAGGACAGGTATATGATTTATTTGGATAATGCCGCAACTACGCTGCAGAAGCCCGGGCAGGTTGCGGAAGCGGTGGCAGATGCCATGTGCTCCCTGGGAAATGCGGGACGTGGGGTGCATGAGGCGACCCTGGGCGCTTCCCGAGTGATCTTTGATACGAGAAAGAGGCTGGCGGATTTTTTCCATGCGGAAAGCCCGAAGCAGATCGCATTTACCATGAATTCGACGGAAAGCCTGAATACTGCGGTCAAAGGGGTCCTGCAGAGCGGAGATCATGTGATCACCACGGAGCTGGAGCACAATTCGGTACTCCGCCCCTTATATGAAATGGAAAAAAAGGGTGTGGAGCTTACAGTGATCCCGAGCGATGAAAAGGGACGGATCGACGTTCAGGATTTTGAACGTGGGATCCGGGAGAATACGCGGATGATAGTCTGTACCCATGGTTCCAACCTGACGGGAAATCTGGTGGACATTGCGGCGGTTGGCGAGATTGCACGCCGGCATCAGGTGCTTTTCTGTGTGGATGCCTCCCAGACCGCAGGGGTGTTTCCCATTGATGTGCAGGAAATGCAGATTGATATACTTTGCTTTACCGGACACAAGAGTCTGCTTGGGCCTCAGGGAACCGGCGGGATGTATGTGCGGGAGGGCGTGGGAGTCCGTCCCCTGAAAAGCGGCGGCAGCGGCGTTCAGACGTATCGGAAGGAGCATCCGCCCGAGATGCCCACCGCACTGGAAGCGGGGACCCTGAACGGACACGGGATCGCCGGACTCAACGCGGCGGTGGCGTATATCCAGGAAACGGGAATGGATGTGATCCGGAAGCGGGAACAGGAGCTGATGAGGCGGTTTTATGACGGGGTGAAAGAGATTCCGGGAATCAAGATATACGGAGATTTTTCAGTGCGGGAACGGTGCCCGATCGTGGCGCTGAACTTGGGAAATTTTGATTCCTCGGAGGTGAGCGACGAGTTATTTATGACCTATGGGATTGCCACCCGACCGGGTGCGCACTGCGCTCCGCTGATGCACAAGGCTCTTGGGACGGTGGAGCAGGGGGCAGTGCGTTTCAGCTTTTCCCATTATAATACGGAAGAAGAAATTGACGCCGCGGCGGCAGCGCTGCGTGAACTGGCAGAATAAGTGAGATTGCTGCGGCCGCTGTCTGAGGCGCACAGACCTTACGCTCAATTTTAATAGAAAGAAAAAATCAACGATATGGAGGAAAAGAAGGATGGAAAAAAAGATCGTAGATGCAAGAGGGCTTGCGTGTCCTCTTCCGGTGGTAAACGCGAAGAAGGCTGTCGGGGAATTTCAGGAGGACGGTGTTCTGACCGTCCTGGTGGACAATGAGATCGCAGTGCAGAACCTGCAGAAGTTTGCGTCTCAGAAGGGACTGCAGGCCGCAGGCGAGAAGAAGGGCGAGAAGGAGTATGAGGTGACCATCCAGGTAGTTGCGGGCGCTCCGGCAGCTTCCGCCCTGGCGGAGGAAGCAGAAGAGGAGGAGATCAGCTGCAGTCCGGATTCAAGGAAGAAAGGGCTTGTAGTGGTCTTGTCCGCAAATGTGATGGGCGGCGGAGAGGAAAAGCTGGGCAAGGCGCTGATGAAAGCTTTTGTGTTTGCCCTGACCAAGCAGGACATGCTTCCGGAGACGGTGATGTGCTACAATTCGGGCGCTTATCTGACCTGTGAGGGATCGGATTCCCTGGAGGACTTTCAGGCTCTGGAAGCGGAGGGGGTCAACATTATGACCTGCGGGACCTGCCTGGATTTCTACGGGATCAAAGAGAAGTTGGCGGTAGGAACCGTGACCAATATGTATGATATTGTGGAAACCATGGAGAATGCGAAATCCGTGATCAGGCCATAGAAGGATGAAATCATGAACAAAGAATACCATATAGGAATCGATATTGGCTCTACCTGCGCCAAATTGGCGGTTCTGGATGAGGATCAGAAGCTGATTTTCAAGTCTGTCCAGCCTACCGGATGGAGCAGTGTGGACACGGCGGAATCCATCCGCCAGAAGCTTTTGGCCGAGGAGATCGACGCGGAGCAGTCGCCCTGTGTGGCCACCGGGTACGGAAGGATTTCCGTGCCTTATGCGGACAAAATGATCACAGAGATCACCTGCCATGCCCGGGGGGCAATGTGGCTCCATGGCGGAAATGAGCTGGTGGTCATTGATATCGGCGGCCAGGATACCAAGATCATCCGGATCGAAGACGGCCGGGTGAAGGATTTTGTGATGAATGATAAATGTTCCGCGGGGACAGGGCGTTTCCTGGAGGTCATGGCAAATACGATGGCCCTGCGTCCGGATGAGATCTGTGAACTGGCACGGCAGGGCGGCGGCACTACGATCAGTTCCATGTGTACGGTTTTTGCGGAATCGGAGGTGATCAGCCTGATCGGGCAGGGAGAGAAGAAGGAGAACATCGCATTCGCCGTGGTGGAGTCCATTGTGAATAAGGTGGTGTCCCAGAGCAGCAGATTAGACGTCCGCGGCGCGGCGGTCTGTCTGACCGGGGGGCTGTGTGAGTGTGCGTATCTGCGGGAAAATCTGTCTGAAAAGCTGGGCTGCGAGGTGCAGGCGAAGCCGGAGGGCAGATTTGCCGGAGCTGTGGGTGCGGCGCTGAGTTTATGATACACAGGCAATTCATTTTACATGCAGATGAACCGTAATCATGAGGAGGAATACAGATGGAACTGATTCAAGATTTACCAGAGGTGTTTGAGGAATTTGCGGAGCAGAGGAAAAATTCTTTTTTAGCAGTGAAAAAATTAAAGGAGAAAGGTATTCCGGTGGTCGGCGCATACTGCACCTATTTCCCGCAGGAGATCGCGATGGCGGCAGGAGCGGCGACGGTGGGGCTGTGCTCCACATCGGATGAGACGATTCCGGAGGCAGAGAAGGATCTTCCGAAAAACTTATGTCCGCTGATCAAGTCCAGTTATGGATTTGCGAAGGCGGATAAATGCCCGTTCTTTTATTTTTCAGATGTGGTCGTGGGAGAGACGACCTGCGACGGCAAGAAGAAAATGTATGAGTACATGTCCGACTTTAAGGATGTGTTTGTGATGGAACTGCCGAATACACAGAGCGAAGAGGCCTTGAAGCTGTGGAAGAGTGAGATCATCCGCTTCAAGGATTATCTGGAGCAGAAATTTCAGACAGAGATTACGGAGGAAAAGCTTCGGGATGCAGTGCGGCTGCAGAATGCGATCCGCAGGTCCATGAAGCGCCTGTATGCGGTCATGAAGCATGATCCGGCGCCGATCAGCGGGTACGACCTGTTCAAGGTATTGTACGGGAGTACGTTCAAGTTTGACAAGACCCTGATCCCGGGAGAGATCGACAGCCTGGTGGAAAAGATCGAAAAGGAATACGGGGAAGGAAAGATGCAGGCAAAAAAGCCGCGCATCATGCTGACAGGATGCCCGGTGGGCGGGGCGACGGAAAAAGTGATCCGGGCCGTGGAAGAGAACGGCGGCGTGGTTGTTGCCTATGAGAACTGTACAGGGGCTAAGACCTTTGATAAGCTGGTGGATGAGGACGCAAAAGATATCTATGACGCGGTCGCGAGACGGTATCTGGACATCGGCTGCTCTGTGATGACTCCGAATCAGAACCGGCTGGAGCTGGCCGGACGGCTGATCGACGAGTACAGCGTGGACGGCGTGATCGAGATGACGCTCCAGGCCTGCCATACATATAACCTGGAGACGCTGGGGATCCGCAGATTTGTGACACAGGAGAAAAAGCTCCCTTATATCAATGTGGAGACCGATTATTCCCAGCAGGATGTGGGACAGCTGAATACGAGAGTTGCGGCATTTATTGAAATGCTGTAGTATAGTGAACGACAAAAAAATTTGTCGTCCACTATAAACCCTCCGGGGGATGCGCACGATTTTTGCAAGGTAGATACTGCGCTTTGGCGCAGCAAAAATCGGCGCAGCGAACGACAAAAACAAAAGGTTTTGTCGTTCACTATAATTTTTTAGAACAGATGGGGCGTTGGAAAATGCTGCTTGTCTGCAATATATTGTTGTGAAATTTGGTGAATCACAGCAGCATATTGCAGGTATACAGTCATTTTCCGACACCCCGTTTTTTTACATCTCAACCCGAAGCCGTTCTACAATGCTCTGCTTTTCCAGATTCTTAAAGCACAGGTACGGGATCAGGACGGCAAGTCCGATCAGGATCGGGGTGCAGATCACCAGCGGCAGCAGGGTGAAGCGGAAGGTGGAGTAGCCTGTGGATGTGATCGCACGGACGATCACCCCTACGGTCACGCTTCCGAGAAAATAGGATGCCGCCAGGGTCAGCCCGGCATAGTAAAAGCCTTCAAAGGTCAGCATGCCGCGGAGCTGCCGTTTGGTCATGCCGATGCTCTGGATCATGGCAAATTCCCGCTTCCGCGAGATGATCGCGGTGACCATGCTGTTGACGAAGTTCAGAACCCCGACCAGCGCGATGATGATGCTGATGGCATATCCCATGACTGCGGTAGCGCGGGTCTCTGCTTCGTACTGTGCGATCAGGCTTTCGCGGAAGACCAGATTCATGCCGGGAGCGGTGCGCTCCTGATATTCACTGAGCATGGCGGCAGCATCCTCCAGCCCTTCATCTGCCACATTAAAAAAGAACTTCTGCAGATTGCTGTCCGGCCAAATCTGCGTATAGGCATTGGAGGATATGACCAGAGGGAGCTCAAAGGCATTGGCTCTTTTTCCTTCACACATGGGTGTCAGCGGTTCCAGGACCGCCATGACGGTAAATTCCCGTCCTTCGATGGAAACCGTTTCTCCCACAGTCCAGGCAGGAGGGTCTGTCTCAAAATCATGGACTGCAGGCCCGATGGCCAGTGCGTAGTCTCCGGAGGCAAATTTTTCCGCGTCAAAGGTTCCGCTCAGGATATAAGGACTTCCCACGGCCGCGTCCAGGATCAGGCCGTCGGCGCCATATATGGTGATCGGCACTTCTTCCCCTTTCAACGCCCGGCCGCATTCTTCCTTCCATTGAGGAAAGGTGGGATCCTGGGACGCAAAATCATCCAGCCGTTCCTGGGTATAGTAGGAGCGGATATTCTCACAGGTGTGCTCGCTTAAGGTCATGGGAATCTGCCGGGAGTACAGCCTTCCGCTTTTTTCAAAGGATTCCATTCCAGCCACCTGATCGACCAGCTCCTGCTGGATGGTATTGCTTTCCGGATCATAGCCGTCTGCGATCTGGTTGGTGGCATCGTCAATCTGGAAGTCGGCAACACACATATCAATGAGATATTTTTCCACGTCAAAGCTGGCGTTTTTCGCGTAGAAGTAGCTCATCAGCACTAGCCCGAGAGTCAGGGAACTGATGACCAGGAAGGTACGCTTCCGATTGCGGCCAAGATTGGACCAGGCCATTTTGGCGAGGGAGGCGCCGGTTTTGGATTTCTTTACCTGGCGCTTGATTTCTGTGTCCGCATCCGTATAGCGCAGCGCTTCGATGGGAGACACCTTTCCGGCCAGCCTTGCGGGCAGCATGCAGGAGACCATGACCGTGATCCAGGCAAACAGCGCGGAGCCAATGAAAATGACCGGATTTGCGGATAGCACCGGCTTGGCATTCTGATCGGCGATCAAGGCCGGGATCAGCAAAATACCCAGAATGTAGCCAAGGATCAGGCCAGCCGGGATGCCCAGCAGGGAAAGGCGGCTGCTCTGCCCGTAGATCAGCTTTTTGATCTGCCGGGTCTCCATGCCCAGGGTTTTCAGCTTTCCGTAAAACTGGATATCCGATGCGACGGAGATCTGGAATACATTGTAAATGATCAGATAACCGGCCAGAAATACCAGGATCATGCCTGCGTACATGGGAAGGCTTTCCATAAATATGCTCCACTGTGTTTCCTCATTATAGGCCAGGACCGTTTGAAATTCTACGTCGGAGACGCCGCATTCGGCCAGGATCCGGTTGGTGTGTTCTTCGATATCCTTACTGTCCGCAAAGGTCATGCCCATCATCCGCAGGCCGCAGATCTGGCTCTCGGCAGGCTCTTCGATACCGCCGCAGGCTTCCAGCGCAAATTCCTCGCTGACCCAGGCCATGCTGGCATATACGGAATGATTCCGTTCCCACCAGCCGCAAAGCGTGAAGGTGCTGGACGTGACCTGGTCGGAGAAGGCGTCTTTCCGCCATTCCAGAGTGACTGATTCTCCCAGCTCCCGGGGGATACCGAGTTGATGCAGGGTTTCGGTATCCAGCGCGATCTCGTTTTTCTGCTCCGGCATATGTCCGGCTTCGGGATAGGAGAAGTCGTCCTTTGCGTACTGATCACTGGCATAACGGATCTCCACCTGCCGTCCGCCCAGCCGTTCGTTTTCTGCCAGGCCGAGGACAATGGAACGTCCGTAGGATCTGACATCCGGGTGCGCCGCAAGCAGTTCGATCTGTTCGTCGGTGATCTGTTTGGTGGTGGTATGGGCTTTGGTGCCGGACTGCCGCAGGTACATTTCCGTAACATTTTTAGTCAGGCTCTGCGCCAGTGTGAATAATGTGGTAAACATCATGGCAGTCATCACGATAGCCAGGACCGCAGCCAGATTGCGTCCTTTATTTTTCTGAAAGCTCCGGCCCGTCAGGATCCGGATCATGGATTTTTGTTCTTTCATGGCTCCCTCCCCTTCCTATTCGTGAACTCTGCCGTCTTCGATGTGGATGCATCGATCCGCCTGCTTCGCGATCTCCGGGTTATGGGTGATCATCACGATGGTCTGATGGAACTTCCGGCTGGTGAGCTTTAAGAGCTCGATCACCTCGTCACTGGTCTTGCTGTCCAGGTTGCCGGTGGGTTCGTCGGCCAGGATGATGGCAGGCTTCCCGGCCAGCGCCCGGGCGATGGAGACACGCTGCTGCTGTCCGCCGGAAAGGGTATTCGGCATCTGGTAGAGCTTCTTCTGGATGCCAAGAAGGGAAACCACCTCTTCGATAAATGTCTCATCCGGTTTCTTGCCGTCCAGCTGAATGGGCATCACGATATTTTCATACACATTCAGGATGGGAACCAGATTATAATTCTGGAAAATGAATCCGATGGAGCGGCGGCGGAATACGGTCAGGTCATCGTCCGAGAGATTGCCCAGCTCGAACTGATCGACCTTCACACTGCCGGAGGTGGGCCGATCCAGCCCGCCCAGCATATTGAGCAGGGTGGATTTTCCGCTGCCGGAAGTGCCGATGATGGCGGCAAACTCCCCTTTTTCCACAGAAATGCTCACGTCATCCAGCGCCCTTACGATATTCGGCTCCTTGCCGTACTGCTTGATCAAATGCTCGGTTCTTAAAATACTCATGTTGATTTCTCCTCCTCCCATTCCGGCCTGGCCGGAAAAATATATGTTCCATTATATCCGGGGCTGGAAATGCCGCAATATGAATTGCGTAAACTAATACGGAGAAGGTAAAATCTAAATGAACTGTACGGTTGCGATCCGAACTATCAGTTTTATGCAATTTATTGCAATAGAACTGATAGTTCGGATCATCCAACCGTACAGTTAGAATATTTTTTTAAGCAATGGGCAGCATGACCTTTAAGGCAAATTTTTCGCCCTTCGGCCTTGCAATACATTCCCCGCCGTACTTTTCCACGGCCTTCTGGATATTGGAAATGCCGAAGCCGTGGAGGAAGGTATCTTTTTTGCTTGTCCTCTGGGAAGCAAATTCTTCCATCATCCGGTTATTTTCCACCGTAATGACCAGCATGTCATGGATCGGGGCGGCTTTCACGGTGATCAGCCGCATACCCTGGGGCAGCTTTTCACTGGCTTCGATGGCATTGTCCAATGCATTGCCGAAGATCGTGCTGATATCCAGTGGTTCCAGAAATGCCCCTTTTGCAAAGCAGACGGAGGCATGGAAATCGATCTGCTTTTCTTTTGCCAGCCGGGATTTTTCGCGGAGGACCATATCCAGATAGTCATTTCCGGTATGATAATAGGTCTCGTAGGCTTCAATCTGCATCTGCAGGGAACGGGCCGACTCGTTCAATGCTTCGGAGCGGGTCTGCTGGGACTGCAGGACGAGAAGATGATTTTTCATGTCGTGGTAAATGCTCCGGATCCGTTCTTCCTCCCGGAGCTTGTCCTGAAAATACGCCTGTTTCTGCTCCAGCTCCTGGGCACGGTAGGAAGTCTGCACGGAATCGCAGATATAGGCGGCCAGGTAGATACAGCCAAAGCTGGATATGATGGATGCGGTGCAGATGGGATACACGACGGCAATCTCCTCTGGCAGGAAATAGATGATCGTGAAAATGGCCACAATGGATACCAGCGTCAGAACATCCACAATGAGCCACATCCGCAGCGTCAGACTGGATGTGATCCGGCGCAGGTATTTTTTCAAAAAGGCCCACGCGGCAAGCCAGAATAAAAGCCGTGCCAGCAGGGACAGGGTGTGGACGGCCGTGCTGAACAGGAGGAGGTTCCCGGGCCATTCGGAAGGGCTGCCCGATGCGTTGGTACAGGCAAAAAACAACCGCGCTCCAATATCCTGCGTCAGATAATTGACCGCGATCACTACGGGATAGAATACCAGCACAGCGGTCAGCTTTTCCATCCATTTTCCGCTGTGGAATACAAGGACATAAGCCGCAAAGACCAGCAGGGCGCCGAGGAGGTTGGGCAGGTCGTTGGAAAAGATGATCATATCTGAAAAGATGGAGCTGGCCCAAATGGCCGGTATCCACAGCAGCCGGTTTTTCCGAAGCGGGAGAAAGCTGTGGAGGACCAGGAAAAATACAAGGATATATCCCCAGATCAAAAGCAGGGAGATCAGATCAAGTGCTTTTATCATATCAGATCCCCCCAGTAGTCCGTCAATTCTTCCATAAACTGCTTCCTCTTTGGCTGGCTGATGGGAAGGACCTCCCCGGTCACCAGGGTGATGTCCAGCTTCTGCACGCCTTTGACATAGAACAGGTTTACAAGATAGCTGCTGTGGCTTCTGGCAAAGCCCTGTCCTTTCAGTTCCTGCTCCATCTCCTTCATGCTCCTGTAGCAGATGATCTTTTCCTGTTCCGTATGAAACAACAGGTTCCGGTTGAAGGTCTCGATATAGCGCAGGCTTTTCAGAAAGACCTTATATCTGCCGGAATCATTTTTGATCACCAGGGAGGGGGAATCGTCCCTGCGCCTTCTGGCCAGAAACTGGTTCAGTTCATCCCGCAGCCGGACGTATTTGATGGGCTTGATGATGTAATTGGCGGCCTGGTACTTGTAGCCCTCCAGTCCATATTGGGTGAGTGTGGTCAAAAAGATGATCCCCACCTTTTCATCCTTCTGCCGGATCTTCTCCGCCGTGCGGAGGCCGTCCACCAGCTTCATCTGGATATCCAGAAAGATCAGGTCGATCGTAGGATCGTACTTTTCGATCAGATCCAGGCCGTCATAAAAAGGGGTTACTTTGATCTCTTCGCTGTTTTCGACAGCGTATTGTCTGATGAGTCCGTTCAGATGATCGACAAAACTCTGTTCATCGTCGCAGATCGCAATATGCAGCATCGGTTTCACTCTCTTTCCTTTTAGGAACTGTATGGAAATATACTGCGCGCCAGATAAATCTGCCGTGCAGTATATTTCCATACAGTTCCTTAGAATGCGCATTCATTTTATCATAAATAATCATGGAAAGCCATTGTTTTTTGGTTCGGAGCTGTATGGTAACAAAAGATCATTGTGCATCAATCTATTTCGTGGAAAAAGTAATGGTTGAATGATTTGTTTTAGAAAAATATTAATGCATAGATGATTAAAAATATGAAAAAAATCATTTTATAGTGATTTATTTTTGAAAAAAAGTCATTTTAAAATGATTTTTTCTTGAAAAGTAGGAAAAAGGGTGTATACTATAAGTATAGTAAATGGTACTTAGGATTGAAAATGTTTGTTTATCAGGAGATGGGTGTATGGAACGGAATATCATTATGGAATTATTAGAATGGCGGGACAATGTAAAGGAACGTCATCCCCTGATCTTATATGGTGCAAGACAGGTGGGAAAGACGTATACTCTGCTGACATTCGGAAGAGATTATTATAAAAATTGTATTTATGTGAATTTTGAACGAATGCCTTTGATCGCAGAATTTTTTGACGGAGACCTGAGTCCGGAGCGGATCATCCGGTTTCTGGAGGAATATTTTTCAGAAAAGATCATACCGGAGGAGACACTGCTGATCTTTGATGAGATCCAGGTGTGCGAACGTGCGCTGACTTCATTAAAATATTTTTCCGAGGATGCGCCGGAATATCATATCGTGGCAGCGGGCAGCCTTCTCGGAGTAGCCCTGCATCGGGAAAAATATTCGTTTCCTGTGGGAAAGGTGATCATGAAGACCATGTATCCGCTGACATTTGACGAATTTTTAAGGGCAATGGGCAATGGACATCTGGTGCAGGAGGTCCGGGAGCATTTTGAGCGGAAGCTGGAGATGCCGAAGCAGACGCATATGGAGCTGATCAACTGGCTGCGCCGGTATTTGTTTGTGGGCGGGATGCCTGCTGTGGTAAAAAAGTATATGGAGGAGCAGTCCCTCGTGAATGTACAGGAACTGCAGGAAATGATCCTGAATGCGTATACGGCGGATATGGCGAAATATTCTTCCGCCGGGGAGTGTACGAAGATCAGGAATGCCTTTCAATCCCTTCCCGCGCAGCTTGCCAAGGACAATAAAAAGTTCCAGTATAAGCTGATCCGCAAGGGGGCGACCG
This sequence comes from uncultured Clostridium sp., assembly GCA_964415625.1. Classification (GTDB taxonomy): domain Bacteria; phylum Bacillota; class Clostridia; order Lachnospirales; family Lachnospiraceae; genus Schaedlerella. Next base: position 30,413 of record CAYQBE010000048.1, read on the forward strand.
CAGGACTGTTTGGGGATTCTATTGCATGGCTTGTAATGGCGGGTATCGCGTTGGAATGCGACAGGGTGACCCGGGGAGAAGTGCCGGTAAAGATATCCAGGGATATTTCCTCTTTTAAGCTCTATATGTCTGATGTGGGGCTGCTTTCCTGCTTTTCAGGCATTATGCCGGAAAATGTGATACGTCAGGAATTATCAGATGTATATAAAGGGGCGCTGGCGGAAAATTATGTGGCTCAGGCACTGCGCGCGGGAGGACATGAGTTGTACTATTGGACATCGGATGCCCCGGCAGCGGAGGTGGATTTTTTGATACAGAAAAAAGGAAAGGTGATTCCGGCGGAGGTGAAGTACGATCAGAATGTGCGGGCAAGGAGCATGAAGCATTTTTCCAATATGTACCATCCGGAGGAGATGATACGGATCTCTGCCAGGAATTTCGGGGTGGATGAGAACGGCCTGACGTCGGTACCGCTGTATGCGGTGTTCTGTATATAGAAAAAAATATTCCAGCAACCGCACAGCTGGAAAATATTCTGAAAATTATAAAACCTATTGTCGTTTTTTATCGGTTCATGTATACTGTTCGTACTATTACAAAAGGAGAGGACTGCAGAGAAGATGGATTTTTTGATCAACCTGGATGGAAATATTTTATTATGGATTCAGGAGTACATCCGGCAGGACTGGATGGAGGGATTTTGGAAAGGGATCACAATGCTGGGGGATTCCGGATGGTTCTGGATCGCCTTGTCCCTCCTTTTGATGGTTCCAAGACAGACCCGCCGGATCGGGATCACATCGCTGGCTGCGCTGATCATCGGAGCACTGATCACGAATATAACTCTGAAAAATCTGGTCGCGCGTACCCGGCCCTATGAAGTCGTAGAAGGACTGGTGCTTCTGATCGAAAAGCAGGGGGATTATTCCTTTCCGTCCGGTCATACCTGTGCGTCATTTGCGGCGGCCGGGGTGTATTGGCGGATGATGCCGAAGAGATACAGTGTCCCGCTGCTCATATTGGCGGCGCTGATCGCGTTTTCCAGGCTCTATGTGGGGGTGCATTATCCTACCGATGTATTGGCAGGACTGCTGATCGGGCTGTTCGCGGCATGGGCGGCGTGGCATATGCAGAAATATGTAAGGCCGCATAGAAAAAAAGTGGAATAAGTGAGCAGGCTGGAGCCTTTTTAGAACCTCCAGCCTGCTCCTTCTTTTTCTCTATTTTCAGACACCTTTCGCCTGTCTTTCCAGCGCCGCCTCAACAAATCCCTTGAACAGCGGATGCGGGCGGTTCGGCCTGGATTTCAACTCCGGATGCGCCTGGGTCGCGATAAACCAGGGATGCTCCGGAATCTCGATCATTTCCACGATATTTCCGTCCGGTGAGAGGCCGGACAGCAGCATACCGTGCTTTTCCAGCACTTCCCGGTAATCGTTGTTCACCTCATAGCGGTGCCGATGCCGTTCCTGGATCTCTTTTTTCCCATACAGGCGGAAGGCTTTGGAGCTTTCCTTCAGGATACAGGGATAAGAACCAAGCCGCAGGGTGCCGCCGATATCCTCGATGCCGATCTGCTCCGGCATGATATGGATGACCGGGTGGGTGGTGTCGGGTTTCAGTTCCATGCTGTGGGCATCATTGTATCCGATCACATTTCTGGCAAATTCTACGATGGAGAGCTGCATGCCCAGGCACAGGCCGAGGAACGGGATGCCCTGAGTCCTGGCATAGCGGATGGCCTCGATCTTGCCCTCGATACCCCGGGTGCCGAAGCCGCCGGGAACCAGGATCCCGCTGACATCTCCAAAAATCTCCGCCGTATTGTCCGCAGTGACCGTCTCGGAATCCACCCACTTGATGTTGACCGTGGTGTGGCTGTAGATCCCGCCGTGCTTCAAGGCTTCCACCACACTGATATAAGCGTCGTGGAGCTGGATATATTTTCCAACCAGAGCCACTGTAACTTCCTGGGTGGGGTGCTTGAGCTTCTCCACCATCTCGATCCAGTCCTTCAGGTCCGGCTGGGGGCAATCCAGATGGAGACATTCGCAGGCCACCTCTGCCAGATGCTCCTGCTCCATGGCAAGGGGAGCCTCATACAGGTAGTTGACATCCAGATTCTGCAGCACATGGTCAGCCGGAAGGTTGCAGAACAGGGAAATCTTGTCCTTCATGCCGATGTCCAGGGGATATTCGGAACGGCAGACGATGATATCCGGCTGGATCCCCATTCCCTGCAGCTCCTTCACGCTGGCCTGTGTGGGCTTGGTCTTCATTTCCTGGGATGCTTTCAGATACGGAATCAGGGTCACATGGATCAGGATCACATTTTCATGACCCTTCTCATGCTGAAACTGACGGATGGATTCCAGGAAGGGCTGGCTCTCAATGTCTCCCACGGTTCCGCCCACCTCAATGATGGCAATCTCCGTGCCGGAAGCAGAGGGATTGCGGTAAAACCGGCTTTTGATCTCATTGGTGATATGAGGGATGACCTGAACGGTGCCTCCGCCGAAATCTCCCCGGCGTTCCTTCTGCAGGACGGACCAGTAGATCTTGCCCGTAGTCACGTTGGAGTTGCGGGTCAGACTTTCATCAATAAAACGCTCATAATGCCCAAGGTCCAGGTCGGTCTCCGCGCCGTCGTCGGTGACAAAGACCTCCCCGTGCTGGACGGGGTTCATGGTTCCCGGATCCATATTGATATAAGGATCAAACTTCTGCATGGTGACGGTATATCC
>CAYQBE010000049.1:0-32568 GCA_964415625.1 uncultured Clostridium sp.
GTACGATGCATTCCATCAGGTTCTGCAGTTCCCGTACATTTCCGCGCCATTCCAGACTGGTGAGGAGTTCCTGCGCCTCCGGTGACAGCCGCATGATACTGTCCTTGCCGATGCGTTCCGATACCCGGCGGATAAAATATTTCGCAAGAGGGATAATGTCATCTTTGCGTTCGCGCAGAGGGATCAGGTTCAACTGCATGGTACTGATCCGGTAAAAAAGGTCTGCGCGGAATTGTTTTTGCTCGATCATGGACCAGATGTTTGCGTTGGTCGCGGCGATGATCTTAACATCTACATCAATGATCTGGGAACTGCCCAGGCGCATCAGCTGTTTTTGCTCTACGACGCGCAGGAGCTTTGCCTGCAGATCAAGGGGCATCTCTCCGATTTCATCCAAAAAGATGGTTCCGCCGGAGGCAAGTTCAAACTTTCCGATATTTCCGTTTTTCCTTGCGCCGGTAAAGGCGCCGCTGTCATACCCGAACAATTCACTTTCAATCAGATCCTTCGGCATGGCGCCGCAGTTGATGGCAATGAAAGGCTTGTCGCGGCGGATGCTGGCATTGTGGATCGCCTGTGCCAGAACATCTTTTCCTGTGCCGCTTTCCCCCAGGATCAGGATATTGCTGTCCGTCAGCGCCATCTGCCTGGCACGTTTCAAAATTGCCGTCAGATTCTTATTTTTTCCGATAATATCATCAAAGGTTTTAATGGCGCCGTTGGCCACCTTTTTTGCCAGCTTTGCGGTGATCTTCTGCTGGGTGGTGAAATAGAAAACCACGCCGTGGGCATTAATGGAAGGCTGGTTGTAGGCATCCGTAGAAACGATCAGGTGGACGTCCTTTCCGCGGCAGGTGACGGTCAGGGGCTGGTTATGTATGGTCCGGTGATGCTCTACAATATCCCAGAGCTCCTGATTGGCGGGAAGGGGATCGATGAGAAGCTCTGCGGGACGGTAATACATATCAATAGGGTCCGCGCCGAGAAGGTCGAACAGCTCCTGATTATAATAGGTGGCAAGCGCTTCTCCGTGACGGCTCATCATGTTGTCGATGGAGAGGAGTCCCTTTCCGCTCCGTTCATAATACATAGTCGCAATATTATTAAACTGGAGGGTGATCATCATATCATGGGCAATCCCCACGATCATGGTCAGATAATCGTCCCAGGCATACTGCTTTGGAATGATAATGGCAAGTCCGCAGTGTTCCATCTGTTCGTAAGGCTCATAGACGCTCAGCATACTGATGGGAGAAAAATAAATCGCATAGTTTTTTAATACCGGATGTTCATTCTCGTCACCCACGGAGCGCATGCTTTTCCAGTTTTTGAACCCTTCTGAGACTGCGTTGCGGCCGCTGTCCTGCCACATGGTAGAGGCATAGATCCCATTTTGGTGCAGCTGGTCCAGAATGTACTCTTCGTTCGCGAAAAGATCTAGCAGGATGCTGTCAGAAGAAAACAACCCCAGGGCATATACGCTGGAATGGGCGTAAGTCATGGTTTTTGCCAGATATCGATGCAGAAATGTGTACAGGCGGGCCAGGCTGCGACGATGCTGTTCAAGGGCACGGTCATTTACACGCGGAAAAATAGGCTGATTGCTTGAAGGCATAATGTGTTCCTTTCTGATGTGTGTCAAAATATAGAGACTGTGACACACATTTGTTGTTATTGTGTCATGCTATGTGAAGTATTGTAGCATAAAAGTCGGATTTTGAAAAGATGTCAGATGCTTTTGTTTTGGCATCGTTTTTGCTATATTAGATATTAAGTATACAATGAATCTTATGTTTGGAGGTAGTAATGATGGCAGTACGAAATAAACCTATAGGACGCATTCCGGCAAGTGTGATCGATGATATCTGGAAGGGCAGTATTGATATGCACATACACCCGGGTCCGGATTCGCTCGCGGAGAGGCCCATTGACAGCGCACAGGTGGCGAAGCTTGCGGAAGAAGCAGGTATGGCAGGAGTGGTTTTAAAAAGCTTTACCTATCCGACGGCATCCGACGCGTTTATCATCCAGAATAACCTGGTGGAAAATGTTGCCGTATTCGGAAGCGTTGTGATCAGCTATACAACCACTGGCGGGCTGGAGCACGCGGCGGAGACGATCGAGGCAAACGCGAAGATCGGAGCGAAGGTGGTATGGTTTCCCGCGATGGACGCGAAGTGGTGCAGGCAGTATCTCAAAAGGGACGGCGGCATTGAAATCCTGAAGGAAGACGGCACACTGAAACCGGAGGTATACGATATCCTCAAGGTGGTGAAGGAGTATGACATGGTTGTCTGCAGCGGCCATATGTCCTATGGAGAAAGCACGAAGCTGTTTGACGCGGCCATTGAAATGGGAATCACAAAGATGGTAGCGACCCACCCACTGGCGGAACTCAGCCGTTTTACATCGGAGGAAATCCAGGAACTGGCGGATAAGGGAGTCTATATTGAGCATGTATACGGCACACTGATGCCGAGGCTTGGGAATATGGATCCCAGTGATTATGTGGACTGTGTCAAGCTGGTGGGCGCGGAAAAATGTATACTCGGCACAGACCTTTCCCAGGTATGGGATGTGGATCCTGCAGCAGGCATGCGGCATTTCATTGCCATGATGATCCAGTTTGGATGTACACCGGAGGAAGTGGAGCTCATGGCGAAAAAGAATCCGGCGAAGCTTCTGGATCTGGAATAAAACACAGTAAAGGAGAAGCACATGGCATTTATAAGAGCAGAATTTATGTCCCGGTCATTAAAACGAATTGTACCGATCACGGTCGTGATCCCCAGTGATACGACCAATTTTTCCGGAACAGGGACGAATCCGGCGCAGCCCCCGTACAAAACATTGTACCTTCTTCACGGGATTTACGGTTCCGACATGGATATGATCGCGAATACGAATGTGATGCGTCTCGCGAGGGAACGCCAGTTGGCCGTAGTCATGCCTGCCGGAGAAAATCATTTTTATGTGGATGATTCCAACAATGGCATGAAGTATGGGGAGTTTATAGGAAAAGAACTGGTAGAAGCAACCCGGCGGATGTTCCCGCTGTCTGATCAGAGAGAGGATACTTATATCGCGGGAATGTCCATGGGCGGATACGGCGCGATCATGAACGGGATCCGGAATTATGAAACGTTTGGCTATATTGCCAGTATGTCCACAGCGGTCATCACCAAGGAAACGCTGGGACCCGGCATGCCGAACCCGACGCCCATGTGTGATCCGGATTTCCAGCAGGCGGTCTGGGATTATGATACGCTGGACACGAATGAAAAGAATCCGTATGTCCTGCTGAAAAAATATGCGGATCACAGAGAAGCCCTTCCGAAGATCATGATCCTCTGCGGAGAAAGCGACCCGCTGTTTGGAAATAATCAAAAGCTTTCGGAATACATGAATGAATTGGAGATCGCGCACGAATTTATCCCGTCGGAGGGCGGACATAATTTTGATTTCTGGCGGGAGGCGATCGTAAAGATCCTTGACTGGCTGCCCCATGGGGAAGTGATTCCGATCATGGACAGCGGGGATGTTTTTGGAAAAAGTGGAGTATAAGGAGAGCGTGATGGGAAAACCACTTGCCGGGATGAAAATCCTGGATTTGACACAATATGTCTCAGGTTCCATGTGTACCTTGCTGCTGTGCGATTATGGCGCGGAAGTGATCAAGATCGAAAAACCGCAGACACAGGGTGGCACAACAGAAGAGGAAAAGTGTGCCAGGGCTACATTTCACAGGGGAAAGAAATCCCTTGTCCTGAATATGGAGATCAAGGAGGAGCGATCCGTATTCTGGAAACTGTGCCAGGAGGCAGACGCGGTCGTTGAAAACTTCCGGCCGGGGACGATGGAGCGCTGGGGCATCACATATGACACACTGCGGAATGTGAATCCGTCCATCGTATATACGTCGATATCCGGATATGGACAGACCGGCCCGTATGCCGGGAGGGGAGCTTCTGACGCCACGATCCAGGCGGAATCCGGCATCATGAGCATCACCGGCCCCAGGGGCAGGGAATCCGTCAAATGCGGCGCGGAGGTGTCCTCCTATATGTCCGCTATGATGGGCTGCATCGGGACGATGATGGGCGTGATCGGCGCAAAAAGGACCGGAGAGGGACGGCGGGTAGACATTTCCATGATGGACACCACCATGATGTGTATTGAAAATCAACTGGCGGTCTACATGCGGGACGGCAAGGTGCCGAAACCAATGGGAAACAGTTACGATCTGTTTGCTCCGGTGGGCTTATACAATACAAAGGATCAGAAAGAATTTATGCTCTCGGTCGGGACAGACGGGCAGTGGCGGCTGCTGTGCGAGGCCCTGGGCAGGCCGGAATGGATCGATGATCCCCGGTATGTGACCAATATGCGCCGCGTGGCGAACCTTCCGGAGCTGGACCGGGAGATCCGCAGGGAATTTGAAAAATATGACCGGGAGGAATTGTCGCAAAAACTCCAGTCCAGACATTGTGTTTACGGAAATATCAACGACCTTGCGGGCGTGGCGGAGCATCCCCAGACGACGGAGAGAAAGATGATCTTTACCGCGTCCTATCCGGACGGGAGCACGTACCGGGTTCCCGGAAATCCGATCCAGATGAGCGGAATGGAACGGCAGACGGAATATCCCGTGTATCCGGCGGGAAGCGGAAATGAGCAGTGAAGGAAAATGGCATGAGAGTTGCTATCTTATAATTAGCGAAACATAAGAATGGGGGTGTCATGATGAGCAGACCTTTAGAGGGGATTCGTATTCTCGATTTCAGCCAGTTCCTGTCAGGGCCGATGTGTACCCTGCTGCTGAGCGATTTCGGAGCGGAAGTGGTGAAGATCGAGAATCCGCCTCTGGGAGACAATACCCGGTACGGCCCTTATATCGACCGGGAGGTCAGCAGCCATTACGCCATGCGGAACCGGGGCAAGAAAAGCATTGTACTGAATATGAAAAATGAGGAACATAAGAAGCTTTTTTTGAAGCTGGCCGAAACCGCGGATGCCGTGGTGGATAATTACAAGCCGGGAACCATGGAAAAGTTCGGCATTACATATGAAGTATTGAAAGAGATCAATCCCAGGATCGTATTTACGTCCATATCCGGGTACGGGCAGACAGGGCCTTACGCGACCCACGCGGCATTTGACCAGACGGTACAGGCAGAGTCGGGCGTCATGAGCCTGACCGGGGAAGAGGGCGGCGCGCCCATGAAATGCGGCGCTTCGGTGGCGGATGTCTGCGGAGGACTATCGGCATGTATCGGTACGCTGATGGGGATCTATGACGCGCAGCAGACAGGATGCGGACGGCGGATCGACGTGTCCATGATGGACTCCCTGGTATTTGGATTGGAGAATCAGTTCAGCACTTACCTGCGGACGGGAGAGGTTTCGGGGCCGAAGGGGAACCGCATGGAGGCCGCGGCGCCCTCCGGCGCATATCGCTGCAAGGACGGGATCCGGCTGATGGTCACGGTGACAACGGACGCCCAGTGGAAAAACTTTTGTGAAGCCCTGGGAAAGCAGGAATGGCTGGAGAAACAGGAATGGGCTTCCAGAGAGCAGAGAGTGGAGGCGTGCCGGGAGCTGGACGAGCTGGTAAGCCAGGTGTTTGCCTCCCGTACCAGCGGTGAGCTGGAGGCTACGCTGCTTCAGAAGCAATGTGTCTTCGGGAGGGTGAATGACTTTGAAGCCGTGAAGAACCATCCTCAGGTGGAGCACCGCCGGACATTCGTCACTGCGGAATTTCCGAACGGCGTGGCATTTCAGGTGCCGGGCAATCCCATCCACATGAGCGGCATGGAGCGCCAGACGGAATATCCTGCGGCAACGCTGGGGTATCACACATTTGAAGTGTTAAAAGAGGCGGCGGACGAGGAGACGCTTCACAGGCTGTTTGATCCGGTTCTGAAAGAAGTAAGGGAAGCGGAAAAGAAAGTGTATGAAAAATCGTAACCGTTCAGCGCAGGATAGTGCCTGCAAGGGTACTGAGCAGATACGAAAAATTGTAAAGAAAAGAGGAGAAAAAAATGGATTTAAAGCTGGAAGGAAAAGTAGTAGGGATTACAGGCGGTTCCGAGGGGATCGGCAAGGCGACGGCACTTGCGTTTGCGCAGGAGGGATGTAAGGTGGCGGTCTGCTCCAGATCCCAGGCAAAGCTGGACGCGGTGAAGGCTGAATTTCAGGAGGCAGGATATGATCTGTTTACAAAGAGCGTGGACGTAGGAAATTCCGAACAGTTATATCAGTTTGTGGACGACATCGTGGAGCATTATGGGAAGATCGATATCTGGGTGAACAACGCGGCCATGACGATCGTGAAGTCGATCCTGGAACTGTCTCTGGAGGAATGGGACCAGGTCATGAAGACGAATCTGGATTCTTATTTTATAGGCACACAGGCGTCCGCCCGCCATATGAAAGAGAACGGCGGAGGGATCATCGTGAACATGGCTTCCTTTGGAGGGATCCTGCCGCCCATGTACAGAAGCGCGTACTGCACCAGCAAAAGGGCGATTGAATGGCTGACCAAGTGCTCCGCGGCAGAGCTGGCGCCGTTCGGCATCCGTGTCAACGCGTGCGCGCCGGGAACCATCAACACCGCAATGCAGAAAGCGGCGGGACGTACTGCGGCAGATGTGGAAAAGGTGGCGAAGAACTTCGCGCTGCACCGTCCGGGCGAGCCGGAAGAGGTTGCAGAGGTGGTCCTGTTCCTGGCATCCCACATGTCTTCGTACTGCGCGGGAATTACCGTGGAATGCAGCGGAGGCAAGTTCATCTCCCAGGACTGCAATGCAGCGTGGGAGCAGATGAGGTAGAAGAGAGAGGATCAGATGGAATTGACACAATTATGCCAATTTCAGGAAATTGCGAGATGCAGAAATATATCCAAGGCAGCAGAAAATCTGCATGTTACACAACCCGCGCTTAGCACAATGCTGCGGAAGCTGGAGAGCGAGCTTGGAGTCAGGCTCTTTGTGCGTGACCACAATAAGCTTATGATCAGTTCTGCCGGGGAATGCGTGCTCCAACATGTGGAGATGATCCAGAAACAGATTGACCTGATGAAAAAGGATCTTGAACAGTACAAAAAATCAGATGACGAAATATCCATCCGCTTTTGCAATAAGGCGGTGATGTGGTATTTTACACCCCGGTTTAAGCATGCATATCCGGACATCAGGCTGGAGTCAGATTTTTTCGATGAAAAAAAGAACTGTCTGGAGCTTCTGGTCAATCAGAAAGCGGATATCCTGGTTGTTTCACACCCCTTGCAGGATGCCAGAATTGAATGCATACCGTTTCTCAAAGATCAGCATTATTTTTCAGTACCTGCGGATCATCGGATTGCGGATTTTCAAAATGGCATATATATGAAGGATATTCAGGAAGGGGAGACGATCTATTACCTGGAGCAGTCCGATGATTCTTTCTGCCGGCTGTACAAAAGCTATATGGACGCGCATTATCCGTCGGTAAAACATAAAAATTATCAAGATTACTTTTTGTTTTCGCAGGAAATCCAGGGCTCCGATATTCTGGCAATATCGACGAAGCTTGCGATTCTGTTTCGGAATGATGGGCCGGGGCGCGTTATGGTGCCGATCCTGGATGAGGGATTGTACATTCAGATGTATCTGTGCTGCCTGAAAGAGAAGAGAAAAAAGTTAAAACCAATCCTAAATTGGCAGACATACGCAGACGGAACTCAATGAATAAAAAGAGAAGCTGGAAAATGGCTTCTCTTTTTTATGCAAAAAGCACTATAAATATGATTTATATGGATATAAATTATGTGAAGTGTACAAAAATATGGAAGCCGTTTATACTGTAATCAATACAAAACAAGGTGGCGCGCAGGAGAGGAGGCAGAGTATATATTGCGTAAAAACTAAGGAAAACGATAAAAAATGAGGGAGATCCATATGAAAAATCAAAAAACAAAATTAACAGCATTGAATTATGTCGCGGTTCTGAGCGTATTTCTTTTCTCGGGCGCAGGGAGCTTTATGAATGCGGCAATGCAGACGATGATGGATGCATGGCCGGAGCTTTCCGCGACAACAGTCCGCATGATCAGTTCAGTTCCGCCGCTTGTCAGCCTACCGGTGATGCTGGTCGTTGGCTCGATAGTCGGTAAGAAAATCAGTTTCCGCATGTGCAGTATCCTGGGGACGTTATGTATCGCGGTGGGCGGCGTGGGACCCTACTTCCTGCATTCCAACTGGACGGTTATCCTGTTGCTTAGGGCTGTGCTCGGCGTCGGAGTCGGGTTTGTAGGAATGCGGAACGCACTTGTAACAGAGGCAGTTCCGCCGGAAAAAAGCGCGGCATTCATTGGTTATGGGGCAGTGCTTTACAACCTTGGGAATGTGCTCGCGAATCCTCTGGTCGGGATCCTTTGCCAGAAGGGATGGCAGTATTCTTTCCTGTATGACGCGATCGCGTTCATTCCGCTGATCCTGATCATTTTGTTCCTGAAGGAACCGGAGCGTGAAGAAACCGCGGAGGCGGAGACAAAAAGCGTAAAGGCGGACGGCGATAAGATAGGGTGGAGAATTTATTATCTGTGCATTATGCAGTTTTTGACCTGCTGCGTTCTCTATCCGTTACTGTCTGGAATGTCCACATTTATTACAGACAAGAATCTGGGATCAGCCGCGATCGTGGGAACCATCCTTTCCTCCTATACATTGGCCGGGGCGGTGTGCAATTTTTTCCTGGATCCGATCACAAAAATTTTCAAACGCTTTACGATCAGCTTTTTGTGTCTGATGGTAGCGGCAGGAGAGGCAATCATCATTTTCTTCCCATCCATTCCGACCATCTTTATTGGATGTGTATTGGCCGGTATTGGTTTTGGAGTAGGGATTTCGGTATTTCAGATTTACAATGGGCAGGATGCTCCTGCTTCTAAGGCCGCATTTACTTCCACATTGATATTGGCGATGCTCCAACTGGCTATTTTTGCTTCCAACTATTTTATCGCGGGGTGCCACGCAATCTTCCATTGCGCGACAGACGCGGAATCTGCGTTTGTCGGCGGCATGTCAGTCTATCTTGTGATGGCGGTAGTATCCGCGGTTCTTCCGGTACAGCCAGAAAGAAAAGAAACGGCGTAACAGAAAAAAGGCATGAAAGTTTACATTGAACACCAAAAACAATAAAACGAAAAAAATAAAACGAAAGAAAGAGGACAAGACTATGGCATGTATTCAGGCAACTTTTTTAACGAACGCACTAAAAAGACCGGTAACCGTATATGCGCTTCTTCCCACGGATAAGATCGTAAGGCCGGGGAAATATCTCCCGGAGAGAAAGCCTATGAAAACGATCTATCTCCTGGAGGGGCTCATGGGTTCTTCAATCGGCCCGATCACTTTTTCCGGACTGCAGGGAATGGCGGAGCAGTATAATGTCGCGATCATCACAGTGGACAGCCAAAATAAATGGTACGCAAATTCAAAGGTGACCGGCGACCGATTCGGCGATCTGGTTGTAAATGACCTGATTCAATTTTCGAGAAAGACTTTTCATCTGTCCTGTGAAAGGGAAGATACATATATTGCGGGATTTTCCATGGGAGGTTACGGCGCTCTGATCTGCGGCCTCCGGCGTCCGGACATTTTCAGCCGTATTATCGTTATGAACGCGGCATTAAATATCAGAGATTTCGTATTGAACGCGCCCGAAGAAGTACCGGACTTCGACTTTTGCTGCAAAAGAAATTATCTGGCGATTTTTGGGCTGGATAAACCGGAAGATTTTATAGATTCAGAAAATGATCCTGATTATCTCATATATCAGAACCGAAAGGATGGGAAGCCAGAACAGAAAATATTCTGGTCCACAGGCGATAAGGATGCTTTGAATGGTTACAATGAGAAGTACTGGAATATGATGAAAGACGCGGGGTATGAAGTGACGATTGAAATGCAGCCAGACAGAGGGCATTCCTTTGACGCGCTGCGCGACGGAATCCGCGATGCGCTTCACTGGCTTCCGTTAGATCATTTTCAGGATAATATTAAAGAAGGGGATCTGGACTACGACTGGTGTGATGATAACAACCTTGGAGACTGGAACGTGTATTATAATTTAAGATAACGATTCAGAATCAATGTCATAAAAGAATTGTGAAGAGAGTAAAGCATCTGTTTACATTATAATGGACAGATGCTTTTTTGAACTAAACGTATACGAAAAAGATGTCGGCAAGCCTTCTATATAAAGATAAATTCGATTATCCGCAGATATTTACTGTAAAAGCAATCCACACAGAAATAATAGCCGAAGTTTGACAAAATGTAAAAAGGAACTCATCCTGGGTTCCTTTCCTTTGAATCAATATTACCGTCCTTTTCACTCCGAAAAAAGATTTTTTTGTGTTTTTATCTTAGCCAGATTACAGTGGATTGTCAAGATATTTATTGAAAAATCAGAATAATATCTCATCAATTCTACTGTGATTTCCCGAAGTGTGACAAGTAAGTGCGCTCGAATGTGACATGTGTATACAGTTTGCCCCATTGCAGGTGTGTCATAATGAAAAGCCGCAGAAACGGCACAAGGTATGGAAAAGAAAGAATACGGATATACCCGTTAAAACAGCCTTTTTTAAACATGAAAATGAAAGCTGCTGGATATATTGCACAAAAATCAATACTGCAAAATGTGCAGAATGCACAAAATAAAGAAAAGCGGGACAAAAACAGGAAGTTGGAATGGAAGTTGCTAATTAATAAGTCATAAAGAAAAAGCTGCCCGAAAAATCAGGAAGGGAGGGGCGAAGCCAATCGTCCTCAGGGGCAGTACAAGGGACGAATGGGCAAAGTCAATCAGTACGATAGAAACAGTTCTCTTTTGCGGTACATAAAAAGAGACTAAGAAGGAGGAGAAAATGTTAGGAGTAATAGGACTTATTTTGGCAATTGTGGCCCTGATCGTATTTGCGTATAAAGGGCTCGGCGCATTGCCTCTGGCAATCCTGGGGGCACTGATCGCGATCCTGTTTAACGGCATGCCGGTATGGACCACATTTGCAGAGCAATTCGCGCCCGGATATGCAGGGGCATTTACCAGCTATCTGCTGCTGTTCGTGGCATCCGCGCTTTATGCGAAATTCATGGACATATCCGGTCTGGCGACATCCATCGGATATAAGATGGTGGACTGGTTCGGAACCAAGCATGTGGTACTGGTCGGCATCCTGATCGTAGGCGTGCTGACTTACAGCGGCGTCAGCCTGTTTGTGGTTATTTTCGCGGTAGCGCCGATCCTGTTCATGATGTTCCAGGAAGCGGATCTTCCAAGGCATCTGACGGCAATCTGCTTTTCGGCAGGATCATCTACATTTACCATGACCTGTCTTCCGGGATCACCGCAGCTCTCCAATGTGGTTGCGACAGAATATCTGGGAACGACGCTGAACGCGGCGCCTGTCATGGGAATTATCTGCGGCGTTGCGCTGTTTGTGATGTGCTGGGCATACGGTGAGTGGGCGACAAAGAAGGCAAGAGAGCGTGAGGAAACATGGACGCCCATGGACAATGCGATGGAAGCCAAAAAGCGGGATGAGGTTCCGGAGGCATGGAAGGGATTCCTTACGGTTGTTGTTCTTCTTGCGACGATCATCATCGGAAGCCATATGGGTGTCAACGCAACATTGATCGCGGTAGCGGCCATGCTGGTTGGATGCGTGCTGGTCGTGATCTTAAGCTTCGGACAGTTTAAGGACACAAACTGGATCAAATTGATCTCAGACGGCATGCAGAGCGGAGTCGGCTCCATCGGCGGCATCGCGGCAATCCTCGGATTCGGCGCGGTGGTTCGTACCACTCCGGCGTACCAGACGATCATCGACTGGTGTCTGGGACTGAATATCAATCCGCTGATCCTTGCGGTCGTTGTAACATGCGTGATCTGTGCAATCACTGGAGGATCATCTTCCGGACAGAGGATCATGTACGAGACGATGGCTCCGGTATTCATCTCTTCCGGTGCGAACTTAGGTGTCCTGCACAGACTGATCGCCATTGCGTCCGGTTCTCTTGACACACTGCCGCATTCTTCCGGCCTGTTTGTAGTGTATCAGGTTCTCGGACTGACACATAAGGACGCGTACAGACACACATTTGCCACAAGCGTTGTGGCTCCGCTGTGCGTAACGATCGTAGCGACTGTCATTTGTGTGGCAATTGGATTATAATTAAAAAAACAGAATATAGAGCTGTGCAAAAACACAGGCAGATCATCCGTTTTCCAGAGAAAGCGGATGATAAAAAACAAGCTAATACAAAAAAATAATATAAAATATGGAGGATTTTACTATGGAACAGAAACATCGCTTTGACGAAACATGCCGTTATGAGGAGAGCTTCACGATTCCCAATTGGAATAAGATGCTGGACGGAAAGGTAGTCATTGTAGTCGGCGCAAGCTACGGAATGGGCAAGAAAATGGCACAGGTTATGGTAGAGCATGGCGCAAAGGTGCTTGCTACCGCGCGGGGGCTTGCAAGGCTGGAGGAAGCGGTTGCGGACATCAAAGAAAAAACAGGCGGCGAGATTGCGGCAATGGCAGCCGATATCTCCAAATCCGCAGACTGCCAGGCAGTATTTGATAAAGCGGTTGAGCTTTACGGAACCGTGGACGTACTGGTAAACAACGCCGGAAAAGGGGAACTGATCACCATCGACGCGGTAACGGATGAGATGATCGACTCTGTTGTAGATATCAACATGAAGGGCCTGATCTATATGTGCCGTGCGGCAGTGAATTATTTCAAATCCAAAGAGGTTGTCAGCGGGAATATCATCAACGTATCCTCTGTCAACGGCATCCGGCCGATGTGCGGCGCTGCATACTGCGCGACCAAGGGCGGCCTGAACACTCTGACAAAAAATGTTGCCATCCGCTGCGTAGATACGGGGATCCGCTGCAACGCCATTGCTCCGGGACATACTCCCAGCCCCACTGCTTACGCGCACGATGACGGCGGCCCGCAGACGACGGAAGAGGGCGTTATGAATCAGATCCGCAACGAGAGAACCGTCCGTTCCGTACATCCCTGGGAAATCGACCAGGCATATGCGGTGCTCTTCATGGCAAGCGACATGTCACGCTGCATCAACGGAGAGGTTCTTGCGGTAGATTGCGGGTGCTATCTGTAAAAAGAAAATTTGAAAGCGTTTCAGATGGGCGGCAGTGTCAAAACTGCTGCCCTTCATTGCAATACCATCGTATGCAGAAAAGCTGCCAGTGGCAGGTTTTCTGTATGTAAAAAAAGACTTAATTTAAGAAAAATGAGGTGGTTATCATGAACAAAAAGACATATCGCTGGGTAATCTGCGCCGGATGCACACTGATGTTTTTCTGCACGGCAGGACTGGGGATGACAGGATTTTCCGTATATCAGCCATACCTGATCAGTGTGGGGGGACTTACAAACGCGCAGGCATCCATGCTGACCTCCGTGCGGAGCATGTTTACGTTTTTTACGATGTTTGCGGTGGCCAGGATTTTAAACAAGACTGATATCCGTCTGGGAGGGACCTTGTCCGTGCTGGGGATTACTGTATCGCTGATCTTGTACGGCATCGCGGACAGCTATCCGGTCTATGTGGCGGCGGCCGCCGTGGCGGGCATCTGCTATGGGATCGGCGGGATGCTGGCGGTATCGGTCATGATCCACCGCTGGTTCGAGGAACATGAAGGGCTTGCAGTAGGCATCTGCTCGGCGGGAAGCGGATTTTCCGCCGTGATCGGAACCCCGGTCATTGTGTGGCTGATCGAGACATTTTCCATGAAACAGGCTTTTTTTATAGAAGCAGGCTTTGTAGTCATTCTGGCGGCTCTGGTATTTTTGATGCTGCGAAACCGCCCGAAGGGAGAGGAAAGGCCGCCCCAGTTTGTGTCAAAAACCAAAAAGGGGGATTCCGATGAGACGATGTTCCTGATCGGGAAACGGGAACAGGCCTTCGTGATGCTGGGCGCCCTGCTTATGGGATTTACCTATGCCGCCTCCTCCCATATTTCCGTATTGTACAGAACCGCGGGGTACTCGTCGGGACAGGTCTCCCTGCTGGTATCCGTCATGGGGGCCGCGCTGTTTATCGGCAAATGTGTTTACGGAGCGGCCACCGACAAAATAGGAAGCTATCGTTCCGGAAACCTCTTTTTCGGGATGCTGGTGCTGGGAGGGGCCTTATGCTGTATGGCCGGAAACCACAGCATGATCTCCTCGGTGGCTGCGGTGACCCTGGTGTGCGGGGGATCGGTGCTCCTTTCGGTGGGGCTGACGATCATTGCCAATGCCGTGGCGAAACAAAAATTTTACGCGGTTGTGGTGAGAAGGATCCAGATCACCTATATGCTGGGCTCCATGGTGTTCGGCGTGGTGCCGGGAATGATCGCGGATCATACGGGCAGCTATGTACCGGCATACGCGGTGATCACGGGATTTGCGGCCATTGCCATGGCGCTGATCCAGCCGATCCTGAGGAAACGGAGCAGGGAGCAGTAAAGAGGGAACCCTGTGCGGCTTCTGTGCATGTGTCTGAAATGTGACACAATGTGCCAGAGTGTATCTGCACAGGAAGATAAAACGTTACTGTTCACTCCCTGACCGGGAGTTCACACAGTAACGGCATCGGCTCATTGAGAAGTCGCCTGGCGGCGGCCCTAAGCGCCTGTGACGCTTGTTTAGGACGGACCGAAACGAAGTGCAGACGAGCCGGATGCCCGCCCCATCACTGTATTGGTCGGATGCCGTGCAGCCAGTGCACGACACCGTGTGAACAGTAAAGATAAAACTACGCGGATCGTAAAAGAGTTGGCATAGGAATTGCTATATAAGTATAGCAGATAGACAAAAAAATACAGATAGGAGTTGGAGATTATGAGCAAACCATTAGAGGGATACAGGATCCTGGATTTCAGCCAGTTTATGTCTGGCCCGATGTGTACCATGTTATTGAGCGATTTCGGAGCAGAGGTGATCAAGATCGAGAACCCGCCGATCGGGGACAACACCCGTTACGGCCAGGTGATCGACAACGGAACCAGCAGCCATTTCGCGACCCGCAACAGAGGGAAGAAGAGCATTGTCCTCAATATGAAGGACGAAGCGCACAGGGATCTGTTCCTGAAGCTGGTAAAGACAGCGGACGCAGTCATCGAAAACTACAAGCCGGGCACCATGAAAAAGTTCGGGATTGACTACGACGTACTGAAAGAGATCAATCCGAAGATCGTATACGCGTCCATTTCCGGATACGGCCAGGAAGGCCCTTATGCGGGACACGCGGCGTTTGACCAGACGGTACAGGCGGAATCCGGACTCATGAGCATCACCGGCCAGGAAGGCGGGGAGCCTGTAAAATGCGGCGCTTCCGTGGCTGATTATTCCGGCGGCCTGATGGCATGTATCGGCACATTGATGGGGATCTTGGAAGCGCAGAAGACCGGGCAGGGAAGGCGGATCGACGTATCCATGATGGAATCCCTTCTGTTCTGCCTGGAAAACCAGTTCAGTTCCTACCTGAGAACCGGAAATATCCCGAAGCCCAGCGGAAACAGCTACGCTTCCTCCGCGCCCATCGGGGCTTATCGGTGTAAAGACGGAAAATCCCTCATGATCACGGTGGGGACGGACGCGCAGTGGAAGACCTTCTGCGAAGCGCTGGAGCAGCCGCAGTGGCTGGAAAATGAAAACTGGGCGACCATGGTTCAGAGGGCAAAGGATTACAAACAGATCGATGCGGAAGTGAACCGTGTATTTGCGGATTATACCAGTGACGAGCTGGCAGAGAAGCTTCTGGCGAAAAACTGTGTATACGGCAAGATCAATGATTTTGAAGCAGTGAAGAACCATCCCCAGATCGCGTACCGCAAGGCGCTTGTGGATACGGAGTTTGAAAACGGCGTGAAGTTTACGGTGCCGGGCAATCCGATCCTTATGAGCGGAGTAGAAAGAGGAGAAGTATACAAGGCGGCGGCGCTCGGAGAGCACACATTCGAAATCCTGAAAGAAGTGGAGAGCGAAGAGAAGCTCCATGAGCTCTTCGACCCGGTATTTGAAAAGATTGAAGCCGCGCAGGACGCGATTTATTCAAAATCTAAGAAATAAGGCGATTTACTCAAAATTTAAAAGATGAGGCGATTTATTTATAATCTAAAAAATAAGGAAAGGGTGGAGATGATGAAAGAGAAAGTAATCGGTTTTTTTGGACTTGGAAATATGGGGCTGCCGATCTGCCAGGGAATGGTAAAGTGCGGCTATCAGGTGATCCTTCCCTGCTTCCGTCCGGCCAGGACGCCGGAGAGGGAAGCAGCGGTCAAAGAAATGCTGGAGCAGGGGGCGACCGCCGGAACCTCACAGGCGGAAATGATCCGGCAGTGCGATATCTTTATGCTCAGCCTTCCCAAATCCCAGCAGGTGGAAGAACTGGTGCTTGCTGAGGATGGTATATTAAAAAATGCAAAACCAGGTTCTGCTATTATTGATATGACCTCCGCGGACGCGTCGAGTACGAGAAACCTGGCGAAGCTTTTGGAAGAAAAGAATATCGATATCCTGGACTGCCCGGTCAGCGGCGGAGTCGGCGGCGCGGCGGCGCAGACATTGACGATCATGGTGGGCGGCAAGAAGGAAGTGTTTGACAAATACAGAGAGATCCTCGACACGGCAGGAGACCCGGATAAGATCTTCTATATCGGGCCAAGCGGCTCCGGCGATATGATCAAGTGTGCCAACAATTTCCTCAGCTCCTGCTGCGTGGCGGCATCAGCGGAAGCGATTGCCGTCTGCGCGAAGGCGGGGATCGACCCAAGAGTGGCCGCTGACATCATCGGAAAAAGCGGCGGTACGAATCATGCGGTTACCACAAAGTTCCCGAATCTTCTGTTCAAAGGAAAGCAGTTCAACTTTGCACTGAATTTGATGGAAAAAGATATCGGACTGTTCAACAAAGCGGCAAAGGAAATGAATGTTCCGGCATTTTTCGGAAATACCACGGCGCAGCTCTGGAAGATCCCGATGGCGGAATTTGGAGAAACCGCGGACTGGATCAACGTTCCGAGGCTGTATGAGAAGTGGGCGGATGTCAATCTGTCCGGCGCGGATGTGGAAGAGTAAGATGCTGCCGAATATGTACATAGAAAAAAATCATTTTATGACATATAACTCAATCATACCGGTGCATGCAGGTGAAAATGACAGCCTGGTCAGGACGGAACTGAAAACGGAGGGGATGAATCTCAGCGGATATGCCCATGGGGGGCTGCTGGCTGCAATGGCTGACACTGCGGCGGGCATTGCAGCCAGGGGAGACGGAAGAGATTATGTCACCCAGAGCCTCAACATCAACTATATTTCAAATATAAGGTCGGGGCAGCTCTGTGCAAGAGGCGAAGTCGTCCACCGGGGGAAAACAATAACCGTGGTGCGGGTGAGGATTGAGAACGAAGCCGGAAAGCTGCTGGTTGAGGCATCCGCGAATATGTTCTGCACCGGAATATTGGAAAAACAGGATTAGGAACCGTATGGAAATAATCTGAAGCATCATGAATCAAAATGAAGGAGAAGCATTATGAGCAGACTGGTTAAGGCAGGAAAAATTGAAGAAGTATATTATGCGCGCCTGATTCCGGGGGAGGATATCCTGCAGGCAATCTATGAAATCTGCGCGGAGCATGAGATTAAGACCGGCGTGATCCTGGACGGAAGCGGCGCCGGAGTGGATTTCACGTATCAGCATTTCCCGTTCAACAAAGCATTCATCGATCCGAAGCTGAATGTTGTGATCGCTTCCATGGAGGGAAAATGTGAGATGAGCATCCACGGAACCATCGGTACGACGGTGGTGAAGCTGCCGGAGGGCAAGAGCGCGGATGAAGTGATCGACGGAATGTACCCGACGATTCCAGGATATCTGGAAACCATCGAGGACAAATGGCACATGCTTGGTTCTAATGGCGGAGACGGAACGCCCTATGTACATGCGCACTGCGTCGCGTCCAATAAGGACTGTACAGTGTGCGGGCATCTGATGCCGGGTTCGAAGGTCGGCTCCGGCAACCCGGAATTACCCTCCCACTTTACGCTGGTCATCGCAAAAGTGTCCGGTGTGGAATGGCAGGCGGTATTGGATGAACATAAATTCTTCTATCAGGACGTGGTAGAGTTCGAATACTAATCGGTTTTCAGAGCGGCAGAAAGGCCGGCGGACTGCCGCCCTGGAGTTCGTACGCTGAGTTAAGTCTATAAGGAGGTTGACAGCACGATGGAAAGACAATGGTCCCCCCGTCAGGAGGAGGTAAAACAAAAATTTATTGATGCCCGCGGCAAATGGAAATGGAGCGCCATGTGGGATACGATCCTGGAACTGGATCCGGATATCATTGACGCTTATGCTGATTATTCTTCCGTAGCAGAAAAACGGGAAATCCTGGAACTGAAAATGCGCAAGCTGATCTGCGTTGCCATTGACAGCGTGACAGGATGTCTGAATGCAAACGGGCTGAAGAATCATATGAAGCACTCTCTCCAGCTTGGCATCACCGTGGCAGAGATTCTGGAAACGCTGGAGATCACCAGCATGGTCGGAACCTGCTGCTACAGCCTGGGAGTTCCGCTCCTTGTGGATTCCATGCAGGCGAGAGGCGTGAGTGTCGCGGCAATCGAATTGAATGAAAAGCAAAAAGCATTGAAGAAGGAATACATTGAGACACACAACGGATACTGGACGGATGAAAAAGAGAATATCCTAAAACTGGATCCGGAATATTTTGAAACCTTTTCCAGGTTCGAGGACGTTCCCTGCAAGAGCGGCCCGCTTTCCGAAAAAGAGAGGGAGCTTCTCTATGTTGCCGTACACGCGGCACCGGTCACCCTGCACAGGGATGCGCTCAAATACCACATTGACCGGGCGCTGGACAGCGGAGCGACCATGCAGGAGATCGTAGAGGTATTTGAGATCGTGAGCACGCTTGGGATCCATGCGATCACCATGGGCGTGCCGATCCTGAAAGAGGCGATCTCTGAAGTGGAAGCGGAGAAAGCCGCGGAATAAATTAAAAAGTGTAAAAATAGGAGGAGAAATCACATGGCACAGACAATGGAAAAACCGGATTGGCACAAACTTCCCACCCCGGATTTTGATTCGATCGTAGGAACCGGCCTTGGGCCGAGATATATGGATTATACTTGGAGGGATGTTGCACTCTATGCGCTGGGCGTAGGCTGTACAAAGGACGACCTTCCTTACATCTGGGAGGGCTGCCCGGACGGATTCAAGGCGCTCCCAACCTTCGTCCTGGTGACCTATCTGAACGCGATCCAGCTCCAGCCCCAGAGAAGGGTTCCGTATGCTCCGAATGAAATTCCGGGCGACCTGATCATCAAGGCGCTTGGCGGATATATCCCGAACCGGCTCCACATGGGCGTTGACATCCTGCTTCACAGGCCGATCGATTCCCTGTGCGGCAAGTTCCTGACTGAGGACTGCGTGGAAGAAATCTACGACTGGGGCGATAAGGGCGTCGTAAACCAGTGCAAGATGGATATGTTCGACATCGCGGGCAATCCGGTATGTACGGTGAGAAGCCAGCATCTGTTCGCGGCATTTGGTAACAACGGAAGGCCCAAATTTGTTTCCAACAAAATGCAGTACCCGGATCGCGCTCCGGACTTCGAGTGCGAGGATCATATTGCGGATAACCTGGCGGCGCTGTACAGACTGACGGGTGACACATATACGACACATATTGACCCGACGGTGGGACAGAGCTATGGCTATAAAGGGGCATTTATGCCGGGACTCTGTACGGTAGGATTTGCGGCACGGCTGGCGATCCAGGCATTTATCCCGTATCAGCCGGAGCGGGTGACACACATTGCCACACAGCTCCGTGCGGTAACCTTCCCGGATACTCATGTGAAGTTCCAGGCATGGAAGCTGGAAGAGGGTAAGGTTGTCTATAAGATGCTGAACGAAAGCGGCAAGGCAATCGTAGATAACTGTCTGCTGGAATATAAATAAGGCGGTTGAAGAATATAAGATTTTCTAAGAAAAGAGGAATGTTATGAGAAAGCTTTTTCAGAGAAATAAGATGCTGGAAGCCATCGAAAACGGCCGCGCGCCGATCGGATTTTTTAATTACATCAAGGACACGACCATTCTGGATGTGGCAGGCACGGTGGGTTTCGATTTCGCGATCATAGACAGCGAGCATGCAGTGATGGATCGGGAGACGATCGAGCATATGATCCTTGCGGCACAGGTAAACGACGTTGTGCCGCTGATCCGTGTACCGGATGTCATTCCCTATCTGCTCCGCAATTATATGGAAATGGGCGCGCAGGGGGTTCTGGTTCCCCATATCACAACCGGAGAAGAATGCAAAAAGGGGCAGGATGCCCTCCGCTATCCGCCGTACGGCACGGCAAGCTGCTGCCGTTCCATCCATTCCGACGGCTACCGTCCGGCGAACTGGATGGATTATCTGGACTGGGTGCAGGAGAATGTATCCTACATCCCGATGATCGAGGATCCGCAGGGCGTGGAGAATCTGGATGAGATATTATCCGTGCTGCAGCCGGGGCGGGATATGGTCATGTTCGGAAAGGCAGATTACGGCCAGGCCCTTGGAACGCTGAACCGTGACGGCTCGATCAATCCGGCGGTCAACGAGGCATACATCAAGACTATGGAAAAATGCCGCGAGTACAAGATCGGCTTCATGGCATGTCCCCAGACCTCACCGGGAGGACAGACGGCGGCTGACGTGCAGAAGGTCATCGACGAGGGCTGCAGCGCAGTTGTCCTGAACACGGATCAGATGACGCTTGCGGACGCATTTCGGAACGTGGTCAGCAAGTGTATGGATATGAAGATTCAATAAGGAACCGAGAGGAGGACATAAGATGCATTATAAATATTTACTGAGCCCGGGAAAGATAGGATCTCTGGAAATAAAAAACAGAACGATCATGGCTCCCATGTCCGCGGCTCTCGGGAATCCGGACGGAACCATGTCGGATGAACTGATCGCGTATTATACCGCGCGCGCAAAGGGCGGGATCGGAATGATCCTGACAGAGTATGCTTTTGTCACACCGGAAGGCAGATCCTCGGACCATCAGATTTCGATCGCGGATGACAGCGTGATCCCGGGACTGCAGAAGCTGACGAAGATCATGCATGAAAATGACTGCAAGATCGGGCTGCAGCTCCAGCACGGCGGGCGCAGGGCCATGGGGGAAAACTGCGATCTGATCGCGCCCTCGCCGATCGCCATGGAATACGGCGCAAGAGTGCCTCATGCCATGACGACCAGGGAAGTCTATGATCTGATCGATGCGTTTGTGGCTGCTGCCGTGAGGGCACAGAAAGCCGGATTTGACCTGGTGGAGGTGCACTGCGCGCATGGCTATCTGCTGAATGACTTCGTTTCCCCGAGAGCCAACCGGAGGACGGATGAATTTGGCGGAAGCATCGCGGGACGCGCAAAGGCGCCGGTGGAGATCATAAAGGGAATTAAAAAAGCCTGCGGAAAGGATTTTCCTGTCAGTGTGCGCGTGAGCGCGGACGAGATGGTAGAGGACGGCAACAAAAAGAGAGATTCCGCAGCCATGGCGATCCTTTTTGAAGAGGCAGGCGCGGATCTGATCAATGTATCCTGCGGCGTAAACGGCGTCGGAAAGGGGATCGCCCCTGCGGCGCGTGAATCCGGACACAATGTCGAAGCGGCAGAGCAGATCCGGAAGGTCGTGGATATCAAGGTCGGCGTGGCAGGCAGGCTTACCGAACCGGTTTATGCGGAAATGGTGCTCAGAAGCGGAAGCGCGGATTTTGTTACACTGGGACGCCCGCTGTTCGCGGATCCGGAATTTGTTCTCAAAGCGTCGGAAGGAAGGGAACAGGAGATCTGTCCGTGTGTCAGCTGCCTTCTGAGATGTTATGGCAACTATGGGCACGGAGGAATTTTCCGGGGATGTATGGTCAATCCATTCTCCATGAGAGAAACGACCCTGGTTCCGAAGCCGGCAGAGGTGAAGAAAAATATTGTTGTTGTCGGCGCAGGCCCGGCAGGTCTGGAGACTGCCTGGATCGCGGCAAAACGGGGCCATCATGTCACAATCCTGGAAAAGAACGATTATGTGGGAGGACAGTTCCAGGCAGCCTCCGTACCGCCTCATAAGCAATTGATCGCCGGGGCGGTCGCGTATTACCGGACCATGTGCGAAAAATATGGAGTGGAGATTCGATACAATACCGAGGCAGACAAGGAATTGATCCTTTCTCTGAAACCGGATACCGTGGTACTGGCGACCGGAGGGCAGGCGCTGCTTCCGCCGATCCCGGGACTGAAGGAGGCAGATACGCTGACCGGGCTTCAGGTACTGCAGGGTGTCCAGCCGGGAGGAAAAAAAGTCTTGGTACTCGGAGGCGGCGCCCAGGGCGCGGAGACAGCCGATCATCTGGGAGATTACGGCTATGACGTGACAGTTGTCGAGATGAGGGACGGCATCGCGCTGGATGATCCGGAGGCAGTACGGGAAAAGCTTCTGGAACGGTTCAAGAAAAACGGCATCAAGTGCATGACGGGAACTACGGTGAAATATATCCATACGGACGGCGTAGACGCGGAAAAAGACGGACAGCCGGTATCCCTGCGCGGATTTGACCGTGTGATTATGTCGCTGGGCGTACGCAATTACAATCCGCTTGAGGAACAGCTGACAGGGCTGGTAGAACAGGTGGCTGTGGTAGGAGACGCGGTCCGCGGATCGAATGCGGTAGAAGCGCTTTATAAAGCGGCGGTGCTGGGATGTGAATTGTAAGAAGCTATACCCAAGGGCATCCCATTATGGCCATTCGGCCGTTTCACAAGGTATACGCAGTGTTACACACAGTTCAAAAAAATCAGGCGGGTAGATTCGTTTACCTGCCTGATTTTTTTACCCTGCGTGAACCGGATTAAGAATCTGCCTGCTTTATTCATACCACTCAGGCGATTTTTTATAGGTTTTGAATGTATTCACGTCATGACTGAAAAAGACAGTGCCGTGTTCTGCTTTGGCGATCGCGCGGCATTTTTCAATGCTGTCCCCGTATTCTTTGGGGCGAGCGCACATTCCCGGGAGCACGGCCGGGGGTCCGAAGTTTGCCGCATTGTAAATGGCATCGGAGGGGAAGATGGCCGTTCCGGCCTGCTCCGTCCGTATTACCAGTCCCATGGTTCCGGGAGTGTGTCCTGGAAGGAGCAGAAGCTCCAGATCGTCGGCCAGTTTTTTGTCTCCATTTATCAGTTCAAAGGAGATGCCGTCCAGGCCGTTGAACTCATGCCGGACATAGCCGTCTCCGCGGTATTCGACCTTTGCCGGGTCGAAGATATTGGCCCGCAGGAAGGCATGCTTTGCTTCTTCCTCCTGTACAAGGATTCCCTGTCCGGCTTTTGTGCCGCGGAAAAGATGAAGATTTCCGGCATGGTCAAAATGAAGATGGGAAATGATGATCAGGTCGATATCGTCGGGATACAGCCCCACTTCCAGTAATTTTTCCTTCAGGCTCCAGGACTGGTGTACCGGATAACCGGAAGAAAGATTCTCCGGCCAGCGGTATTTCCAGTTGACGTCAATCCCGGTGTCATAAAGGATATTTCCCAGAACCGGGTGCTGGATGAGGACGGCATAACAGTTGAGCGGCCAGACGATCCGTTTCGCCTGGTTCGCGGCATCCTCCTCGGGGGTGAGCGTAATATGTTCGTCTTTGTAGGCATCAAAATCTGCAAGATGAAGCAGAGTAAAGCGTGTTTTCTTAATTGTTTTCATGGGATTCCTTCCTTATTGATTTATGAATGATTTACCGCATCGATCGCCTGTATCATTTTCATGATTTTGGTATCGCGGTTTCGGTGTGCACTTTCGGGATCATCATAGTGATAGAAGCCCTCTCCGGATTTCACACCGAGTTTTCCCTGCTTTACAAGCTCTGTCAGGCTGGGCGGACACTCGGTGGAAGAATTGAGGACCGGGGGCAGCAGAGTACCCAGGCGCTCATACACATCGATTCCGGCAAAATCGCTGAGTGCGAATGGCCCCTCGAAGGTATAGCGGGGACCGAACGTGGAGGTGATGGCCTTGTCGATATCCTCCGGCGTTGCCCATCCATTTTCCGCGATGTAGGAAGCTTCCCGGAATACGGCCATGGTGATGCGGTTCAGGATAAATCCCGGAATGGCCTTGTTCAGCACGGCCGTTTTTTTGCCGATGGATTCCATCAGGACGTTTACCGCGTTTACTGTGTCATCCGAAGTCTCGGGACCCCGGACAAGCTCCACGAGCGGCATGACGTAAGCCGGGTTGAAAAAGTGGCTGATGATGAGCCGCTCCGGGTGGGAAATCCGGACAAAATCATAGATATTCATGGTGGAGGTGTCGCTTGCGATAATGGTATCCTCCGCACAGTATTCGTCCAATTGGGAGAAGATCATCTGCTTGACATCTTCGCGTTCGGCAACATTTTCAATCACATAATCGGCAGCGGCGGCTGCGGATTTCAGGTCACTTGTTCCTTTGATATTCCCCATGGCGGCGGGGATATTTTTCTCATCAAACTGCCCGAGATCCGTCAGCGTGTGCAGATTGGACTCGATCTGTTTCAGAGCTTTTTCCAGATTTGCGGGAGTCCGGTTGTATAAATATACGGTATGGTGGTTCATGGCAAATAACTGTGCGATACTAAGCCCCATGGTTCCGGCTCCGAGAACCGTAATATTCCATTGTGTGACATCTGTTTTTCTCATAGTGTGTCTCCTTTGCTTGAAATCCGTGTATCATAAGCGTCAAAATACCTTTTTACTCTTTCATCAGAATATAAAGCAAGAAACGTGCCAATTTGTGACAATAGCTTATGCAGTATTCAGACGGTTCGATTGTGTCATAATGAAGAAGTACGGATTGATATGGCACATTTGTGTGCCAAAATAAGTTGGAAGACTTTACCATTTCTATAGTTTTTTGTGTTATACTATCTTATATGGTTTGCATCAAGTTTCATTTTCATGGGAGAGGCTGGTGAGTAAATATATATCGGTAATGCAAAAGGAAATTTCATGAGAGGAAGAGTTATGGCAAGATCAAGTATGCAAAAGAAAAAAATCTTATTGATTATGAGAGAATTGCTGGAAAAAACGGATGAAAACCATCCATTGACAATAACGGAATTGATTTTCATGTTGTCGGAAAATGGTATTTCAGCAGAAAGAAAAAGTATCTATCATGATATTGAAGTATTGAGAGAATTTGGAATTGATATTGAGAACCGGCGTGAGAAGCCGGCAGGATATTATATTGCCAGCCGGGAGTTTGAACTTCCAGAATTAAAGCTATTGGTAGATGCTGTGCAGTGTACCCGGTTTATTACAAAGAAAAAGTCTAAAGAATTGATCCGGAAATTAGAAAATCTTACCAGCAGGTCAGAAGCGGTACAGCTTCAAAGGCAGGTTTTTGTAGTCAACCGTAATAAGACTATGAATGAAAATATTTATTATAATGTGGATAAGATTCATACCGCAATATCCCAGAATGCGAAGATCCGTTTTCAATACTACGAATGGACAGTGGCAAAGGAAATGAAGCTTCGGAGAGACGGAATGGTTTATGAGATCAGCCCATGGGCACTCACCTGGGATGATGAAAACTATTATATGATAGGATATGACCCAATGGGAAAGGCAATTAAGCATTATAGAGTCGATAAAATGATTAAACTGGATGTCATGAGATGTTCAAGGGAAGGGAGAGAATTATTTGCCAGATTTGACCTGGTCAGCTATTCGCAGAAAGTATTCGGAATGTTTGGCGGAGAAGAGGAGGAAATTCAGATCATATGTAAAAATGATCTGGTAGGTGTCATGATCGATCGGTTTGGTAAGGATGTCTGCATGCGTCCGGTCGATGAAGAATCTTTTGCGGTTTCAGTAAAGGTTCATGTGAGCCAGCAGTTTTTCGGATGGCTGTTTGCCTTGGGAAATAAAGTTAAGATTGAGAGTCCGGAGAGGGTTGTAAAGCAGTTTGAAAATCAGATGCGTGCAGTTTTGGAATGCTACAAATAGATGTTCGAAGGTTCAGGCAGGATTATTGGACAGAGAGTATGCTATAATCTTGAAAAATAAAAAAGACCTGTTACCAGATCTTCATATTCTGCACAATGCAGCAAAAGGATTTGAATAAATTTTTATTTGAACTTGTAGTGTAATCTCGTATGGTAGTGATTCATTCGAGATGTCTATACTATAAATGATAAAAATAAGTTTGTCAAGATAAAAATTTGAAATTCAGGATACAAGAAGGAGGAAATTCGCGTGAACGTAAAAAATGATTATTTCTTAGGGCTTGATATTGGTACGGATTCTGTCGGATGGGCAGTAACGGATCCGGAATATCATATTTTAAGGCGAAAGGGAAAATCACTGTGGGGTGTGAGATTATTTGATGCGGCGAATACAGCGGCAGAACGCCGGGGCTTTCGGACAAGCCGAAGAAGAATACAGAGAAGATGTCAAAGAATCCAGCTATTACAAGAATTATTTGCGGAAGAAATGGCAAAAGTGGATTCGGGATTTTTCCAGAGGATGGCTGACAGTGCATTTTGGCAGGAGGACAAGCAGGAACAGCAGATTTATTCACTTTTCGCTGATGATAGTTATACAGATATCGATTATTACAAAGAATATCCTACCATATATCATTTGAGAAGCGCCCTGATTCGGGAAAAGAAGGAATTTGACCTGAGACTGTTATATCTCGCGCTTCATCATCTGATGAAGCACAGGGGACATTTCCTGTTTAATGGCAGTATCAATAATGTGACATCATTTCATACAACATTTCAGACATTCTCGGATTGTCTTTCGGATGAGTTCGATATAGAACTGGAATGTGATTCCGAAGAAAGGTTTGCTGAAATTTTAAAGGATAAGCATTCCCGAAAGACAAAGAAATGTTCTGATTTGGAAAGCCTCTGTCATATAGAAAAAACGGATAAACAGTTAAAGGAACTTTTTAAGCTGATCACAGGAATGAAGGCGTCTTTAAGCGTTATATTTGCAGAAGAGGAACTTTCGGAAATAGAGCACAATAAGGTTAGCTTTTCAGAAAGCAGTTATGATGATGTTCGTCTCGCGCTGGAGGATGAGATTCAGGAAAAAACAGGGATTCTGGACATTTTCCATGCGGTTTACAGCTGGGCGGTTCTGGCGGATATTCTGGATGGCGGTGAATATGAGGGCAATTCTTATTTGAGTGTTGCAAAGGTAAGCATCTATAAGAAGCATGGTGAGGATCTGCGGTTATTAAGAAAGCTGGTTCGAGAATATTGCCCGAATCATTATAAATCGTTCTTTTCAGAATCAGGCAAAGACAATTATTGCGCTTATGTGGGAACTTATAAAAAGAATGGAAAGAAACAGCAGGTGAAGCGCTGTACTCAGGAAGATTTTTATAAAGCGTTAAAAAAATTACTGAATCAGATGCCGTCAGACCAACCGGAAGTGAAGGACATTTTCATAGAAATGGAAAATGGTACATTTATGCCATTGCAGGTAAGTAAGGATAATGGAGTGATCCCTTATCAGGTCAATAAGATGGAATTAGAAAAGATTCTCCGAAATGCGGAGGAATATCTGCCGTTTCTAAAAAATGTTGATGAAGAATGCAAAAAAACAGTGAGTGAAAAGATCATAGATCTGTTTGAATTCAGGATTCCTTATTATGTGGGGCCGCTGAATACTGCTAGAGGAGAAAACTGCTGGATGGTCAGAAAAGATGGGGAGGGAAGGATCTATCCGTGGAATTTTGACGAAAAGGTAGATCGGGATGAGTCCGCAGAAAAATTTATCCGTCGAATGACCAACAAATGTACCTATCTGGCTCAGGAGGATGTGATACCGAAAAACTCTTTGCTGTATTCTGAATTTATGGTTCTTAATGAACTAAATAATGTAAAGATCCGGTCGGAAAAGCTGCCGGTGGAATTAAAGCAGGAGATTGTATCGAACCTGTTTAAGAAGCAAAAGCAGATCACAGGCAAGAAACTACTGAACTATTTGAATGCGAACGGCTATGATGTACATAAAGAAGATTTGTCTGGATTTGACGGGAATTTTAAGGCATCCATGTCGTCATACCTCACTCTGAAAAAAGTATTTGGTGAAGAATTAGAGAAATATAGTGTTCAGCAGATGGCAGAGGATATTATTTTGTGGATCACCTTATATGGGGATGATCAGAAGATGCTGCGCAGAGTGATCAGGAGACATTATGGACAGCAGCTAAGCGAGGAACAGATTATTTCTTTATCAAAGTTAAAGTTCCAGGGCTGGGGAAGATTATCCAGACGATTTTTAAACGAAATGGAAGGGGTGGATTGTGAAACAGGAGAGTGCATGACAATCATGCAGGGACTTCGAAATACACAGAATAATCTGATGCAGCTTCTCAGTCAGCAGTATACATTTATGGAAACGATTGAAGAAGAGAATGGCGGTTATCATATTGACGAAATTACATATGATAAGCTTGTGAAAGATATGGTGATCTCTCCTTCGGTAAAGAGAGCCGTTTGGCAGACAGTACAAATTGTGGAAGAAATCAGAGAAATCATGGGATGCCAGCCGAAAAAGATATTTGTTGAGATGGCGCGCAGTGAGGAAGAAAAGAAACGTACAGTGTCCAGGAAGGACAGATTATTAGAAGCATATGAGGCGATTAAGGATGACTCTCGTGAATGGCAGAAAGAGCTTCAAAAATATTCTGATGGAGAGTTTAAAGCCATTAAACTTTACCTGTATTATACACAGATGGGACAGTGCATGTATACCGGAAGAAAGATTGATCTTTCACAGTTAAATGATGCGACGGTATGGGACAGAGACCATATCTATCCGCAGTCCAAAACGAAGGATGACAGTCTGGATAATCTGGTATTGGTAGATCGCAGCGTAAACGCTAAAAAAAGTGACGGCATGCTCTCACCTGAAATTCAGCAAAGGATGGGCACTACCTGGAAGTACCTGAAAGAGAAAAAGCTGATATCAGAGAAGAAATATGAACGTCTGACTCGAACCGCTCCTCTTACCGATGAGGAACTGGCAGGCTTTATCAATCGTCAGCTTGTGGAAACACGCCAGTCCTCAAAAGCGGTGGCAACGCTGTTGAAGCGAGTATATGAAGAGGCAGAGATTGTCTATGTAAAAGCGGAGGCTGTTTCCCATTTCCGAAGAGATTATTTGGATTATATTAAGGTACGTGATCTGAATGACTACCATCATGCGAAGGATGCGTATCAGAATATCGTAGTGGGCAATGTATTTCATGAGAAATTTACAAGCAATCCGCTTCGCTGGTTAAAAGAGAACCCAAATGCAAAATATAGTTTGAACCAGATGTTCAACTTTAATCTGGAAAAAAATGGGGAAATCATCTGGAAACGGGGGAAAGATGGGAGTATTCAATGTGTAGGAGAAACACTGAAAAGAAACGATATTCTTTTTACACGATATGCATTCTGCAATAAAGGAGGACTGTTCAATCAAATGCTGGTAGCAGCACCTGAAGATCAGGCAAAGGCAAGAGGTCTGATACCAGTCAAAAAAGGAATGGAGACCTGGAAATATGGAGGATATACTTCGGTCACACCTTCACATTTTATGTTAGTAGCTTCGGAAGATAAGAAAGGAAATGAAATACGAACGATAGAGACAGTACCGCTGTATAGGCGGAAAGATTTTGAAGAGAATCCAGAGGCATTGCTTCAATATTGTAGAGAGTTCTATGGTTTGAAAAATCCAAGGGTGATAATACCATGCATTAAGAAAAATGCTTATCTGATTGTTAACGGATTTCCGATGCATTTGAAAGGAAGTACCGGTAAACAATTGATATTACAGGGGGCGGTCCAATTATGTCTGGACAAGGAAAATACGGCGTATCTGAAAAAAATTACAAAATATTTGGAAGAGAATGCACAGAGAAGGGATAAAAAAACGTTACTGGAAGTGAAAGATACTAGAGGTATAAGCAAATCAGGAAATATGGAGCTGTACGATAAATTCATTGATAAATTGAGCAATACAATATATCAGTATCGTCCGGCAAACCCAAAAGAGACTCTTATACTAGGGAGAGACAAATTTGATGAGTTGTATTTGGCAGAACAATGTGTGGTATTAGGGGAAACACTGCATTTATTCCAATGTAAACCACTTACTGCTAATTTAGTATTGATAGGAGGCTCTCCTAATGCGGGTAAAATACAAATCACGAAAACAGTTAGTAATTGTGATTCTGTAAAGATGGTTAGTAAATCTGTAACAGGAATTAAAGAACGGGTAATAGACCTGCTAAGAGTATGAGCTGGCGGACAATTGTAATATCACGAAATGCAAAGTTGGACTACAAGCTGGATTATCTGGTAGTGCGGCAGGAGGAAATTACCCGTATTCATCTTAGTGAAATATCAGTTCTGATGATTGAATCCACGGCGGTATCATTAACTGCCGCACTACTGAATGAATTGACAAAGAGGAAGATTAAAGTGATTTTTTGTGATGAGAAAAGAAATCCTTCCTCGGAACTGATATCATATTACGGCAGCCACGATACGAGTGTAAAGGTAAAGAAACAGATGGAATGGCCGGCAGAAATGAAATCAATTGTCTGGACAGAGATTGTGACAGAAAAAATCCGGAAACAGATGGAATTCTTAAAAAGTTTGGATAAAAAAGAATTCCATCTCTTAGAAGAATACATTGAAGAGGTTTGTCCGGGAGATTCGACCAATCGAGAAGGGCATGCGGCAAAAGTGTATTTCAATGCGTTGTTTGGAATGAAATTTACCAGAACAGCGGATGAACCTTATAATGCGGCGTTAAATTATGGATATAGCTTGCTCTTGTCCGCATGCAACAGAGAAATCACGGCGAACGGATATATCACACAACTGGGATTTTTCCATGAAAATATGTTCAACCAGTTTAACTTTGGATCGGATCTTATGGAACCATTTCGAATTTTGGTAGATGAAGAGGTCTATCGGATGAAGCCGAAGAAATTCGAGCATGATGAAAAAATGCGTATGGTAAATCTTTTAAACAAAGAAGTTTTGATTGATGGAAAACGGAATTATTTGAACCATGCAATTAAAATTTATTGTAAAAGTGTATTTGATGCTATGAATGAACAGGATGTTTCTTTGATCAGGTTTTATAGAAATGAGTTATAGATATATGAGGGTTATGGTGTTTTTTGACCTGCCGACATTAACGGCAGGTAATCGGAGAGAATATACAAAATTCCGTAAGTATTTGATAAAGAATGGATTTATTATGATGCAGGAATCGGTCTATTGTAAGCTGGCATTAAATGCTACAGTGTCAGAAGCGGTCATTCAGGGAATCCGTAAGAATAAACCATCAGATGGACTTGTACAGGTTTTGACATTAACAGAGAAACAGTTTTCAAAAATGGAAGTGATAACCGGAGAGTACAAGTCCGAAGTCCTGCAGAGTGATAAAAGATTGGTGATTTTATGAAATTAGCTCATAAAGATTTTGATTTTGTGTTCCAATTTAAAGAAAATGAGAGAAGTCTGCTGGTAGTAGAGCAGCCAGCAATATTTTTGAACCTGATAAGGGAAATGGCTTTCAGTGATCATGAGGAGACAAGACTTGTACTGTCAGAGGATGATACATTGTTAAAGATAAAAGACCAATTGGTCTGTATCATTGACCCGTTGTCGATTACAGTGAATGAGCGAAAGCTGTTAAGTAAATTAGGTGAGATATTGAAAAAAGAGATAGTGTCATCCGATTTACTGATTGAGGGGAATCAGATCATTTCTGATTTAGAGAACTATGTACTTCATATTGTACAGAGTATGGATTGGGATCTGGTATACTCTGAAAAAATGGATATCCAGAGTTTGCTGAAAATTGCAGAAATCCGATTTGATGATGAACAGGAGACATTAGTTGAGAAAATTTTAGATTATATGAAAGTATCATCGGAATTGCTGAATATAAAATGTTTTGTCTTCGTGCATTTACTTTCTTATTTGACTGAATATGAAATTGAAAAATTTTATGAATATGTACATTATAGAAAACTATGTGTGTTGTTGTTAGAGAGCAGGATGCCGGATACAGTAAAAAAGTTTTCGGAGACAATAATTATTGACAAAGACTCTTGCGAAATTATGTTAAATGTGTAATGATATAGTATAGTACGGAGTTACGGTGTTGTAGTGGCATTTTTCTACTCGCCCGGCAAATATATATATTTAGCTTTTGAGGTTTGAGAGTAGTGTAATTTCGTATGGTAGTGAAACAAACAGCCGGAGGATATGCTTGTTATAATCGTTTGAGAGTAGTGTAATTTCGTATGGTAGTGAAACTATTGATATAACAAAAACAATAGATACATAGTTTGAGAGTAGTGTAATTTCGTATGGTAGTGAAACAGCGACATTATAATAAATAAACCACAAACAG